>JAKQPY010000202.1:0-43506 GCA_029564465.1 Bacteroidota bacterium | reverse complement strand
ATTTAATTTTACCAAAAATTATTGCAGCTATTATTACTTTTCCGCTGATTAACCTGCTAAGTATATTTTTAGGAATTATTGGTGGTTATGCCTTAACCCTAATTACCGGCATTGTACCCATGCCTGATTATTTGTATGGCTTGCACTATTATTTTATACCTTTTTACGTTACGTATTCCATTGTTAAAATGATTGTCTTTGCCATTATCATTACCTCGGTTTCAGCGTATCACGGGTATTACACACACGGAGGTGCGCTCGAAGTTGGACGTAGCAGCACACGGGCAGTAGTTTACAGTATCATTCTTGTGCTGTTTTTCGATTTAGTGCTAACGCAATTATTGCTCACATGATAAAGGTAAGCAACATATCGAAGAGTTTTCGGGGCAAACAGGTCTTATTTGATATTTCTGCAGAGTTCAATCCCGGTCAGGTTAGTCAGATTATAGGGAAAAGCGGATCGGGTAAAACAGTACTGCTGAAGTCTATTGTCGGTTTGCATGACATTAATGTGGGAGAAGTATGGTATGGTGACTGCGAATATTCTAAGGCTGATTTTTCGGTACGAAGAGCAATCAGACAGGAAATGGGACTCGTTTTTCAGGGTGGGGCACTGTTTACATCGCTTACAGTCGAGGAAAATGTAATGCTCCCTTTGAATATGTTCTCTCCACTTTCGAAAAAAGAAAAACTCGAAAGGGTGAACTTCTGCCTGAACCGGGTCGATATTAAGAATGCAAACAAATTGTTTCCCGCCGAAATAAGCGGTGGAATGCAAAAACGCGTTGCCATTGCCCGTGCCATTGTACTGAATCCAAAATACCTTTTTTGTGATGAGCCCAACAGTGGACTGGATCCCCAGACGTCGATTGTTATTGATAATCTTATCAGGGAGCTTACCCTCGAGTACAATATCACCACCGTGATAAATACCCATGATATGAATTCGATTATGGAAATCGGTGATCAGATAATTTTTATTTATGAAGGGAAAAACTGGTGGCAGGGTACAAAAAACGATATTTTTAGCTCGGGCAATATCGAATTGAACAATTTCGTTTTTGCTTCGAAATTGTACCAGAAAATTAAAAATGTTGCCCAATGATGGCCCGCACGAAATTGATTCCTTTTTTAGCTTGTATTATCTTTATGGTAATAGCATGTGCCGGAAAACAAAAACCTAAAACCCAGCCCGATAATATTCTTAGCAGGGAACAAATGACCGAAATAATTTGTGATTTGCACATTGCTGACGGAATCTTAACCTCAGGTGTTATTCCTGATAAAAATTTATACACCGATACCGTGTTGTACAAAGCTGTTTTTGTAAAACACAACACAACGAGCAAACACTTTCAGGAAAGCGTATTATATTATACCCAGAATGACATGGTCAGCTTCAAAATGATTTATGCTGCAGCTGTGGAAAAACTTAATAAGCAAAAGGCAGAAATGATGGGTTGGAAGTAATCTTGTCGACAGGCTGTAACACGACTAGTGAATGAGAAAAATTGCCGCCAATCTGATTTTTGATGGTTTTCGTTTCAGGCGAAATGCTGTTCTGACCTGCAATGGCGATGGGACTATTGTTGGGGTTGATGACCTGAACCGTTCCGAGACCCCATCGCTTGAGTATTATAGCGGGTTGATTACACCTGGTTTTTTCAATATGCATCAGCATCTGGAGCTTGCCTGGATGCACCGTAAGATACAACCCAATGGCATGCTTTCAGGATTTATACGCGATTTTTCGTTGCTTCGTCAAACCCCGCCTGATGAAATGCACTTGCTGCAAGCCATGAAGACCCTCGATGCAATCATGTATAAGCAGGGTGTTTCGGTTGTTGTGGATATTGCAAATACTGTATCATCATTGCCCGTAAAAGTGGAAAGCAGGATAAAATATTTTACGATGATTGAACTTTTCGATAAAATGGGACCGGATGCTGACACAGTTTTTAGTAACGGAACTGCTATGGTTCAACATTTTATTGTTAATGGTCTTAATGCTACACTTACTCCACATGCTTTTTATTCCGTGTCTGAACAAATGTTGAAAATGATTGAAGAAGAACATGCACCGCTGAGGAGTATACATTTTTTAGAATCACCCGACGAATTGGAAATGCTGGTAAATCAAAGAGGATTCCTGTATGATCTTCTATCGAAAACATGGGATGCCTCTGATTTGGAACCGAGAAATATATCGAATGTCATGCGATTTATTCAGACAATGTTACAGCAGTGCAACGTACTGCTCGTTCACAATACCAGCTTACCCGCTGATGTTCTTCGCAACTTGCAGTCCCAAAATCAGGAAAACTTATTCTTTTGTCTTTGCCCAAACAGCAACAATTTTATTACAGGTTGCCTCCCGAACCCGGCGATGTTTGTCGAAAACGCGGCTCAAATTTGTATTGGTACCGATTCCCCGGCCAGCAATCATAGTTTGTCGTTTATCGAAGAATTGAAAACGCTGCAAAATAACTATGCGGATATCAGCCTCAACAGCCTCTTGCGCTGGTGTACTTCTGATGCCGCCAGGGCTTTAGGGCTCGAAGATGAATTCGGATGCTTTAAGCCGGGCTCAAAACCGGGTATAGTTTTAATTACCAATGTCGATACCGTACAATGCAGGCTGACTGAAGCAAGTTCAACCAAACGATTATTATAGTTTAATTGTAAAACAGTGTTAATTTTGCACAGTGACTGATATCATTAAAAATAATCGCATTTTCTTGTTGCTGACATTGGTTTGGCTAATTGCCGGCTGCGTCGTTATGCTTTCTTTTGACACACTGGGCCTGCATGTTGCTTTAAATGCCGTGCATACACAGATACTTGACCTTGCCATGCAGACGATTACCTGGATGGCTTCGGGATGGTCGGTTGTTGTTGTGGTGTTGTTGATGCTTCTTATAAATGTTCGGTGTGCCATTGTTACGGCTTCTTCGGGAATTGTGAGTGGATTACTTGCCCAGCTTCTGAAACGCTTTGTTTTTGCTGGCAGCATGCGACCATCGTATTATTTCGATAAAATGCCTGAGTTAAATGTTGTGCAGGGCATTGACTTTTATAGCCAGTTTAGCTTTCCATCGGGGTATGCTACCACTGCTTTTGTTCTTATGTTTAGTGTTTCTATGTTGTCTCGTAGCATTATTGTAAGGATATTGTGTTTTATTGCAGCGCTGGTGATGGCTTACTCACGTATTTACCTGTCACAGCATTTTTTTGCAGATGTCTACGCCGGTTCAGTACTTGGAGTTTTGGTTGTACTTATTTGCGCAGTGTTAGTTTTTAAATTTGTCCCGGATGGTTGGAGCAAGTCAATTTTCAGATTATGTTCAAAAGCTTCGTAACAACATGGCATAAGCCGATTATTTTATTGGCATTTGGGCTGCTTTTCTTTGTCCCCTTCAATGGTGATGTTCATTTATTTGATTGGGACGAGATAAACTTTGCTGAATCATCGAGAGAGATGATAGTAACGGGCAATTATCTTGATGTTCAGATTGATTATAAAATATTTTGGGAAAAGCCTCCGTTGTTTTTCTGGATGCAGGTAGCATCAATGAAAATGTTTGGTGTCAACGAATTTGCAGCTCGTTTTCCGAATGTGGTGTGTGGAATTGTGGTTCTGTTGTTTCTGTTTTATTCCGGCAAAAGGCTGATTAACGAAAAATTTGGCTTTGTCTGGGCATTGACCTATGCGTGCTCGTTGTTGCCTTTCTTTTATTTTAAGTCGGGAATCATCGACCCATGGTTCAATACATTTATTTTTATCAGTTTGTGGTACATTATTCTATATAGCGGAAAATTCAAAGGGAATAAGTCGTTGTTTCCGGTGTTGTCAGGTTTTTTCTTAGGATTGGCAATGCTCATTAAAGGGCCTGTAGCCGTGTTGATTTTCGCCTTGACCTACCTCATTGTTTTAATCATCAGGAAATCTGAAATGTATTTCAGATGGAAACACCTGTTGTTTTTTGTGCTGGCTTTTGGACTAACCGGCGGCTCGTGGTTTATTATGCAGATGTTGAATGGTAATATGTCGGTAATCGAGGATTTTATTGTGTATCAGATACGTTTGTTTGCTACCGAAGATGCCGGCCATGGTGGCTTTTTACTCTACCATTTTGTGATTTTGTTTGTCGGTGTATTTCCTGCTTCGGTGCTGGCGCTACGAAGTTTCTTCTACCGCTACGATTCAGCAGATCCGGTGTTGTATGTGCGTCGCTGGATGATTGTGGTTTTTTGCGTTGTGCTGGTATTGTTCACCGTGGTCGAAACCAAAATAGTACATTATTCATCGATGTGCTATTTCCCGTTGAGTTTTCTGGCTGCACTGCAAATATATCGACAGCTTTCATCAAAAGACCGGCTCAGGGTATTCGAAAAAGTATTGCTCGTTTTTGTAGCTACGGTTTTTGCGATTGGACTGGCTGTGTTTTCTCAAATCGACAGAATAAAATCCCTGATTATTGACAGGAACATTGTTAGCGATGCCTTTGCAATCGGGAACCTTCAGGCTGATGGAAATTGGCTGGGTTTCGAATGGGCCGTTTCGTTAATCTTGTTAGTGGGCGTAATTTGTTTTGTGTGCGTTGTAAATTCCAATAAGCGAAAGCTTGCCGTCATTGTTCTGGCTGTTGCCATGACCTTGTTCAACATGGGGGCTATGGTGATGTTTGTTCCCCGTGCCGAGGAGTATTCACAAAAAGCTGCAGTCGAATTTTTTAAATCCTTGCCCGAAAACGATTGTTATGTGGCTACGCTGGGCTATAAGTCGTACGCCGATTTGTATTATTTTAACAAGCCGGAACCCCGCAGCGATTTGGCACGCGATAAGAATTTACTGCTTTGGGCAAGGCTTGACAAGCCGGCTTATTTTATAAGTAAGAACACCAAGAAAGATGAAATTGTTGTTGAATACCCACAGCTGACTGTAATCGGAGAAAAGAACGGATTTGTTTTTTACAAAAGAGAGGTACAATAGTATGGGCGGTTTTCTTTTTCACGATTTGATTTTCGGGCCGGTGCAATCAAGGCGGCTGGGTCGTTCGTTGGGCATTAACCTGTTGCCTCTGAATGCCAAATGGTGTAATTACAATTGTATTTATTGCGAATGTGGCTGGACAACCCGTTTTGATGCTAGCGATGTATATCCGGCACCGGAAGAAATCATTGCCCAACTCGAAAATGTGCTTCAAAAAGAAACTGCTATGCTGCGCACAATCGATGCCATTACCTTTGCCGGAAACGGAGAGCCCAGCCTTCATCCCGATTTTTATGATATTGTGCTAGGCACGGTACAGCTGCGTGACCGTTTTTTTCCGAATGCTAAAATTGCAGTGCTTACCAATGCAACCCGGCTTCACCTGAATCGTGTTACTCAGGCTCTTTGTCTGGCCGATGTGGCCATGCTGAAGCTTGATACGGCAATTCCACGGAGTTATGAATTGATAAATCAGAATTTTGACAATACTTCAATCGAAGATATTATTGACGATATTGCTGCTTTCCCCGGACGCAAGATTATTCAGACCATGTTTTTCAGGGGCGAGCACAAGGGTGTCGAAATCGATAATACACTGCCTGCAGAAATTGATGCTTATATTGCTGCGCTCAAACGGATTCAGCCTGAACAGGTTGTAATTTATTCGCTCGACCGTGATACTCCCGGTACCGGTCTTCAAAAAATCGACCCTGTTCAGCTCGGGGCTATTGCTACACATCTTAGGGCTGAAGGCTTCGAAGTGGTGTTTACGCCATGAGCCATGCCCCGAAAAATATTCTTATAGGTGTTCTCGATTGGGGTATAGGGCATGCCACTCGCATGATTCCCGTAATACAATATTTAAGAAACTGTGGTCACCAAATAGTGCTGGCAGGCAATGGTAATTCGTTGCAATTGCTTAAATCGGTTTTCGATAATGTCCCTGTACTGGAATTCAAAGGTCCGGTAATCAGATATTCTTCCGGTAATAATCAGTTATTATGTCTGATTGCCCAAATTCCGCGTGTACTTACAAGCTTATGGTTTCAGAAATTTTCCATTGCGAAGGCGGTGCATGTTTATCATATTCATACAATTATTTCGGACAACAGATTTTACTTCCGCCACAAGGCATGTAAAAATATATATGTTACTCATCAGGTTTTTCCGTTAGCCGGGTCTTCGTGTAATCTATTGTCGAAATTTGCGGCACGCATACATCTGCGCCTGATTAATAAATACAATTTTTGCCTTATTCCCGATGTGGATGGCATTACGAATCTTTCAGGCTTATTGTCGCACGGCAATATACCGCTTCACTCTCGTTACATCGGGTGGTTAAGTCGCCTGACTGTACCTGTCACCCAGTGTCCAGATAATCGTAATGTGTTATTGTTACTTTCGGGTCCCGAGCCACAACGTAGTATTTTCGAAGATTTGCTGGTCGAAGTATTTAGTGGTACGCAGAAAAATGTGTTTTTAGTCAGGGGAACAACACAATTACGACAGAAGCGGGATTATCCCAATGGGTTTCACGTGACTGATGTTGCCGGCGCAACCGAACTTAGTCAGCTCATTTCTGTTTGCGGCACAATTATTTGCCGAAGTGGTTATTCCACCCTGATGGATTTGGCTGCACTGCGCCGAAAAGCGATTTTGGTTCCTACACCGGGACAATCGGAGCAGGAATATCTGGCAAATTATTTTAGTACGCAGCATAAATTTACGGTATTCAGTCAGCAAGATTTAATAAATATACAGCCGGATGAATTGAAATCTGAGTATTTTTGGGAAATTGAACCGGCGTTGAGCTTTTCGACGCTTGTTGATGAAATAATTTAATTTCAAGCGATGAAAGTTAGTGGTTTTAGTTTTATCAGAAATGCAATAAAATACGACTACCCTGTAAAGGAAGCCATACTATCGGTATTACCACTGGTTGACGAATTTGTGGTTGCCGTGGGAAACAGCGATGATGCTACCCGGGAACTCATAACGTCAATCTGTCCGGAAAAGATACGTATCATTGATACGGTTTGGGATGACAACCTTCGCGAAGGTGGTCGTGTGCTGGCTGTAGAAACCGATAAAGCATTCAGGGCTGTGGCTGCCGACAGCGATTGGTGTTTCTATATTCAGGGCGACGAAGTGCTGCATGAACAGTATATTCCTGTGATACGTCAGGCTATGGAAGAACATTGCCATAATCGCGAGGTTGACGGGCTGCTGTTTAAATATCTACACTTTTACGGTTCCTACGATTACGTAGGCGAGTCGTATCGTTGGTACCGTTACGAAATCAGGGTAATTAAAAACAATCCGGCCATTTATTCATACCGCGACGCACAGGGGTTTCGCAAAGAAAACAACAATGTGCTGTCGGTAAAGCAAATCGATGCCTATATTTATCATTACGGCTGGGTGAAAGACCCCAGGGCTATGCAGCAGAAGCAGCTTGATTTTAACAAGTTGTGGCACGACGACAATTGGGTTGAGCAAAACGTAATCAAGGCAGAAGAATTCGATTATGGCAATATCGATGCGCTCAGTGTTTTCGGGGGTACACACCCTCAGGTTATGGCTGAACGGATATTGCGTAAAAACTGGAAGTTTGAATACGACATTTCTTTTAACCGCCACAAATTGAAAGACCGTATTAAACGCTTTGCCGATAAAAAACTGAACAGCCGCTTCGGGCAGTATTCAAATTACAGATTATTGAAATAAAAAAAAGGATGGGGTCGCCATCCTTTTTTATTTTAATGTTTTTCTTTTAGTCTCTCACTAAAGTTTGGGTTCTCGTACCAACAACTGAAACAGAAGTTCCAGATCCATCAACATCTGTGAATACCTCAAGGTCGTTAACATTCTGATCCAAAATAATTTGTTTGTTTTTAAGCATACGCAGTGTCCAGATGGTACTCATTTCACCATTTGCATAACGAATGGTTCGTGCTTCCCGGGTGGTAGTTGTAACTCCTGGAGTCTCGGAATCTTCGGCAACCGTATATTTGGTTACAATTTTCAGGTATTTTTCTTCCTGAATTACAAGAGCCAAACGTTCTTTGTTCTTATAGTCATCAATTCCTCCAAGAAAATTCCAAGTACCCGAAAACTCATGCCTAATAGTTGTGGTAATGGTGGTATCATAATCTTCATCAAGACTAGATACATTTTTAACAATTTCATACTCATAAATGGTATTCATGATACCGTTTTCATCAAAATAGTATGTGTATTTTGGTTTGGTGGCATTGTCGAGAACTATTTTACCTTTGGTTTCGGCAACACTGTCGGTTCCTAAAAGATAAATTGTTTCTTTCCATGTTGTGCCATTCACATTGGTAACTGTTCGAATCTGTGTGGTACCCTCACCATAAATGGTTTTCAAATCGCTGTTGGCATAATTCACCGTCCACAGGCCTGTAATTCTGGCTTTGCGGGTGTACATCGAAAAGAAAGGATCTTCACTGCCTTTTTTGAAGCAACCGCTTAGCATTGGAAGTACAACAACAAGTGTCAGCAGGATTAAACTGGTAAAATTCTTTGATTTCATAGGCATTTTACTTTCGGTATCAATTAAACAAAATTAATCGAATAAATTATATTTACAAAAAAAGCAAATATTTTTAAATTAACATAACAAAATGAAAAAAAAATCTCAAAAAAAATAAAACAATGTTAATAAAAATCTTGTTAAGTGTTTGAAATTCAAATTAAAATCACATTATTAACATAAGTTATGAACTTTGAATTAACAGAAATAGCCTATGCGAATACCCCCCTTCGGAGCCTAAAAACCAAGCGTTTTTATTTGAGATTGCTCCGGAGCGATGTGTTAATCTTCGCGGGAACGCATTTTATTTCGATTTTCCAAAAATTGCACCTGCCAATTGGGTGGTTTTTCAGGTCCACAATCTTTCGTCAGTTTTGCGGAGGCGAAACATTGGAAGAATGTGCCCGTGTGGTTGAAAAAAATGCTAGTTCCGGGGTTAAATCCCTGCTCGATTACTCGGTGGAAGCGGGTAGTGGTTCCGCTGAACCATCAGGCAATCTGAATGAAATTATTCGGAGTATACATTTTGCCTCGAATAACCCCTATATTGATTTTGCGGTTTTTAAACCGACCGGAATTGCTGACATGTCGCAACTTTCGATTTTAAGGCAAAAAAGCGATTCCGCCAGGGCTGTATTTGAACAGAATTGCAGTTTAATTGCCCGGGAGGCGGCCAAACGCGGTGTTTCGGTTCTGGTCGATGCCGAGGATTATGAGTTTCAGGATGAAGTGGATGCAATGGCCGGGAAGATAATGGCTGAATTAAACCGTGAAAAAGTCGTTTTTTACAACACAGTACAGATGTATCGTACCGACCGTCTTGAGTATGTCAGCGATTTGATTGAAAAAGCTAAAGCGGGTGGTTTTTTTGCCGGCATTAAGCTTGTTCGTGGAGCCTATCTCGAAAAAGAACGCCTGCTGGCAAAAAAACACGGGTACGAATCACCGGTTTTCAACACCAAGCAGGAAACCGACGATGCCTACAATGCTGCTTTGCATCTTATTCTGGAAAATATTTCGTATGTGGGATTGTTTGCCGGAACACACAACGAACATAGCAATCAGCTATTGGCGACTGCAATGACAGAAAAAGGTTTGGCTAAGAACGATAAAAGAGTTTATTTTGCACAATTATATGGTATGGCCGATCATATTTCGAATACACTGGCTTCGCAGGGCTATAATGTGGTGAAGTATGTTCCGTATGGTAAAGTGTCAGAAGTCATTCCGTATATGATGCGACGTATTGAGGAAAATTCCAGCGTTTCGCAACAGTCGAAGCGTGAAATTGAAATGATAACAAGCGAAATTAAACGAAGAAAGGAATTTAAATATGATAATTAACAACAAAGAGGTAGCAACCCGCATCAGGCTGGGAATCATGATGTTCACCCTGGTTTATCTGGCACTTATTGTGTTAAGCCTTATCTACAACTTCTCGAAAAACCACATGATTGAAATTATCAGCACCATTATTTTTGCCATTGTGGCAATATTGTTTTTTATGCGAAAGTATTGCTATATTTTCTACAACAACGAAGCCAGTAAGATCATCCTGAGGTATATGCCCTTGCAGCCTCTTTCGAGTGGGAATTATTCCATCGAAATTCCCAAAAAAGATTTTGTAAAATTCGAAGTGAAGAAGTCAGCACTGGGTTTGCGCGAAAGCGTGATTATGTATGTGCGTACCCCTAACGGAATCGCAAAGTTTAAGCCGGTAAGTCTGTCATCGCTCAAGAAAAGAGAGAAGCAGGACCTTATTGCCAGTTTAGATTCAATGTTGTAGATAAACACGATTATTGTGTTTCGCATAATTTTCCTGATTATATTTTTTGTGTATATTCTGACCCCCTTAAAGGCTCAGATTTACGACAACGATATTGACCTTAAAATAGCTGATTTGCAAGGTGTTGTATTTAAGCATTTTAATAATAAACCACTAGCCATCGAAGACAATACTTCGTTTTTTCGTAGCGGAATCAATGCTTACCTTCTTGGCGAATACCATATATATGGTGTGGTACCCGGTGAAAATCTTTCAGTTTATGTTGGTGGAGGTTTGCATGCGGCTTATGTTGACGGAACTAAAATACCCGGGTGGTATCCCGATGATCCGGGCTTCTCATATCAAAGTCTCGCAGGTATTGACCTGATTGTCGGGGCAGAATACAGCTTTGACGAATTTCCATTCTGTATTGGTCTCGATGTTAAACCTGCCCTGAATATATTGGGGAACCTGCATTATTGGCAGGGTTGGGGTATATCGGTGAAATATATCTTCATTAGTTCGCAACCTTTGCAATAATTTGGTTACATGACGGTAATAAGCGAAGATATTATCAAAATTGCCATTTCACGGATTCCGGGTTTAGGGTGTATTTCAGCAAAAAAAATGGTGGCCTATACTGGTAGCCTTGAGGCGGTTTTTGTCGAAAAACCTGCTGTTTTAAAAAAAGTTCCCGGCATTGGAGATTATGCCGTAAATAAAATAATCAAAAACCGTAATCAGGCCATCGAAGATGCAGCCGACGAATTACTATACGCCGATAACAACGAAATAGGTTTTGTTTCATACTGGGATAGCGATTACCCATCGATGTTGAAGGAGAACGAAGATGCTCCACTGTTGCTATATTTTAAGGGAAAGCCTTTATTTAAGGCTAAAAAGAAAATAAGTATCGTAGGTACACGCAATGCGAGCCGTACTTCCAAAGAATTTTGTGCTGATATTGTTGAACAAATTTCTCAACGACATCCCGATATCATTGTAATTAGTGGTTTGGCATTTGGCATCGATGCTGCTGCTCACGAAGCCGCGATTAAAAACAAGCTACAAACATGGGCAGTGGTCGGACATGGTTTCGAAACAATCTATCCGGCCGAACATGCCCATCTTGCAGCCGAAATCATAAAAACAGATGGCGCTATCCTCACTGAATATCACCACAATAGCAAAATTTCTCCTGCCAACTTTGTTGAGCGTAACCGAATAGTAGCCGGTTTGTCGCAAGCCATTGTTGTTGTTGAATCATCCCGAAAGGGCGGCGCTATGATTACTGCAGATTTTGGGAATCAATATAACCGCGATGTCTTTGCCGTTCCCGGCAATATCGACCGGATAGGAGGCAATGGCTGTAACCTGCTTATTAAATCGCACCGCGCACACCTGCTCGAAAGTGTCGAAGACATTGAATATATTACCGGATGGAAGCCTCCGGAAATTTCTTCCAATCAACCGCTCGGTATTAACTTTATTTCTGAGGCGGGGTTAACCGAAGACGAGATGATAATCACCCGAATTTTAAAAGACGAGTCGTACGTGGATTTCGACGGACTGATGAATAAGTCGGGTTTTACAACAGGTAAAATCAGCGGACTACTATTGGAACTTGAATTTAAAGGTGCAATAAGATCTTTGCCGGGAAAAATATTCTCTTTGCGCAAGGTCTAAAATCCTGACTTTAATCATACAATGCTGTAAAACAGTTTCGAATAAGTTGTAAGTATATGCTAATCAGTGTTGTATGCCAACATATGAAGCTGGTTTAAAATGGTTAAATAGTGGTTTCTCCGAAAAAAAATATTAAAATTGCATACTTATTTTAAAGTAGAACTTCAAACAAACAAAAAAAGCATGGAAGCAAAAGTTAAATCATTCATGGACAGGGTTAAAACCCAAAATCCGGGTCAGCCCGAGTTTATTCAGGCAGTACAGGAAGTAGCTGAAAAGCTGATTCCATTTATGGAAGAAAATCCTAAATACCGGGATTCAAAAATCTTGGAAAGACTTGTTGAGCCTGAAAGAACCATTATATTCAGAGTTCCCTGGTTGGACGACGAAAACGAAATTCAGGTAAACAGGGGTTATCGTATTGAATTCAACAGCGCAATTGGACCTTATAAAGGTGGCTTGCGTTTCCACCCCAGTGTAAACCTTTCGATTCTGAAATTTTTAGGGTTCGAACAGATTTTCAAAAATTCACTCACAACCCTTCCTATGGGTGGTGGTAAAGGTGGATCAGATTTCGACCCCAAAGGAAAATCCGATATGGAAGTAATGCGTTTCTGCCAGAGTTTTATGAGCGAATTGTTCCGTCACATTGGTCCAGATACCGACGTTCCTGCTGGTGATATAGGTGTTGGCGGTCGCGAAATTGGTTTTATGTTCGGTCAGTACAAACGCCTGCGTAACGAGTTCACCGGAGTTCTTACCGGAAAAGGCGCAGCATGGGGTGGTTCCCTTGGCCGTCCGGAAGCTACCGGTTTTGGTTGTGTTTATTTTGCACAAAATATGTTGCAAACCCGTGGTCAGGATTTTAAAAATAAAGTGGTTGCTGTTTCCGGTTTTGGTAATGTGGCTTGGGGGGCAGTTCAAAAAGTTACCCAACTGGGTGGTAAAGTGGTTACCATTTCGGGTCCCGATGGATATATCTACGATCCTGATGGAATCAATACTCCAGAGAAATTCGACTTTATGCTTCAACTTCGCGCTTCGAACAACGATATCGTTGCTCCATATGCCGAACGTTTCCCGAAAGCTGTATTCCATCCCGGCAAACGCCCATGGGAACAGAAAGTTGACATTGCTCTGCCTTGTGCAACACAGAACGAACTGCATGCCGACGATGCCAAAAAGCTTATCGCCAATGGTTGTATCTGTATTACGGAAGGCGCCAACATGCCTTGCGTTCCCGAAGCCGTTGAATACTTCATCGAAAGCAAAGTTCTTTTTGCTCCCGGTAAAGCAGCCAACGCTGGTGGCGTAGCTACCTCCGGTCTCGAAATGACTCAGAATTCAATGCGTCTGTCGTGGACATTCGAAAAAGTTGATGAAGAACTGAAACACATCATGAAATCGATCCATGATACCTGCGTGAAATACGGTAAGGAAAAAGATGGATTTATCGACTATGTGAAAGGTGCCAATATCGGTGGTTTTGTGAAAGTTGCCGATTCGATGCTTGCTCAGGGTGTTGTATAATTTCTAAAGAATATATATTCAGGGAAGCCCCGATTTCGGGGCTTCTTTGTTTTTTACGCAGCGAAACTTTGATGCGCAAAAAGTGTTATTATTGCAATCGTTATGCTGATCGATACACATACACATATTTATTTGAAGGAATTCGATGCCGATTGTGATTCGGTAATTGCTGCGGCTATAAAATCAGGAGTTCTGAAAATGATGCTTCCCAATATTGATGCATCAACACAGCAAAGCATTCTTGCGCTGAGCTCGAAATTCCCCGGGATAATTTACCCTATGGCCGGATTGCATCCCACTTCGGTAAAAAGCAATTTCAGGGAGGAACTCGATGATGTTTCAATTCATGTATCCGATAAACGAATTATTGCTATTGGCGAGACCGGAATCGATTTGTACTGGGACAGGAGTTATGAAAGAGAGCAACAGATTGCCTTTGCGGAGCAGATTGACCTTGCCTTGCAATTTGATTTGCCCTTGGTTATACACATGCGAAATTCGTTTGCTGAGATTTGGGATGTTTTGAATGCCTACCACAGTAAAGCACCCCGCTTATTGTTTCATTGTTTTTCGGGTTCACCCGCCGAGGCGGAGTTAATTATAAACAAGGGATATTTGTTAGGCATTGGTGGGGTCTTGACTTTCAAAAACGCCGGGCTTCGCGAAGTAGTGAAAAGAACTCCTTTAGATTTTCTGATGCTCGAGACAGATGCCCCCTACCTGGCTCCGGTTCCCTACAGGGGCAAACGAAACGAACCGGCTTATATTACGATTATTGCCTCCGAAATGGCCAGCCTGAAGGAAATGAACTATACGGAAGTATGTGAGAGAACCACGCGGAATGCATTGGAATTCTTTAGAATTTGATTTTGTATTTTCGCAATACTATTTTTAAATAAATCACGTTTAAAACTCAAATATTATTTTCTAATAATTTTGTTGTCAAACTAAAATTTTATTACTTTGCGGAGCATTTTGCGCGAGTGCATTGGAGAGATGGCCGAGTGGTCGAAGGCGCACGCCTGGAAAGTGTGTATACCCCAAAAGGGTATCGTGGGTTCGAATCCCACTCTCTCCGCACCAGCCGATAATGCAACAGTGTAACATTGAAATATCAGAATAGTTAAATTAAAATTTTAAGAAAAAATGAAAAAAATCATTGCGTTATTTTTTGTGGCAGGAATGCTGATGTTTTCGGCCTCATCGTTGGTTATGGGCCAGGACAATGGTGATACAGCAACAAGTGGAACAACCGAACAGGTAGCTGCGCCCCAACCTGATGCAGCAGCAGCAAAAACCGATGCCGCTGCCGAAGAAAAGCCAATTCACCAACAACTTAAAATCAAGTTCATCGAAGGTGGACCTATGTTTATGGGTTTGGTACTTGCAGCACTCATTCTGGGTCTTGCCATTGCTTTCGAAAGAATTATCTATCTGAACATGGCTTCCACTAACACAAAGAAGTTGCTCGAAAAGGTTGAAGATGCACTGAAAACAGGTGGCATTGATGCTGCTAAAGAAGTTTGCCGCAACACCAGAGGCCCCGTGGCCAGCATTTTCTATCAGGGACTCGACAGATACGATTCAGGTATCGAAGTAGTTGAGAAATCTGTTATTTCTTATGGTAGTGTACAGATGGGACTTATGGAAAAAGGCCTTACCTGGATTGCTTTGTTCATTGCTTTGGCTCCTATGTTAGGGTTCCTTGGAACAGTACTCGGTATGATTACCGCTTTCGATGCCATTGAAGCTGCCGGTGATATTAATCCATCATTGGTTGCCGGAGGTATCAAGGTTGCTCTTATCACTACTGTAGGTGGTCTTATTGTGGCTATGATTCTACAGGTTTTCTACAACTATATCGTTGGTAAAATCGACACCCTTGTTAACAATATGGAAGATGCTTCCATTTCGTTGATTGACATTTTGGTTGAATACAATAAAAAAGCATAACCCATGTTTAAGAAACTTTTAAAATTTGAAAATGCCGTGAAAATAATCGGCTTTGTGGTACTCGGACTGAGTGCCATACTTGCCTTTGTTTTCTTTCTGAAAGATGCCCCGGGGCTTGATACAGAATTGGCAAAAATTGATGGTCTTTCTTCTACCGAAAAGCAGCTTGCCGTTTCGACTATTGCCGGAAACTGGTCTGCTGGTTTTCTGAACTTTACTATTGGTCTTTTCTTTGTAAGCGTAGGATTAATAGTGATATTCTCTCTCTATAAATTTGTTCACACCCTTATTACAGAACCCCGCAATGCAGTTAAAAGCATTGTTTCGGTAGTGGCTTTTGCTGCTGTGATTATTGTGGCTTTTTTAATGGCATCCGATACTATCCCGGTTTTTGTCGGTTCCGATAAAATCGAAATGACCCCACGTATGGTTAAATGGGTCGATACAGCCTTGTTTTCGACATATATCATTTTCGGTGCGGCCATTGTGATGACTATCTATTCCGAAATTTCGAAAATCTGGAGATAGCAGTGCTTATATTAATAAATAAAATTTAAATTATGGCACGACGTGTTGCACCTGAAATAAACGGGGGATCGCTCGCCGACATCGCCTTCCTTCTGCTGATATTCTTCCTGGTTACCACCACCATGGACGTTGATACGGGTATCGCCCGTAAATTGCCACCCATGCCTGAGGAACCCAAAGAAAAAGTTGATATTGATATTAAGAAGCGAAATGTTTGCGTTGTGTTAATAAACTCGCAGGATCAGATTCTCTTCCGGAATCGGCCGATGAACGTAGATAATTTGCGCGAAGCTGCAAAAGAGTTCATTAAAAACGAATTTGATGATGAAGATCTTCCCGAGAAAGAATATAAGTTTATTCCTGAGCTTAATAAGGAAGTCGGAATTCCTAAGGGTGTCATCTCGTTGCAGAACGACAGAGGTACTTCGTATGGCGTGTATATTTTAGTTCAAAACGAACTGGTAGCCGCATTCAACGAAGTACGTGACGAAGCTGCAATGAAATATTTCGGGAAACCCAAATTCGACGACTTAACCGAGTATGAGCAGGAAGGAATAAAAACACTTTACCCGCAACGTATCTCGGAAGCAGAACCTAAAAATATAGGAGGAAACTAATATGTCGAAATTCAATAAAGGTAAAAAGAAAAGTCAGCCGGCTATTAATACAGCTTCGCTGCCCGACATTGTTTTCATGCTTCTGTTCTTCTTTATGGTTGCCACTGTTATGCGTGAAGTGGAACTAAAAGTTGACGTAAGTGCAAAAGACCTGCCGGCAGCCACCGAAATTAAAAAGCTGGAAAAGAAATCGCTGGTAAGTTATATTTACGTTGGTAAACCCAGACAGCAATATGTAACAATGTATGGAACAGAACCCAGAATTCAATTGAATTCTTCGTTTGCATCGGTTACCGATATCAGAGAATATATTATTGCTGAACGCGAACAACGCGATGAAGCTGAAATTCCTTACATGACAACTTCGTTGAAAGTACATAAAGACACCAAAATGGGAATTGTAACCGATATTAAACAGGAATTGCGTAAAGCCAGTGCTTTGAAAATTAATTATTCAAGCCGCAAGCTTTATTAACAGTTTTCTGAATGTAATATTTAACAGGAATTCGTCAAATTCCTGTTTTTTTTTATTATTTTAGCACGATTCTACTTGCGGTAGCAAACCAATGCAGTTTTTTACCGTCATTGAACCGTAAAGAGCTATTGTTGACTTATTAATTTTGATTTTGAAAGAACCTGATATGAATTACAGAATACTTATCACTTGCTTTGTACTGCTGGGTTTATCAATAAACCTTTTTTCGCAGACTTATCTGATTAGTTCAGGTGGAACGGTAAATACCTGTGCCGGTACGTTCTACGATTCTGGGGGGAGTGCTGGCTCCTATCAAAATGGTGAAAACTACACCATGACCATTTGCAGTAACCTGCCGGGTGCCCATATTATGGTGAACTTCACAGCCTTTCAGTTAGAAACCGGATGGGATTACCTGAGTATTTACGATGGTCCGAACACCGGAAGCCCTGCCTTGGTAACCAATGGCTCGGGAACGACTTTGAATGGTATGTCATATACTTCGACCGGTACATGCTTAACTTTCCGGTTTACCTCCGATGGTTCCGTAACTTATACGGGTTGGGCTGCAACGGTGAGCTGCAGTTTCCCATGTCAGGATTACTCCATTGCAATAACGGGAAGTACACCCCCGGTTACCAACTCCGATTCACTGTGGATTGATGTATGTCAGGGTCAGACAATCCAGTTTACGGCTGGAGGTACTTTCCCAAACAGTGGGGTTAATTATGTGCAAACCAATGCAAACCTAACCTGGACATGGTCTATAGTAAATGGTGGTAATCAGGAAAATTTCTCGGGTGTTGGCATGAATACACTCACTTATACTTTTAATAATTCCGGTGGATATCATATTAATCTCACGGCTACCGACCTTGTTGGATGTGGCGAAATGATTACGCAAGCCTATCGTGTCAGGGTTTCGATTGACCCGGTTTTTACGGGAAGCTACATCCTGGAAAACAATGTTTGCCCCAACGAAATAGTGCATTTATACGGTGTGGTTACTCCGGTTCCCTGGGAAGAAGAATTTCAGGATGAGGTAGCCGGTGTTACTTTTTTGCCGGATGGGAGTGGCGTTCACTATCAGACATCCATCACCAACGGAACTTTTCAACCGGGGGCTGTAGTGTCGAGCATATCCGATATTTTAAGCATTTGTGTAAACATGGAACATACCTACATGGGTGACCTCGATATGGAGATTGAATGTCCGAATGGCCAGACCATGACAATTTTTGAACAGGGGGGTAATGGAACAATACTCGGACAGCCCGTGGGTACCGATTTACCCATCGACGGCAGCAGCAGTAATACCTCACCGGGTATCGGGTTCGATTACTGTTGGTCGCCTACATCAACATCAGGACCGATTGATCAATCAACGAACTGGACATATCTCAGTACCTACACCGACCCACAGGGGCATGTGAGCAGCGGAGTGTATCAGCTAAACCCCGGTACTTACCAGATAGATGGGAACTGGTCTGATCTTATCGGTTGCCCCCTGAATGGTTCATGGACGATTCATATTACCGATAATTTGGGTCTTGATAATGGTTACATATTTTCGTGGCAGCTGCATTTTGCGGCCAATTTAATTCCGGCTAACCTATGGAACATAACCAACACCTACGATATGAACGATGCCGTGTGGACAGGCAATGGGGTTCAGCCGGGAAATGGTGCCAATGCTATTGCTTACCCAACCGTCAGTGGTTCTCAGGGATATACCTTTACCGTTATCGATGATTTTGGTTGCAGCTACGATACCACCATTTATATCACTGTTTTACAACCCAACGACCCGAGTTGCTGTGTTATGCCCAGTCCCAATGCCGGACCCGATGAGTTGGTCTGCACCAATACCTACACTTTTAACCCGGAATACACGGCAGGAAATACATTTAACTGGACTCAGGTAAGCGGGCCGGGAACCTCAACATGGGCGAATCAGACTTCGCCAAATGCTACAGTTACCGTTTCAGCCTACGGAGTGTATGTTTTCAGGTTTAATGAGCAAAATATGTCGCCGGCATGTAATGTGGGTGATGAAGTACAGATTTCGTTCTGGCCGGTGCCGCAGAGTACTTTTGCAGCAAGCACGGTGCTTTGCGCAGGAGATATTTCAACGATTACCTACACCGGTAATGCCACGGCAGCAGCATCCTATGCCTGGGATTTCGCCGGAGGTACCATTCAGGATGGAAGTGGCCAGGGCCCATACCATATCATTTGGACTGATTCCGGAAATCATACTATGAGTTTACAGGTAACCGAACACACCTGTGTTTCGGAAGTTACCACCGTTACCTTATATACACCCCCGGTGCTAGACGCCAATCCCACTGTTGTTGATGACCCTTGCTACCAAATGTGTAATGGCTCTGCCACATTAAACGTTCTTGGAGGAACACCACCCTATGAATACCACTGGGGTTCCTCGTCTAATTTCCTCGACCATTTATGTGCAGGCGATTATATTGCCACTGTGAACGATGCCAACGATTGCGAATCGGTGGTGAGCTTTACCATTGCCGAACCAACCGAACTTGTCAAAGATGATACGACCTATCAAAACCTGTCGTGTTATATGGCCAACGATGGTATGATGAGCATTACCGTTTCGGGCGGAGTACCTCCCTATGACTATATCTGGATTGATAATGGTCCTAATTCTCCTGTCCGCAATGGGATGGCTGCCGGAAATTACTCGGTAACAGTTGAAGATGCCAATGGTTGCAGCCTTTTTGAGATGTTTCAGCTTACACAACCTGCCGAACTTCAGGTAATGCTTTCGCCCAGTATGTCGATATGCGAAGGACAGAACGTTATGGTGAATGCACAGGCCATGGGAGGAACTTTACAGTACCACTACTTTTGGAATACCGGTAATGGATTTATCGAAGGACCGGCAGTTCTTTCCGTAACACCTGATACAACCACTACCTATACAGTATATGTTGTCGATCAGCACGACTGCATGAGCAATGTCGAAACCATGACAATCACCGTAAGTCCCTTGCTTCAGATTACCAATGTAGATTTAACCCATAACCGCTGCTATCATTCCTGCGACGGACGTGCTGAGCTGACAGTTGTGGGAGGTATCCCGCCTCTTACCTATAGCTGGGGATCGCCAATCCATATATTTAATGATTTGTGTGCCGGTATTTATACAGTTACAGTTACCGACAGAATAGGTTGTTTTGCGTTTACCCATTTTGTGATTACCGAACCCGATACCCTGAATTATTCCGTGCAAACAACTCCGGCACTTTGTCACGATTCAGCCAGTGGGACTGCCGCAGTGGTAATAACTGGCGGAACAATCCCGTATTCCTATGTATGGCCAAACAATGAGACTACCTCTTCGGTTAGCATGGCTGCCGGTAATTATGTGATGACCGTTACCGATGCACACAGTTGCAGGATCGAGGTGCCTTTCGCTATTACAGAACCTGCCCCTGTGGTTGTTCAACCCTGGCCTGACCCTTTAATTTGTATCGGCGAAACAGCCACTGTGGCTGCACAAGCTGGTGGTGGAATGCCTTATTATAACTTTGCATGGACAGGTAGCGATGGTTCCACTAGCAATTTACACTTATTCCATGTGTCGCCTGATACTACGACTACCTACACGGTTACCGTTACTGATGATAATGGTTGTCTCGGAAATATTGCTACCGTAACGGTGAATGTTCATCCTCCAATTACCATCGGATCTGTAACAACCAGTACCGACACGGTTTGTCAGGGCGAAAATGCCATTGTGTTTGTTGATGTGCAGGGTGGTAATGGCGGGCCTTATGTGATTACTTTGCAGGATGGAACCATTGTTGGATCTCCGTTTACGGTTAGGCCGGTATTTACACAGACTTTTTATGTTGAGGCAACCGATATGTGTGGGTCTCCTTCGGTGCATGATTCCATAACGATTACAGTAATTCCATATCCCGAAAACGAATTTGTTTCAGATGTTGTTGAAACTTGCGCCCCGGGACTGATTCAATTTAGCGAAATCACTGAGGTTGAAGGAAATTCGTATTACTGGAATTTTGGTGATGGCAATTTTGCTGACATTAAGAACCCGATTCACTTGTATCAAGATCAGGGAACATACACGGTATCGCTCACGGTAAGCACACCGTATGGTTGCGAAACCTCAAGAACCATATCGAACATGATTACGGTATATCCAAAGCCATCGGCAAGTTTCGTTCTTGAACCTGAGATTGCTACCATGCTGGATTCCGAAATAAAATTCACCAACTATTCGCAATATGCAATGCGTTATTATTGGTATTTTGGTGATGGCGACAGTTCTCTGTTTGTTCACCCGCGGCACATGTACGTATTCCCCGGTGAGTTTGAAGTGATGTTGATTGCTGTTTCGGAGCACAATTGTAAAGATACCACCCGACGGACTGTGATTATTGAGAACCTGATAACAATTTATGCCCCTGACTCATTTACACCTAACGGAGATGGCATTAACGATTGCTTCCGGCTTTGTGGTAACGGAATTGATCCTAATGTATTTAACCTCAGTGTTTACGACCGTTGGGGTAACCGAGTGTATTATACCGAATATTTCAATCCTGAAGTGGGTTGTAATGGCTGCAGTGCCGGAGCCTGGGATGGTACCGACAACGGAAATCGTCAGGCCGGTGATAAGTACCTGCCGGTTGGTTTGTATACCTGGTATTGTGAGTTTAAAGACCTGAATAACATTACCTACAAGAAATCAGGTGTTGTAAGGTTGTTGAGGTAAACTTGCCTTAATGTAATATTTTCGTTTTTAGCTCCATTATTCAAACCGTCTACTAATGCAGTTACTTATTTAAATTGTTAATTGTGTTTTGTAAGTACCATGTAAACAATGAGTTATGCATTTATAATTCACTCGATTTATCCCTGCAATTTCATTTTGATAATCATGAAAAAAAAATTACATTTACAAGATTGGTTTTTTCTGTTTTGAGCAAACCATTTTAGAATATTAACGTCTTGAAATAAAACTGATATTATGAAGTATTTTGCAATCATTTTATTCGCCCTTGTTTCGGTGAATACTTTTGCCCAGAGTTCAGGCGATGTGGTTCCTGACAACCGTCTTTATGCACGCTATTCATCTGAATATATTCAGAATATAATGAACAGCGATCCCAATGCGATTGCTTACATGAACTATGAACTTGATTTTGGTTACACAATTTCAGATGTTGGAGTCGAAAAAGCGTCTAGCCTGCCTGTGTTGTATTATCTGAATACAGCCGACAAAACGATAGGCCTGGCAGTTGCCGATATTGACGAATCAAATGTAAATATTATGCTTTTCAATTTCGACAGGTTGTACGATAAAGCCAATGTGTACCGCATTGGTAACACCGGTAAGGTGATATCGTTTACCTCGTTGAAGCAGCTCAACAAAGAATTTAATCAGAATTAAATATGAAAAGATTATCTGGTTTATTACTGGGTGCCTTGTTATTGATTTCAGGGCTAGCCAGTGCTCAAACTTACCTGATGAGCCAGGGGGGTACGGTAAGTACCTGTTCGGGAACATTCTATGATTCTGGGGGTGCCAGCGGGACGTATAACACAAACGAGTCTTATACTTTTACAATTTGTAGTAACCAGCCCGGGGCATCAGTTATAGTTACATTCACCTCTTTTAATACTGAATCTGGGTTTGACGAATTGACCATCTATAATGGCCCGAATACATCTAGTCCAACTTTGGTTGTTGACGCTTCAGGTACTAGTATTAATGGTCAAAGTTTTGAATCGGTTGGCGGTACTTGCCTGACATTCCGGTTCATCTCCGACGGCTCTATTAGTAATGCCGGTTGGGCTGCTACCATTTCTTGCGGATTCCCTTGTCAGGATTATTCAATTAATATTACTGGTACAAACCCGCCACTTACCAACGTGGATTCGGTATGGATTGATATCTGTCAGGGTGAAACGATTACATTTACCGCAAATGGTACTTATCCGAACAGTGGCGCAAATTATACCCAATCGAATGCAACTACCCATTGGTACTGGTCAGTAAGTTCAAACGGTGCTCCTGAAGAGTTCCATGGAGTTGGGATGACAACATTAACGCATACATTTACGCAATCGGGGGGGTATTTTATTAATTTAACTGCAATTGATGCGAATGGGTGTACCGAAATATATACCGGTGAGCTTCGAGTCAGGGTCTCGATTACACCGGATTTTTTAAATGTTACTCAGGATCAGACTATTGTATGTCCGGGTGAAGCGGTAAATTTCACGGGTGGTGTAGCCACAAATCAATGGATAATGTCGGTTGCTGATACGCAGGTAGTGCAGGAGTGTATCACTGACGATCAGGGTGTTACCCAGGATTTTTGTTGGGAAATTAATGCATTTCAGCCAGGGCAAACAATTACGAGCGCCAGCGATTTAGAATCGGTTTGCATGAACATTGAACATTCCTGGATTGCTGACGTTTGGATTTACATTCAATGCCCTAACGGACAGCAGGCTGAAATCAATTACTATAGTACCAGCAATCCCTGTTCCGGAGATTATTTCGGTTCACCCGATCACAATGATAATTGCAACCCAGGCACCGGTTACGATTACTGCTGGTCGATGAGTGGAACCCAATGTCATACCGATTGGTGTGATGCTGTTGGAGGAACTCTCCCAGCCGGTACTTACTTGCCTACCGGAAATTTTGCCGACCTTATAGGATGTCCAATTAATGGAGAATGGTGCGTAGTGATTATTGATGATTGGGGTTCTGATGATGGTACTTTGTTTTCGGTTTCCCTGAATTTCAGTAATGCGATTATGCCCGGAAATATGTGGACAATTAATCACACCTATGCAAATCCTGATATTGTTTGGACTGGAAACGGGATCGATACCAATTCGGGTGGAAATGCTACTGCCCATCCCAATACACCTGGTAATCAAGTTTATACCTTTTCGGTTACCGATAATTTTGGTTGTACCTACGATACTACCCTTTCGGTAACAGTACGTGATTTTGACAATCCGCTTTGTTGCGTATTTCCAATCCCCAATGCAGGAACCGATAACCAGGTATGCTCCAATTCATACACATTCAATGGTACAATCACTACAGGTAATACGGCTAATTGGACTATGGTGAGTGGCCCCGGAACGGCTACCTGGGTTAATCAGACCTCTCCCAATGCAACAGTTACAGTTTCGGCATACGGAACCTATGTATTTCAGCTATACGAGCAAAACATGTCTCCGTCGTGCTCCTCTACCGATCAAATACAAATTACTTTTAATCAGAATCCAACCTCTACTTTTACTCTGACACCCATTCCGTGTTTCGGGAATTCTACTACGGTTACCTATACGGGCAATGGAGGAGCAACGGCTACTTATAACTGGGATTTTGGCGGTGCTCAGGTACTTAGTGGAAGTGGTGCCGGCCCCTATCAACTCACATGGTCAGCGGCTGGTTCTCATACAGTAAGTCTTCAAGTTGTGATGAATGGATGTACTTCTACTACTACCACTAGTAACATTATTATGCCGGCATTATTGACACATAACCTAACTCTTGTTAACGATCCTTGTTATCAGAGTTGTGCAGGGCGTGCTTCTATTCTGGCTCAAGGTGGTACAGCTCCTTACACATACTCATGGGCATCAGGTGCACCGCAATGGAACAATCTGTGTGCAGGTGCCTATAGTATAACAGTAACCGACCAGAACGGCTGTACTACCGGACAGAACTTTGCAATTACAGAACCATTGCAATTGGTGGTCACAAATACCGCTTCCACCGACCTTACCTGTTATAATTCAAGCGATGGAACAATAAGTGTTACAGCTACTGGCGGAACCGGAAACTTGATGTACATCTGGAATGATATAGGTGTTGCCGACCCTGTTCGGGTGGGTTTGTCAGCTGGCAATTATGTTGTAAGTGTGGTAGATGCCAATCAGTGTCAGGTAGTTGAGTTCTTCCAGTTAAATCAACCCGATGAATTGCTGATCAGTATATCGAATGATTTTGCAATTTGTGAATGGGCAACGGCTCCAATTACAACTCAGGTAATGGGTGGTACCCCCGGTTATGTATACAACTGGGATAGTGGCACCGGTTTCGAAGTGGGTCCCAGCAATATTACTCCGGTACCCCATGTTACCACTACCTATAGTGTTTATGTTGAAGATAGCCATGGCTGCCTGAGCAATACTGCAACTATGACCGTTACCGTAAGTCCCGAGTTGATTATTGATACTATTTTGTTGCAGCACAACCGTTGCTTTAACTCTTGTGATGGAAGTGCTGAATTGGTGATGCTGGGTGGTATTCCTCCTTTGCAATATAGCTGGGGAAGTGCAACCCATGTTTATAATGGTTTATGTGCCGGAATATATCCCATTACTGTTACCGATAATATCGGATGTTCCACCAATAGTGTATTTGTGATAACCCAACCTGACGAAATCACTTATTCAGTTCATACTGAGCCGGCTTCGTGTTATGGATATAACGATGGTCAGGCAACTATTTATGTTCAGGGAGGCACCGAACCTTATAATTATTTATGGCCTAATGGAGATAATGACATGACCATGGTAGATGCTGCAGGCGTGTATACGGTTACTGTTATCGATGCTCACTTCTGCCGTATCGAAGTACCAATCACTATAACACAGCCTGATAGAATTATTCTGCAGGCCACTACCGGACGTCAGATTTGTATAGGGCAGGATGCCATACTTAGTGCTTCAGTTTTGGGAGGTGTTCCTTACTACAGCTACGCATGGCTGGGTACCGACGGATCATCCTATCCAACGGCTTCGGTTACTGTAAGCCCTGCTGTTACAACCGATTACAGGGTTACTGTTACCGACTCTCACGGTTGTACCAGTAATGTGGGTTTGGTTCGTATCGAGGTATATCCGCCATTGCTGATAACTGATGTGGTTACCAGTTGGGATACTGTATGTCCCGGCGATCCTGCAATTATTGAAGTGGATGCACTCGGTGGAAACGGTGGCCCGTATATGCTCCACCTTCAGGATGGAACCGTGGTGCCATCTCCGTTTACGGTTTACCCGCAGGAAACAACCATGTACTATATAACCCTTGACGATGGTTGCGGTACGCCTTCAGTGATGGACAGCATTAAAATTAATGTGTATCCCGAACCCGAAAACCTCTTTGTTTCTGACCGTGTAAACGGATGCCCTGGTGTTCCGATACAGTTTACCGAACTCAGCGAAGACAATGGTCAGGGATTTCTCTGGAATTTTGGCGACAATGGTTATGCTATCGATAAGAACCCAATGCACATATATACCGAACCCGGTGTGTATTCCGTGAGTTTGACCACCAGGTCTGATTTCGGTTGTCTGACCACCAGAACTATTCCGTACATGATTACGATATTTGAGAATCCGGAAGCTATTTTTACAGCCACTCCGCTCAATGTTTCGGTTCTTGATGGCGATGTATATTGTGATAATCAATCCATTGATGCTGATATCGTGTACTGGTTCTTTGGGGATGGCGATTCTTCGCTGGTGTATAGCCCATGGCACCGGTATGAACAACCCGGTTTATTCGAAATTATATTGGTTGCCGAAAACTCCGATGGTTGCACCGATACTACCAAGCGTAGTATTACAGTAAACGGTGAGTTTACCTTCTATGCTCCAACCATGTTTACCCCCAATGGGGATGGTAAAAACGACTGTTTCCGTATTTGTGGAAATGGAATTGATAAAAACGATTTCTATATGGTGGTTTACGATAGGTGGGGTAACAAAGTTTTCGAAACCGAAACCTATAAGCCGGATGTAATCTGTAAATCGTGTGCCGATGGTGCATGGGATGGAACAAATCGCGGAGATGTTGACCTGGGTGACGAAATTATGCCAAACGGCGTATATACCTGGTTCTGCGACTTCAAAGACTGGCATGGAACCATGTTCCGGAAAACAGGTTCAGTACACCTGGTTCGCTAATGAATTGAAAAGCCGGCTTGACCGGCTTTTTTTATGGAATACCTTAACAAATACTTGAAATTAAATTATCGATTCTCATTAACTGTAACGATGACTTTCAAATGGGTTAATCCGGTAATCTGAATCAGTTTTACATAATGGGACTCTTCAATCCGATTGAATTGGTTAAGAAAATCAACCCTGTTTAATTCAAATGAAACAAATGAAGAATTTACTGTATCAGAGCTGTCTAAAACAAAGTACTAATTTCTTTTTTAACCGCATCGATGGCTGCCTGATTGGGTGCTTTGGTCATTTGAATCAGTTTTTCGAATAGGGCTTTACTCAGTGCCATGGCGTTGGCAGAAGGGTCAACCTCCGAAGCACTCGAGTTGATGAGTTTTACGATATTTTCTTTTGAACTTCTAACGATTTCCCAGGTTTCGGGCGAAACATAGAGTTGTTGCGAAAGATTATGCTCAAACTCGGTACGTATGTTCAGCAGCATTTCGCGGTGAAGTTCTCCGGCGGTCATATTGGGTTGTTGAACTCGCATTACCAGATGATTGGGTCCTATGCGTTCCAGAAATAAAATTAATCTTTCGTACGACTGAAGTCGAATGGGGGTTATCAGTTTTTGATTTCGCAAAACAATTTCGAGTTTGCGCTGCTCAATGTCTTTCTGATACATGTGACGTAAAACAAAGTATGCCGTCAGCATAACAAGTAATGCCGGAATGGTTATTTTTAGTATTTCTGCAAACATGGGTCTTTAGTTTTATTTATGCTTTACAATATTAGTTAATTCTAAAATAAGTCCGTAATTTCGGCAAAGAAAATCAAATATTATGGAAAAAGCATCCGACAGACTGAATAAATTGGCCGTTTCGGCAACATTGGCAATGACGAACAAAAGCCGTGAGTTGAAAGAGCAGGGAATTGACGTCATAAATTTAAGCATTGGCGAGCCCGATTTCGATACGCCAGACTACATTAAAGAAGCGGCTAAGAAAGCCATCGACGAGAATTTTACGCATTATCCGCCGGTGCCCGGATATACCGAATTGCGAAAAGCGGTTGTGAATAAATTTAAACGTGAAAATAATCTTGATTTTACTGTCGATCAGATTGTGGTTTCGACCGGTGCCAAGCATTCAATTATTAATGTGTTTTTGAGTGTACTCAATCCGGGTGATGAGGTTATTGTACCTGCCCCCTATTGGGTGAGTTATGTCGATATGGTGAAGCTTGCCGATGGAACCGTGATTGAAATTCCCTGTGGGATAGCTCAGGATTTTAAGATGACGGCAGCACAGCTAAAAGCTGCCCTGAACGAGAAAACGCGGGCTATAATATTCAGTTCACCCTCGAATCCTACCGGTAGTTTATACAGTTACGAAGAGCTGAAATCGTTTGCCGAAATTTTGGTGGATTATCCGCGGGTAATCGTGATTTCGGACGAAATATACGAGCATATCAATTATGTGGGTGCCCACCAGAGCATAGCGCAGTTCGAAAGTATCCGCGACCGGGTGGTTGTGGTGAATGGTGTTTCGAAAGGCTATGCAATGACGGGATGGAGAATTGGTTTTATTGGCGCTCCGCTGTGGATTGCCAAGGCCTGTATTAAATTGCAGGGGCAGTTTACGTCGGGTGCATGCAGTATTGCACAAAAAGCGGCAGAGGCTGCTTTGAATGCCGGTAATGATGCTTGTAAAGAAATGACGGCAATTTTTAAGAAGAGGCGCGATGCGGTAATGCAACAGATAAAGGACATTCCCGGGCTTAAAACAAACACCCCTCCGGGAGCATTTTATGTTTTCCCTGATGTAAGTTATTTCTTTGGCAAAACCGATGGTGAAACAATAATTAAAACATCGGACGATCTGGCCTTATACCTGCTCAATAAAGCCCATGTTGCTGCTGTGGCGGGCGATGCTTTCGGAGCTCCCGAATGCCTCAGGTTATCGTACGCTACATCGGAAAAGGAAATGACCGAAGCTATCAATAGAATCAGAAAAGCGCTAAGCTTGTTGAAATAATTTAATTGGATTGATCCTGACGCAGTAATCATTTATTGTTTACTGCGTTTTTTATTTCTGATACTCAAATTGGAATTCACTCTCCGCGAAGTTTTTAGCCCTGTCTAGCACTGATACCTTCAAAGTGTGCTCTTTCCCTGCCGGCATGTGTTCGTCGAAAGTGTAGCTTAAAACTCCGTTTTTTGCGTCGTAACCAGCCAGTACCCAAACGTCATCAATGTACAAACTGTATTCTGCAATGCCGCTGAGGTCATCCGAAACTTTAATTTTAAGTTGTTTTTGAGTACTTAGAATTGGTTTGTCAAATTTCGTAACAGGTTCTATTGTAGGCGGGGTGGTGTCGGCAACCAGACTAAATGTTCCAAATTCCTGCGAGTAGGCGGTGAAATAGTTACCCTCACGTATAACGGGTAATAACCGTATCGATTTGTTGCATTCGCAGCGCATAAAGGTTTTGTGTAAAATATCACCGGATATTTTTTCGGAATACAGCGAAATGCTGATTTTTCTTTTTAATGCTATACTTTCGTTACCAATCCGGTAGATTGCCGACAAATCGTTTTTGCCAAGTGCTGCTATTGGAATTTCGTAATGAGAAAAAAGCGCATCCGCACCGGCTTCTACCCTGCATTCGGCGTCAATTGCAAGTTGATCTTTTCTGGGGTTGGTGATATATTCGGAGTTCGCGTTTTCTGTTCCCATAATGGTGAAATTCACCGTTGACAAATTGCTGTTATAATCGGTTAGCTCAATTCGAATATGGTAGTTTTTACCAGCATCAGGAATAAATAACCCACGATTTTTCACCGCTGGATAGAGCTTCAGGTCGTTTCCTTCTTCGAGCCAGCAGCGTTGTACGTCGCGTTTTTCACCGACAAGGTACGCATAGTCGAAATGACTGTTTTTCCGGTTTTGCAACGAGAAATCAATTTTATCCATCCGGCTGTGGTAATACAGGCTATCGTCGATAAATAGCTTAACCTGCCAAACGCCGTATTTGTTTGTTGTGTAGTTGATTCTATCGGTGTATTCAATGCCGAAACCGGTTAGCCCTGAGCAAACAATTCCGTTTTTTGAAACCGTATATTTTCCGGCTGTCCCTGTTGTTTTAATCAGGAGTTTTTCATTTTTCTGATTAACCAGTGAGTTTTTTGTTGCCGGATATATCACCACAGACATAATATCGGGCGGAATATTATCGGTGATTTTGTAAACCGATGTAAGTGTATTGACAGGGTTCTCCGATGCGGTTTCGCGTAATTCGAAGTGCAGGTGAGGACCCGCTGATTGCCCTGAATTTCCTGAGTAGGCTATAATTTCACCTTGTTTAACTATAAATTTTTCGGGTGGGAGCAAGGTATCGAGCGAAAAGTTCTTTCGAAGATATTGTTGCTCCTCTACCCATCGGGCAATGCTGTTGTCGAAGCGGCTCAGGTGACCATAAACCGATGTATAGCCCGATGGGTGATCAACATACAGCGCCAGTCCATATCCATAAGGAGAAACAAGAATACGGGAAACATATCCTTCTTGCACCGCCACGATGGCTTTGCCTTCTTCTACCGTATAATAATCAAGTCCTGTGTGAAAATGTTTCGATCTTGGCTCTCCAAAGTTACCGGTTAACGGGTAGTTTACTTGCAAAGGATAAGAAAAATTCAATTTATTAAGATTGTTCTGAGATACACATAAGTTGCAATAAATCAATATGTTTAAGGTCGATAATATAATTTTTAGTTTCATTGTCAAAAAATGTGCTTCCGTTTGAGCAAAACTATACCGATAATTGTTTTAAAAGAAATAAAATTAAATTATTTTTGTAGTAAGATAATAAGTATGAACGCTGAATACGAAAGTGTATTGCTGAAACTTCAGGCAAAAACAGAAAAGCTGATTGCCCTGTATGCTGCCGAGAAAGAAAAAAACAGCAGACTTTCGCAGGAAGTTGAACATTTTAAGTTATCTTTGAGTGAAAATAAAACTGAAGTAGAAACGTTAAAAACAAAATATGAAAACCTGCGCCTGGCCGGTGCCATTCTGGCTGAATCAGATGGCAATTCAAACGAAGCCCGGCAACGGTTGAACAGAATAATACGGGAAATTGACCAGTGTATTGCTCTATTAAACAGATAACAATCGGATGAACGAGAAACTGACCATAAACATTAATATCAGCGAACGGAGCTATCCGATTAATATAACCCGTGGCGATACCCAACGCGAAGAACTCATTCGTAAAGCAGCCGATCTGGTGAATAATACGGTGGGGCAATATCGCAAAATGGGGTATGTAAGTCGCGACGAACAGGATTACCTTGCTATGGCAGCCCTTCAGCTGGCAATGAAATTTACCGAAAAAGGCAATAGCGAGGATATTACACCAATATTTAATAAACTGAAAGACATCAGTCTGATGATTGATGAAATTTTAGAGCAAGAGCAGAAAGTTCTTTAACATAAAATACGGCCCGTATTAATTCTTTAAAGGTTGAAAAACTCAACACTACTACAATTGGAGCATGACTCTGATTATGTACGGCAGGCCTCAGCCCGATTCGTCGGGTTTGCCTAACGGCAGCAGTGGAAGGCGGAAATTTTCAGGACGCTCCACCCATGTGAAAACAGGGGTTTTTCAAACAATTAAAGTGATTAATACGGGTTTTTTATTAATTTAATACAGTATACTGAAATGGATGCTATAACTTGGATTGTTGGTGCGGTTGCTTTAATTGCGGGTGGAGGATTGTCTTTTTTCCTTTGGGATAAAGCCCTCGTCCGTAAAAAAGAACGTATCATAAAGGACGCCGAAACCGAAGGCGAAGTGATTAAAAAGGAAAAAATGCTGCAGGCTAAAGAAAGATTTCTTCAGTTGAAGACCGAACACGAAGCAGTAATTAACGAACGAAACCAAAAGATTGTAAACGCCGAAAACAGAATCAAACAAAAAGAAACGACAGTTTCACAAAAAATTGAAGAATTGCAGCGTAAGGAAAAAGAAATTGAAACCTTGCGTGAAGGCATCGAAATGCAGCGTGAACGCCTCGAGAGGAAAGAGGAAGAGCTTGAAAAACTGCATAAAGAGCAAGTGATTAAACTCGAAACTGTATCAGGTTTGTCAGCCGAAGAAGCAAAAAAACAATTGGTGGATTCACTCAAAAGTGAGGCTATTACTGAATCTATGGCAATGGTAAACGAAATTGTTGAAGAAGCAAAGATGACCGCCAATAAAAAAGCCAAGAAAATTGTTGTGGAGACTATTCAGCGGGTTGCATCGGAAGCTACCATCGAAAATGCGGTGACTGTGTTCCATATCGAAAGCGACGAACTGAAAGGCCGCATTATTGGTCGCGAAGGCCGTAATATCAGGGCACTCGAAGCCGCTACCGGTATCGAAATAATTGTTGATGATACTCCCGAAGCGATAATACTCTCCGGCTTCGACCCAGTGAAACGCGAAGTAGCCCGACTTGCTTTACACCAACTGGTCACCGATGGCCGAATTCACCCTGCCCGCATCGAAGAGGTGGTAAACAAAGTTGCCCATCAGGTTGAGGAAGAAATGATTGAAACCGGTAAACGTACCACCATTGATTTGGGAATTCATGGTTTGCATCCCGAATTGATACGTCTTATCGGTAAAATGAAATACCGTTCTTCGTATGGTCAGAATTTGCTGCAACACTCGCGAGAAGTAGCAAATCTATCGTCGATAATGGCTGCTGAACTGGGTTTGAATGCAAAACTTGCCAAACGTGCCGGATTACTTCATGATATTGGTAAAATTCCTGATGAGGAAACAGACCTTCCACATGCCATTTACGGTATGCGCTTAGCCGAAAAGTTCAAAGAACGCCCCGAGGTGATTAATGCCATTGGTGCTCACCACGACGAGATCGAAATGACCAGTCTGATATCTCCGGTAGTGCAGATTTGCGATGCAATTTCGGGTGCACGTCCCGGTGCACGACGCGAAATTGTGGAATCGTATATTAAACGTCTGAAAGACCTTGAAGCCCTGGCTCTCTCGTACCCCGGTGTTCTTAAAACCTATGCCATTCAGGCTGGTCGTGAACTTAGGGTTATTGTGGGAAGCGAAAAGGTAAGCGACAGCGATACTGAACGCCTGAGTCAGGAAATTGCACAGAAAATTCAAAACGAAATGACGTATCCTGGTCAGGTGAAAATTACTGTGATTAGGGAAGCCCGTGCTGTGAACTACGCAAAATAATCGCTATGAGCAAAGCCATTCTTTGCAATAAAAAAGTACTGGTAACCGGTGGTGCCGGTTTTATCGGTTCTAATATTATTGAAAAATTACTGCAGCAGAACAACCATGTGCTGTGCCTTGATAATTTTGCTACCGGTAGACGCGAAAATATTGCAGATTTTATCGGGAGGCAGGATTTTACTCTGCTCGAAGGTGATATCCGTGATGCGGAATTCTGCAACAAGTCGGTTCAAGGGGTAGATGTGGTTTTGCATCAGGCTGCGCTGGGTTCGGTACCGCGGTCGATTAATGACCCCAAAACAACCAACGATGTGAATATTGGTGGTTTCATGAATATGATCTGGGCGGCAAAGCAGGCAGGTGTTAAACGCTTTGTTTATGCAGCCAGCAGTTCTACCTATGGCGACAACAATGAATTGCCAAAGTTGGAGCATCGTATCGGGAACCCATTATCGCCTTATGCGGTAACCAAATATGTGAACGAATTATACGCCAGGGTGTTCTCTGATTTATATGGAATTGAAACGGTGGGCTTACGTTACTTCAATGTTTTCGGACGCAGGCAGGATCCAAACGGAGCCTACGCCGCAGTTTTCCCGAAATTCATTGCCTCTTTTTTGAAACACGAAGCACCACTGATTCATGGCGACGGGTCGCAAAGTCGCGATTTTACCTACGTCGAAAATGTCATTCTGGCCAATGAACTGGCTGCAACTACAACCAATCCTGATGCACTGAATTCCGTATTCAATATCGCTTTTGGCGAAAGCAATACCCTGAACGAGCTGACGCGTGAAGTGAAAAACCTGCTTGCATTGTATGATCCGGCAATTGCATCAATTGAACCGGTGTATGGTCCTGAACGGCTTGGCGATATAAGGCATTCACTGGCTTCTATCGAAAAAGCGCAAAAACTGCTGGGTTATCAGCCCGAATTTGATGTCCATAGAGGACTTAAGCTTGCAATAGACTGGTATTACCAGAATCTGAAAGACTGACCGATATGAAACAGGCAATTGTCATACAGGCGCGGTTAGGATCTACCCGTATGCCCGGAAAAATTCTCAAAGATTTTTACCAGGGCGAAAGCATACTGGGTATTCAATGCCGAAACCTGGGTGCAATACCCGACACCGGTTTAATTATTGCAACCAGCACAGCGAAAGGTGATGATCCTATTGTCGATTTCTGCCGTGCATATTCAATTCAATGTTTCAGGGGCTCCGAGAACGATGTGCTTCAACGTTATATTTCTTGTTCTGATGAATACGGGCTTACGCATATTATCAGGGTATGTTCCGATAACCCTTTTCTTGGCCGATCAGGTGTAATCCATCTGCTGGAAATTCAGCGTCAAAATAAAGGCGACGATTATATTGCGTATCGGATAGGTGGGAAGCCCAGTATTCTAACCCATTTTGGGTTGTGGGGTGAAGCTGTCAGTGTGGCTGCGCTTAAAAAAGCGGCATCGCAATCGTCAGATAAGTTTTATCATGAGCATGTAACCAATTATTTGTATCATCACCCTGAGGAATTCAAACTTAAATTTATTGATTTGGGTGAGTTTTGGGAAGCACATCAGCAATTCCGGTTTACCGTTGACACACCCGACGATTTTAATAATATGGCTGCCCTTTATGCTCATGCAGCAGTCGAAACAACTCCTGAGGTATTGATAGAGAAGGCGATGGAAATACCCGGGTTATCAGAGGCAATGATCCAACAAATAAAACAAAACACCAAATGATAGAACCAGTGTATGTTATTGGCGAAATCGGACAAAACCACAATGGTTCGGTTGATATCGCACGGCAACTGATTGATATGGTTGCAGTTCCGTTCAAAGATGAACTTTTTGGCAGGGAACTTAAGCCTATGGATGCTGTGAAGCTTACTAAACGCGATTTGAATGAAGAATTGTCGCACTCGGCCATGATGAAACCTTACGACAACCCCAATAGTTTCGGCAAAACATACGGTGAACACAGGGCTGCCCTTGAGCTTGACGAAGCAGCACATGCCGAATTGTTCCGGTATGCAAAATCAAAGGGTCTTGATGTGGTAGAAACATTATGTGCCAAAGGATGCCTTTCGATGCTGAAGTATTTTACACCCGATAAGCTTAAAGTGGCCAGCCGTGATCTGACCAACCTTCCACTGCTTGAAGCCATGGCTGAAACACAAATTCCCATGATATTATCTACAGGAATGGGAGGCGAACATGAGCTAAATAATGCCCTTGAAATAATTACCAAATACCATTCTGATATTTCTATTTTGCACTGTCTTTCGGAATATCCCAGCGATTACAAAAATGTAAACCTTAATACAATCCGGTTCCTCCAGAAACACTACGGGCAATATACAATCGGATATAGCGACCATACCCTGGGTATTATGGCTCCGGTTGCTGCTGTGGCGATGGGTGCCCAGATTATCGAGAAACATATTACCCTCGACCGCAATATGAAAGGAACCGACCACAAAGGTTCTCTTGGACCGGAAGGCATTTGGCGGATGATGCGCGACATCCGAAACCTTGAACTTGCTCTGGGCGAAGAGGCTTTTTTTGTTTCGGATGCTTCAAAAATGTCAAGCGTCAAGCTGGAAAGATCAATTGCTACACTGAGGGCTATGCGAAAAGGCGAAATTATCAGAGAGGAAGATTTGCATCTCTTAAGTCCGGGCGATGGCTTTAAATGGGCACAACTCGGTGAAGTTACAGGTAAAAAACTCAATGCCGATATTGCAGCAAATGAGATTATTTATCGGGGCATGCTTGATTAGCTGTTTTTGGTTTCGATAAAAAATTGATTGTATCGCATATTTTCTGATGACTAATTTGTATTTTGGTGCCTCTAATTCTGATGTAATATGGTAAAACTGGTTTTAACCGATATTGATGGCGTTTGGACCGATGGAGGTATGTATTACGATCAGTCGGGTAATGAGTTTAAAAAATTCAATACTTCCGACAGTGCAGGGGTACTTTTCCTTCACCTGCTGCATATTCCGGTTGGGATAATTACCGGTGAGAACACCGAAATTGTGCGTCGTCGTGCGGAGAAACTCAGGGTAACCCACTTGTATATGGGTGTGACGGATAAGTTAAGCAAAGCCCGCGAGATTTGTGAACAGATGCAAATTTCATTCAGCGATGTGGCCTATATTGGCGACGACCTCAACGATGTAAAATTATTGAAGGAAGTTGGCTTCAGCGCAGTACCGGCCAATGCCCCCGATTATGTTGCACGCTACGCCGCTATCAGGCTTCAGAAAAATGGTGGAGACGGGGCATTTCGCGAATTTGTGGAACGTATTCTGGGTCCCGAAAACCTCAATAAAGCCATCGACCTCTATTTTGAGATGAGGAGCTGATGAATCAGGTTGATATACAACAGATTGAGCTAAAGTTCCCGGTCGAATGCATCCGGGTCAATGGTTTTGCCGCGTGGCCATTCATCAGGGTTTATCTGGGTGATGCCTTGTTTTTTGATGCCGACCGGCGTGTTAAAGTAAACGAAATAAGTAAGCGGGCCATACTTTCATCGCTGATGTGGGGTTTTTTGGCCTTTTTCGGAAATTACCGGCGAATAATTTTTTCGGTGAGTAGCCAGCGACGAAATATGAATGGAATCATGACCGACCGTTTCGACTATCTGGCCGAAAAGCTGGGCGACTGTTTATACGCCGAAAGTCCGGCACCCAAACATTTTGCACGGAAAACAGTGCCTACCCGAAGAATTATGTCGAAAACATGGTTTCATGTAGCCGAAATGCTTAAATCAAAACGAATTAAAACCGTGTGGGAAAACGAAAACATTCTTGACGAAATTTACGGGTTTTGTGGAGTCTGTGTAGAGCATCGATCACTTGCAAAGCGTTATTTTGCTCAGTATCAGATTATGCGACATCTTATCAAGCGAAAGAAACTTACCGACCTGTTCCTGATTACATCATACACCAATATGGGTTACGTAAAGGCATGCCGCGAGGCAGGAGTTCGTGTGACCGAGTTTCAGCACGGGGTAATCAATAAAGCACATTTTGCATACAATGTTTCGAAGAATATCGATCCCATGAATTACCCCGACCATTTACTCACCTGGGGAGAATTCGAAAAACAGGTTTTTGCAGAAGAAAATTTCTTTATCGATAGTAGGAGGGTGATTGCTGTCGGGCATTTTTATCTCGATTTTATAAATTCAAATCTGCAACCGGATACCACTTTAGGCAGGGTGCTTGGTCGCTATACCAAAACCATTGCCTTTACGGCTCAGGATGCTTTTGAGGAAAAAGTGCTGCCGGTAATTGTAGAACTTGCCATGCTGAAGCCTGAATGGGCCGTTGTATATATACCCAGGCGCAAAACTGCAGCCGATTATACCGGAATGCCCGAGAATGTTATTTTTGCCGGACATCTGAACTGTTACGAAGTGATGGCTCAAACCGATATTCATGTAACTGTAAGCAGCACATGTGCACTTGAGGCTCCGGCACTCGGAAAACCCAATGTGTTGTTCGATTTTGAAGGTAGGGCAGGCTTGTTTTATATGCATGTGCTGGGTAATAAGAAACATACCATTTTTGCTGCTGATGCCGCTGCGCTTGTCGGGATTATTGAGACAGCGAAATTTCCTGATGCCAAAAGCATTCAGCAGGAAGCCTCGGACCTCATCAGACCTGACTTCAGGAAAAATATTGATGAATTTTTAAAAATGATTCAATGTTAGGACTCCGGAAACATAAGGTACTGGTGCAATCGGCAGGTATTTATACTCTTGCAAACTTTCTGAATGCTGCTATACCATTTTTACTGTTGCCATTTCTAACCAATCACCTGAGTCCGGCTGACTATGGAATTGTTGCCATGTTTCAGGTACTGATGCAGTTTACCACCCCATTTGTAGGAATGAATTCCACTTCGGCCATAACACGCCAATATTACGACAGAGATAAAATTGACTTCAGGCAATATGTGTCTGATAGCTTTTTTATTACTATGGTTACCGGGATTTTTATAACATTACTGTTTGTTGCTTTTAAAAGTCCCCTTTCGGCGGTAACGCAGTTTCCTGAGAATTGGTTGTTTGTGGTAGTGATTTATTGCCTTGCGCAAAACATCGGTTTGATTGTGCTGTCGTTGTGGCAGGTGCAATACAAACCGGTACCTTATGGCCTTTTTCGCATTGGACGTACAATTCTTGATATATCCTTCTCGGTGGGCCTGATTCTTTGGGTCGGAATGAGGTGGGAGGGAATGGTTATTGGTCAGACTACGGCAACCTTGCTGCAGGCAGCCCTGGCATTGTTTTTTCTGTTGAAAGGGAAGTGGCTGCGTAAGGGCATCAACAAAGAGTATATAAAGGATGCTTTGAAATTTGGAGTGCCGCTGATACCACATGTTATCGGAGCCATCATTATTACCTATTCCGACCGGTTGTTTATTACAAACATGGTTTCCATTGCCGAGACGGGCCTTTATAGTGTAGGCTATAACGTCGGGATGATAGTATATCTGGTACAAAATTCATTTAATCAGGCATGGGTTCCATGGTTCTACGAAAAACTGAAGGGAGATCGACACAGTGACAAACTCAATATTGTAAAATTTACATATCTCTATTATCTTGCCATGGGGCTGCTGGTGGCCGTGGTAACTCTGGGAACTCCCTGGTTTTTTACGACCTTTCTGGGCCAAAACTTTCAAAATGCAATGCAATATGTGTTTTGGATAGCACTGGGTTTCGGTTTTAACGGTATGTATAAAATGGTGGTAAACTATATTTTCTATCTGAAAAAAACCTACATCATAAGCATAATGACTGTGGTGACTGCTGTTATCAATATATTACTGAATTATTTCTTCATTCGAAGTATGGGTGCAATCGGTGCAGCTAAAGCAACTGCCGTTTCGTTTTTTATTGAGTTTGTAGTTGTATGGATTATTAGTTCCCGGTTATATAAGATGCCATGGCTAATGCAAAAAGCGAAATGACCGGATTTCTGACATATCTGCCCACTTTAGCTTTTGTGCCTCACGAGGCATTTGCCCTTACTTTTCTTTTTGTGCTGATTCGGTATCAAAAGGACATTATTGCCCTTTTTGCCGACTTTGCAAAAATTAAAAGGTCATTTATCCTTCTTTCCGCAATAGCCGTATTAAGCATTATTAATTTTTTTGTCGGGTACTTTTTTTTCGAAACAGAATTGGATTTTCCTTATCCTGTTTTGATTTTAGCAACCTATATAATTGCAATGGTAATTAACCGAAAAGATCTTGAGGTAATATTTTGGCTTTCGGTTTTCGAAGGTTTTGTGGTTATTGCTGAATTTGCATCCGGAACAAATAGTTTTATTCCCGAGTATGCCCGTATGGGAAGCATCGATACCGATCTTCTTTACTTTTCACGTCCTATGGGATTAAGTTATAACAGCAGCATCGTGGCATATAAGCTGTTAATAGCCATATTGATTGCGGAGCACCTTAAACGAACCGGATGGATGTATCGCCTGGCTCAAGTTGTTTTATTTACCGGGATAGTATTGACTTTTTCTAGAACCATAATAGTAGTATTGTTGATTTATTTTGCATTGAGCTATGCTACCCGCTATATTGCCGGAATATCGGAGTTGCTGCAATTTAAAATTAAGGTTAAAAATTTTCTGTTTCTTTTCATTTTCACCGGTTTTCTTGCGGCAGGTATTTACTTCGCTGTTGCTAATTTTGGAACAATTAGCAACCAATTTACCCGTGGACGTGGAAATATCGAATTTTCAGGAAGAGAAATGATTTGGCCACAGTTTATCGGTTTTATACAGGAACATCCTTTCGCTGGCAACCATTCCGTTAAATTTTATGCTGATTATCATGGTGTTCCTGATGCAGCACATGCCCATAATTCGTTTTTACAAATTCTGGCAGATCAGGGCGTTTTTATTTTCGCTTTATACATGTTATTTATTGCATTGAACATCAACAAGCGAAATATATTTATTGTAATTGCCTTTATTATTTACAGCATAACACAATACGGAATTTTTTGGGGTATTTCGCTAATAGATATTGTTTTTATAGCTTTTTTATTGCGAAGCAGCCAGCTGATCCCGACTATTGAAAACAATGCAAAACCTTTGTCAATATGAGAATTGTTCTGGTAAATCATTATGCCGGATCACCTGAAACAGGAATGGAATTCAGACCATACTATATGGCTTCATTATGGCAGCAAGCGGGACATGAAGTTTTGGTTGTGGCGGCTTCATTCAGCCATTTGCGTTCGAAACAGCCGGTTTTGCACAGGCGTATTGAACAACAGCAACTCGAAGGTGTGAATTACATTTTTGTAAGAACAAATACATACCAGGGTAATGGGTTGGGTCGCATCCGAAATATGCTGAGCTTCACATGGGCCCTTCGCTTTTCTGCCGGAACGCAGATTCTTAAATTCCGCCCCGATATTATAATTGCCTCATCGACTTACCCTTACGAGATTTATCCTCTCCGGCGTTTATCGAAGAAGTCGAAGGCAAAGCTCATTTTCGAAGTACACGATTTGTGGCCACTGTCACCACAACTTTTGGGAGGGTATAGTAAATGGCATCCTTTTATTTTTTCGTTACAATTAGCCGAAAACTATGCGTGTAAACACTGCGATAAAGTGATCTCGTTATTGCCCTGCACAGTAGAGCATTTGCAGTCGCATGGGTTAGACGCTGTTAAATGGAATTATGTCCCCAATGGAATTATCCCCGATGAGGTAAATACCAATGTAGTGCTTCCCATGGAGCACACCAGCCTGTTTCACAAACTCAAATCAGAGGGTGCCGTATTGGTGGGTTATGCCGGGAGCATTGGAATTGCCAATAATATTAAGATGCTCGTCGAAACGCACCGGTTAATCAATAACGACAAGATTCATCTTATAATTACCGGTAAGGGACCCGAAAAAGAAAAAATCATTTCATCACTCACCGATGAAGATAAGCGTTTTATACACTTTCTGGATGCAGTTCCCAAAACCATGGTTGGCAGCTTGCTCCACCAAATGGATATTCTGGTTATGGTTTGGAATAAAAGTCCATTGTACCGCTATGGTGTTAGTGCCAATAAATTATTCGATTACATGATGGCTGCCCGACCGGTTGTACAGGCATTGGAGGCTGGAAACGATCCGGTAACGGAATCGGGTTGTGGCATTACGGTTGAACCTGATAACAGGGAAAAGCTTGCCGAAGCAATACATTCTCTCTGTAATCTTAGTCCTGAAGAGCGGTTGCAGATGGGTAAACTGGGGCAGGATTATGTTAGGCAAAATCACGATTACCGAAAACTTGCAGCAAAGTGTCTCGAAATATTTAGTAGTTAGCTTATACCTGTTTGCGCATTTTTGCTTCCCGTTGCAAATCGAGATAAATTCCCAGTAAAATTGCTAAAAGGAAGAAAACACCTCCCCAAATAAACAGACTGATAAACAGCGATTTGTTCTTTTGCATCACCAGGTCATCGGTAATAAAACAAATGGGTTGTACCTGCATGAATTTTCCACGAAGTATATACCTTTTTTCGTAGAGGTTTACCAATTCTTCGTGTGAACCAGCCACCGAAGGGTAAATATTAACCCCGCCGGCATCATTTTCTGTCTTAAGCATTTTTGCCTGATATGCATTGAGTTCTGCAATTTCGGAGTCTATGGTTTTAACAAAATCGTTCAGGGCTTTTTTCTCGTTTTCGTAGAGGGCGGTAATGAATTTCTGCTTATTATAGAAATTTACTACAGCCTCTCTGAATTCTTTTATAGTGCTCGAATCGGAAAACACCATCGTAAGTTTTACGGAATGAAGGAGGGTTGAGTCGAGCTCCATACTTTTTATGGAACTTACCGTTTTTTCGTCACAACCAAGGTAGGTAGCCAGATCTTTATACTCGCGCTGATCAACATACATTTCAATCGGACTTGCCAATTCATAAACATACTGTTTGTCAAGTATTTCGGATGAGGCAATCATAATAACCCTGTAGCGTGGCGGGGCTGTGTAATGGCGTATCAGACCCAGACCAATGCCTAAAGTGGTAACTCCCAACAGCAGTAAAAACCTGCGCTTTACAAACGATGTAACTTTTATATATAGTTCGACAAGGTCAATTTCTTTTTGTTTCGACATAAAAAGCAGGATTAAATTATTTCTTTCTCTATAATATAGTGATTCCGGTCGCTGGCGCTACGCGAAATAAGTTCTCCCAGAAACCCGGTCATAAACAACATACTTCCCAGCATGATGCAAGTAAGCGATAAATAGAAATAGGGACTTGATGTAACCCTTTCGATTTGAATTCCGTTATGTACTGCAATCAGCTTGTGAATACCCAGATAAGCCGCCGAGATAAAACCAAAAAGAAAGACTAGGCTGCCCAATACACCAAATATATGCATGGGTTTTTTACCAAACCGGGTGATGAACAATACGGTAAGTAAATCGAGATAACCATTGATATAGCGTTCGAATCCGAATTTGGTTTTTCCGAATTTCCGTGCCTGATGCTGAACCACTTTTTCGCCGATTTTTTTAAATCCGGCCCTACGTGCCAGCACGGGAATATAACGATGCATTTCACCGAACACTTCGATGCTTTTCACAACCGATTGGCGATAAGCTTTCAGTCCGCAGTTAAAGTCATGAAGTTTTATACCGGTCGTAACACGGGTTACAAAATTAAAAAACTTGCTGGGCCATCGTTTCGAAATGGGATCGTGGCGTTTTTGTTTCCAACCTGATACCAAATCGAACTTTTCTTCAACAATCATCCGGTATAGTTCCGGAATCTCTTCTGGACTGTCCTGCAAATCGGCGTCCATTGTGATGACCACATCACCACTGGCAGTTTGAAAGCCGGTATGCAATGCCGGAGATTTGCCGTAGTTGCGTCTGAATTTGATGGCTTTCAGCTGAGGATATTCGGGCTTTAATTTCTCAATTACCTGCCACGAATTGTCGTTACTGCCATCATCAACCATTATCACCTCGTAGCTCAGCGGATGTGGCTGCATTACGTTTTGTATCCACCGCATGAGTTCCGGTAACGATTCTTCTTCGTTATAGAGGGGAATTATAATGGAGATATTCATCCTATTCCTGATTTACCGATTC
>JAKQPY010000164.1:0-31841 GCA_029564465.1 Bacteroidota bacterium | reverse complement strand
CTTGCAAATGTTTCAAGATTATTTTGTAGTTTTGAATAAAGTTGTTCATATATTTAAGTGTTTGTTATTCAGTTAAATATAAGAATTTTTATAATTCAATGAACAACTTTTTTTATTTATTTTTCAAATGCACAACGGGTTATTACAATCTTGATGTAATTATTGCGGTCGGATACCGTGTTAATTCGAAAAGAGGAACCGAGTTCAGGATCTGGGCAAACAAAATTTTAAATGATTTTTTGATAAAAGGATTTTCAATAAATGAAAAACGGTTATCAAAGCAAAATGAGCAACTACAGGAATTAAAGGAATCGGTAAAAATATTAGGAAACATTGTAAATCAAAAAGAATTATCAAGCGGAGAAAGTATTGGATTACTTAAGATAATTTCAGACTATGCTTATGCGCTCGACATTCTAGACCAATACGACTACCAGACTTTAAAAATTAAGGAAACTTCAGGAAAAGAAAAATATCAACTTACTTACGATGAAGCAATCAAACAAATTCGACTGGTAAAGCAAAAATGTGGAAACAGTGAATTGTTTGGCCGCGAAAAAGACAATTCATTTAGAAGTTCGGTTTCAACAATTTACCAAACTTTCGACGGGAAAGATTTATATCCAAGTATTGAAGAAAAAGCTGCAAACCTGCTTTATTTAGTGACAAAAAATCATTCATTTTCAGACGGAAATAAAAGAATTGCTGCTTTCTTATTTCTGTACTTCCTCGAAAAAAATGGAATTCTTTATCACGAAAATGGAGAAAAGAGAATTGCAGATAATGCTTTGGTCGCCTTGACTTTAATGATTGCTGTTAGCAAAACAGATGAAAAAGATACAATTACAAAAATTATTGTAAACCTGATAAATAAAAAAAATAACGCACGTTAATAAATAGGACTCATCGCTGGGTCTTTCCAACCCATCCGGGCCACCGGCACGCGACCCGGAGCTAATCTGGGGCTGAGAACTTTTACCTCAAATCGTCCTGCCGCGGTATGCCTGACACTGTTGTTGCCGAATCGGGTTTGTTTACAATCTCGGGGAAATACTTTATCAGGTCGGCACCGATACATTCAGCCATAACGCTATAGCCACGGGCGTTGTGGTGTCCGTCGTATTTCCAGTATAAGTCATCAGGGTCGGTGTTTTTCGATGTATTCAGAAATTGGGGTATTATGTCGGAAACAACGCATGACTCTTGTCGCAATTTTTCGATAAGCGCAACGAAATGGTGATTTGTAGAGCCGGCCTCCTGCTTGAAGGGATGGAATACAATCATCAGCCTGATGTTGTGTTGCGTGCAATAGTCTCTGGTTTGCAGAAGGCATTGCTCCAGCGATTTCATGGCGCGGTCTTCTTCCATTTTTTCGTCTTCTTTCGCAAAGAAGTATTCGGTGTAGAACCGGTTAAATATCAGTCGGCTCAGATGACTGTATGCGTACAGGAATTCCCAGCAGGGAGCTTGGCGGAATGTTACCCGGTTGCCTGTAAATCGTTCCATCCCGCCCCGGACCATAATGTCGCCAATGTCGGAGGCATTCACGCATAGTATTACGAGATCCGGGTGGTACACCGGCGCCAGTTCCCTGAGGTTATAGAGGTTAAAGCAGGGGTCGCTGCCACATAAACCGGCGTTCATAAAGTAGAGATCGGACTGGTTCAGGCTGCGTTCGAGAAAAGCCACCCAGGTGCTGTCGGCATGGGCACCATCGCCTTCGGTAAACGAATCGCCGAGTGCCAGAATTACCTGTTTACCCCTCATTTGGGCGGTATCCCATTCCTTATCGCTGTAATGCTCCGCATTGCGGTGGCGTGCATACGCATATTCGTGGTTGCTGATGATTATTTCTTTTTTTCGCAAATCTTTGTCAATCCAGTATTCCGAGCGCTTTTTGTTGTACAGCGATTCATAATGCCACGACCTGCGCTCGCTGTAGTTTGCCACAAGCCCGGTCAGGCGCAACACCATTTCGGCAACCATGATGATAATGAATATGGCATTGCAACTCACCAGTGCTTTGCTGCTGTTTCGTTGTGTTTTTTTTGTAAACAAGGTAATCAGCAGGCTTGTCAGCAGCCATAGGGTGGCAATGAATAGTATCCCCGAAACAAAAAATACCGATTTAAACGAATAGTAATACATTCCTATACCTTGCGCAGCGATGCCGATTGCAATGCCTGCAGCCCACAATTTGCGATTGTTTATCAGCCGCCAGAAACGGTATTTGTCCATTTGGCTCATCCGAAACGGTTTGCGATGTATCCGCCCAGCGATAACCGATAGCGTTGCCGAAGTGCATCGAATCCCGAAAGGGCTTCAACACCGGTTTGGTGCTGTGTTGCAAGTTTATAGAAATAGGATGATTTCAGTGCGGTGTTTTTATCAATTTTGTTGCGCCTCCATTCTTCGTTTACCCAGTGTATCAGGTACCAGTGGGCCGGTGGGCTAAAGTCGCTGCGCAACAGATTTCTGATAAAATTCCAGCTGTCGGGGTTCGATATTTCGCGGATGTACCGGCTAAGCCCCAGGTTTTCGACATGCCTGCAAAGTATTTCGATAGGGAGGTGCCAGTCGGTATTGTCGTGGTGAACCTTTGCGGAAGCTTCTTCGTAGCAGCGTTTCATGAGTTCGGACCGGGGCGGACATTTCATAATGTTTCCCACCAGCCGGAGTTGCTGATGGGTGCGAAACACATACGCATCTTCGATGTCGAGTGGACGCAGGCAGCTCACATCCATGTCGGTCCACCAGCCGCCATATTCATACAGCAGTTTGTAGCGGAAGATGTCGGAGAAACCGGCGTAGCTGCCCTTGCCATGCCCGAACTGGTTGGATGCGCTGTAGCAAAACACCTGATCGCGGGGTATTATCACCGAGGCATCATGCAATACACAGGCTTCGGGCAGTGGTGTTTCGAGACGATCGTAAGCCCAGAGGTGGAATTCGTGACCGCAGGCCAGAAACGATTTGATGGTAAGCAGCTCGGCAGCCGATAGCCGTGTGCCTATCCAGAGTCCGTGAACTGTTGTATTGGAACTGTGCATAAACGCTTACAATTCGATATTCCACCAATCGTCTTTTTCGATAACCAGCGGAATATTCTGAATTCTGATACCGATGTCTTTGTCGGCTTTTATGTTTATCGAATCTTTATAGACAATAATTTCGACTCCGGTTCCCCTGAAAGTAAACCTGAAGTGCATGCTGTTCCACGATTCCGGCAGGTTGGGTTTAATATTCACCGTATTGCTTTTCAGGTTGATTCCTGCAAATGCGGTTAATGCCAGAAGCACCGAACCGGCCATGGCACCGGTGTGAATTCCCTCGGCTGTGGTACCGCCCTGAATGTCGTCGAAATCGCTGCCCAGAGCGGTTTGAAAGAGCTGCCATGCCAATTCTCTATCTTCGAGTTCCTCGGCAAGTTGTGCATGAACCACATTGCTGAGGGTGGAACCATGCGATGTGCGCCGGTAGTAATACTCGAAATTTTTCTTCAGCAGTTCCGAAACGGGCATGTCGATTCTGTCTTCGAATATCTCGGCAAGCTCGTCGGCATTCAGATTAAAGAACAGCATCAGTGTGTCGGCTTGTTTGGCCAGCTTATATACATCGGGACTCAGGCCTTCGGCTTTCAGTATCCGGTCGAGGCGCGCTATGCTTCCGTATTTGGTTTTATAGCCATCCCAGTCGAGTTCTTTCAGTTGATTGTAACCCGAAAACTGTTCGAGGATATCGTTGTCGATGACGGGAATATTCAATCGGGCAGCAATTTGTTGCCAGTTGTCGAATTCTGCGAAACTGATTCCGGTTTTTTCGAAAACAGGTTTCAGGTTATCGCCGAGTGCCGAGGTCAGTTTGAGTGTTTTGTTCCACAACCAGATACACATAATATTGGTGTAGGCATTGTCGCTGAGTCCTGCTACGGCTGCACCTGGGTATTTTTCGTGGTATTCGTCGGGCCCCATCACCTTGTGGATGTGGTATTTTTTGTCGTCACCGGGAGCAGCTGCCGAAGCCCAGAAACGTGAGATTTCGTACAGCATCTCCATGCCGAAATCGTTCATAAAGGGTTTGTCTCCGGTGTTTTCGTAATACCGGATGATGTTCAGGGCAATGGCCAGCGAAATGTGTCGCTGCAGGCTGCTGTGATCAGGGTCCCAGCGGCCCGAAACAGGATTGAGGTGAATTACCTGTGTCTGTTCAATACCGTTGCTTCCGCTCTGCCAGGGGAACATGGCGCCTTTGTAACCGTGGTCGGCAGCGTATTTACGGGCTGCATCGAGGCGACGGTAGCGGTACATGAGGGTGGCTTTGGTAACCTGCGGATAGTGAATGTTGTAGAAAGGCAGTATATAGAGCTCGTCCCAGAAAATATGACCACGGTATGCTTCACCATGGAGCCCTCTGGCGGGAATACCGGTATCGTGGTTTGCCGAATGGGGCGATGCAGTGATGAGCATGTGGTAGAGGTTGAGTCGCATCAGCTTTTGTGAACGCCGGTCACCGGTAATTTTTATGTCGCACTCTTTCCACAGTTTTTGCCATGCCCTGCGGCTTTGGGCCGCAAGAATTTCGAAATCGTTTTCCTCGATGTTTATTTTCCGGACGGTTTCTAATGGGTTCGATACGATGAGGCTGTTGGCAATGCTCACGGTTTTTTGCAGTACGAAGTCCTGATTTTCTTTGAGTTTGGCGGTGTATATTACCCGGATGCCGCCTTCGTATTCTTCGTATTTGTGGGTAGCCTCGCCCATATTGCTTGTAACATAGGCAGCCATGGCAATTTCGGTTTCCGAAGTACGCGTCTGACAAGCGAGCCAGTACTGGTTCCCTTTATGTCCGGTTTTTACCGATTTCAGGTGATGCTGGTCGAGTTGCTTGTAGCGTTCAACGCCGGCATTTATGTGAGATGCATCGAGCGAACTGAGTATGCTGATATCGGCACTGTAGTTCATGGGGGTTACCGAATGTTCGAGGGCGGCAATATATTTATTATCCATACTGGCAAAACGCAGTGTTTCGAGCATGGTTTTACGCCCAGTTTTATCTTCGATGAGCATCCATCCCGAGAGCAGTCCCGATCGGAAATCGAGACGGCGCTCGATGTCGATAACGGTGATGTCGTCGAGGTTTACCCACTCTTCTTTGTTGATGCGGAAGGTGGTGAAGAGCCAGTTGGGGCAATTCACTAGGTCTTCGTTCCATATCATTTTTCCGGCAACTGCCGATTCGAGGTTGTTGTAAACACCGGCCATATAGGTGCCCGGATAATTGTGCTTGTCGGCACGGGCTTCGCACATGGCCCCTCGGGTAACGAAGTTGCCGTTGCCGATGCTGAGCAATGCCTCGCGGTGCTTTTGGCTACGGGGGACGGAGTCGGTATAGCGCAGGCTCCAGTTGTCTTCGTCGAGGCCGGTTTCGAACCAGCTTTCGATGGTTTCGATGCTCAGCTCTTCCGCGTCGCTTACCACCATGTCGGCACCCGATGATTTCAGTTCGCTGTGGTTCTGGTGTCGGGCGATTCCAATCACAAGGCCGAAATTACCGTTTTTACCGGCTTCGATACCGCTTACCGCGTCTTCGACAACCACACAGCGCGAAACTTCGACGTCCATATTCTGACAGGCTTCCACAAAAATATCGGGTTGAGGCTTGCCTTTCAGTGCTTTCGTTTCGGAGTAGTTGCCATCGACCACGCATTGAAAATAGGCTTCGATGCCTGCTGTTTTAAGGATGGTCGGACAGTTTTTGCTGGAAGTGGCAAGTGCTACTTTTATGTCGTTCTCGATGAGGGTTTTGATGAAGCTTATACTGGTTTCGAAAACCGTCGGACCTTTTTCGCGGATCAGGCGGTTGAAGGCTTCGTTTTTGGCATTGCCAACAGCGCAGCAGGTATCGGTACCGGGTTTATCGCTGCTTTCGCCGAAAGGCAGATTGATATTCCTCGATTTAAGGAAGGAAGCCACGCCTTCGTAGCGGGGTTTACCGTCAACATATTTCAGATAGTCGGTATCGATATCGAAAGCAGTGCAGTCGGCTTGCGGTGTGTTGGCATGCAACTGAAGCAGCTTGTCGAAAGTTTCTTTCCATGCGACGCTGTGGAGCGAGGCCGTATCGGTAATAACACCGTCGAGGTCGAAAACTACAGCATCAAATCCTTTTACTGTCATTGGCTTAATTCTAAAACGTTTAGGCGACTAATATATAGTTTTTTTGGAACATCCTGCAACTAATTATGGAAACATTAAGAATCGTTCGAAAGAGTCGCTGCATGTTGTTTTTTGCAAATTACAGTTGCAAACGGGTATGACTACACTACGTGCAGGTTCTTCTTTGCTTTTCGGGAAAATTGTTTTTCCGGATCGGTTTCTGAATAAGTTCTTAAATGATGAAAAATGAAATCAGTTTTAGTTAGGTTTTGCGCCGTAATTTTTCAGCGAAAATACGCTGATATCATAATGGGATTGATTTTCTCCGGATACCGGACAGGCCATTATGCTCCGTGTTTCGCCGGGCAGCAGGTCGAAATAGTTGTCGGAGAAGACCAGGTTTTCGGCTTCGAGTACAACCCAACGGGCCAGTTTGTCCGATGTAAGTTGAATGCTGATGCTGTCGCCTTTTTGATTTTGAATGATTTGTATGTTTGGCTCCGGCAGGTTGAGCTGTTTGTCGCGCTCAAAGAAAAATGCACGGCTGCACAGCAATTGTTCCTGGTTGTACACTGCAATTCTCAGGTAATTGTCTCTGGTCTTAAGCGTACTTAACAGTGGGTTTTGCGATGAAGTGATTGCAACAGCCTTTCCTCCAACGATATTTAGGTTTATGTTGCATTTCGCTATTTGTTTTCCCGAGAAATCGCAAATTTCAATTTCAGCACGTGCATCCTGAATGTTCTGGTGGTCGCTGAAAATGTAAAACGCATGTGTTTCCTTATCGGGGCGGTAACAAAGACTGAATTCGCCAAACATGCGTTTGGCGGTGTAATACACGGCTTTCGGATTCAGGCAGTAATCGATTGCCGACCATGATATCGAAGGCCAACAATCGTTGAATTGCCAAAAGAGGCTACCCATGCAATGCGGTGCCGACGAAAAATGCGCATCAAAGGCTATCTGCATTGCAGTGGCTTGCAGCACCTGACTCAGATAAACATATTCCTCAAAGCTAGCGGGCTGGTAAAGGTATTTTTGCAACCCGCTGTCGATGTTTTCGAAGCCAAACGGGTGCTTCTGGTGGTTGTCGGTCGCCGGATTGCCGATTCTCAGGTCGCTGCTGTCCGCCATTTTTCGCAGGCAACTCAGCGAGGGCATGCCTTGAAAACCGTATTCGCTCATGAAGCGGCCGGTTTTTTCGTAATACATTTCAAAATCTTCTTTTCCCCACCAAACACCCCAGTAATGGGCATCGCCATGGGTGTTGTTTTCGGGATGTCCCCAGCCGAACATAGGCGAACTGGGCCAGTAGCTGCGTAATTCGTCGTTTTGCCGGAGAATTTCGGGTAATAAATTTTCGAAGATATTGCGGTTGGTGTTCCATATTAATGCCGAATCGGTGCTGCTGTATCCAAAGGCCTGCTGCCATCCCCAATCGAACCACCCGTTGCTCACCTCGTTGTTGCCACACCACAGTACCAGACAGGGGTGATGCTGTAAACGCTGAACCTGATATTTGGCTTCGGCCTCTATATTGTTCGCAAAGTTTTGGTCGCCCGGATAGACTGCACAGGCAAACATAAAATCCTGCCAAACCATGATGCCAAGTGAGTCGCAGATTTCGTAGAACGCATCGTCTTCGTAATATCCGCCACCCCACACGCGCAGCATGTTGAACCCGGCATCGCGTGCCATGACGAGCAATTGCCGGTATTTATCCCTGCTCACACTGCCCGGAAAGCTTTCCATGGGTATCCAGTTGGCACCTTTGGCAAACACAGGACTGCCGTTCAATTCAAAATAAAAGTTTTGGCCAATGCTATCGGGTTCACTCACCAGACGAATTGTCCTGATTCCGGTGATGCAGATTGCTGTGTCGTAGTAGTGTCTGGTTTTAACTTCTGCTGTATAACGGTAGAGGTTGGCTTTACCACGCTGGTTGCACTGCCAGAGGGCTGGGTTTTTCAGGCTGAAATCTATGCTGACCCGGTTTTCGCCCTGCTGCAGATTGATTTTTTTGGTTGCGGTAAATTCCAGGTTGTTTTCGGAACTGATAATGAGTTCGGCCTCCTGAGCTGCCTCACTTTCGATTACTACTACGGCCTGCATTGCAGCCTGCTCAACGCTTAGGCTTTTTGTGTCAACACGAAAATCCGTAATTCGGAACGATTGCCAGTGGCGCAGGTATGCCGGTTTCCATATACCGCATGTTTCGAAGCAGGGACCCCAGTCCCAACCCGAATGGTAGGGTGCTTTTCGGGTGAAAACACGCTTGTCGGGCAGGGTGTAGGGCAGGCATGCAGCCATACTGTCGTTGGCGGGAGCCACCGGATCGAAAACCAGTTCGAGCGTGTTCCTGCCGGCTTGCAGGCTATTGCTGACATCGAAAACCCATTCACGAAACATGTTGTCGGTTTTCGCAATAATCTGCCCGTTCAAAATTATCGTGGTTCGTGTATCGAGGCCTTCGAAAACCAGCTCGGATATTTGCTGTTTTTGATTGTTCTCAATGCTGAATTCCGTTTTGTAGTGCCATGCCTGATTGCCAATCCATTGCATTTTTTTCTCGTTGTCGCCGAAAAACGGGTCTTCGATGAGTCCGTTCCGGAATAAATCGGTGTGGATATTTCCCGGCACACGGGCTTCATACCATGTGCCATTGTAAAGAAATTTCCATTCAAAATCGAGCGGTTCAATGGTGGTAGATGGTTCTGGTTTGTGCCCGCACGATACCAGCAAGTATGTTAGAAATAAAAATACTATTTTAGCAACTCGTTTCATTAACATTATCTACAGTATGAAAGTTTCAAATCTAATCATTATTGCAATATGTGGTGCAATGATTTCGTGCAATTGTTCCAAGGATAAACCTGCCGAAATCCATCTGGTTCCCCAACCCGAAAAGGTATCGGTTATTGAGGAAAACTTTTGTATCAGTGCTGATATTCCCATTGTTTACAATGCTGAAGAAACCGGGTTGGATAAGGCTGCCGAATACCTGCAACACATGATGGGCTGTTTGAAGGGTTCCCCCTTAAGTCTGCAAACAGGTACGTCGCAAAAAGACGATTGCATCTGGCTGGCTGTCGATAAAAATCTTGGGGCAGAAGCTTATAAACTCTCAGTGACCGCTGATGGAATTGCCATTAGCGGTGGATCTCCCCGGGGCGTTTTCTGGGGAATTCAGACCTTGCGACAGATGATGCCCGTTTTTATCGAAACCGACACCATTGTTGAGGATATTGCAATACCCTGCGCTGATATCAGCGATGCTCCGGCATTTAATTACCGCGGAATGCATTTCGATGTGTGCCGTCATTTCTTTTCGGTGGAAGAGGTTAAGCAATATATTGATTTGCTGGCCATGCATAAGTTCAATACGTTTCACTGGCATCTTACCGATGATCAGGGCTGGCGCATCGAAATTAAAAAATACCCTGAATTAACCCGGGTGGGTGCCTGGCGCGATGAAACGGTAATCGGACGAAACACGGGAGAATACGATGGAATCCGCTATGGAGGTTACTATACACAGGAGCAGATCAAGGAAGTGGTTGCCTATGCCGAAGACCGCTTTATTACCGTGATTCCTGAGATTGAGATGCCAGGCCATGCCCTGGCTGCACTGGCATCATATCCGGAACTTGGGTGCACCGGAGGCCCGTATAAAGTGGCCATGCTCTGGGGTGTTTTTGACGATGTGTTTTGCGCCGGTAACGAAAAACCCTTTGAGTTTATGGAAGATGTGATTGATGAAGTGTGCGAGATGTTTCCTAATTCACCGTATATTCATGTTGGTGGCGACGAATGCCCAAAGGAAGCCTGGAAAAAATGTCCCAAATGTCAGGCCCGAATCAAGGCTGAAAAGCTGAACAACGAGCACGAACTGCAAAGTTATTTCATCACGCGGATGGAAAAGTATATTAGTGGTAAGGGCAAGCAAATCATTGGCTGGGACGAAATTCTCGAAGGTGGACTGGCCCCGGGTGCCACTTTGATGAGCTGGCGTGGTGAGCAGGGTGGCATTGAGGCTGCCCGGCTGGGTCATGATGTTATTATGACGCCCAATCCGGTGTGCTACTTCGACCATTACCAGAGTAAAGACACCGAAAAGGAACCCCTGTCAATCGGTGGCTTTACCGACTGTGCCGAGGTATATGCATGGAACCCTGTTCCCGATAGTCTTACCGAAGCAGAAGCAGTTCATATTCTTGGAGCTCAGGCCAATTTGTGGACAGAGTATATCGCCACATTCAGCCATGCACAATATATGGTGCTTCCCCGCATGGCTGCGTTGAGTGAGGTGTTATGGTGCAAGCAACTGCCGGGTTACGACAGTTTTATCATGCGCATACGGTTTCTCATGAAACGCTATCAGGCAGCCGGATATAATTACGCCCGACATATCGAAAAATAAAAAGCAGGCTACTGTGAACCTGCTTTTTACCTGAAAGTGATTTTGCTTATTCCGCAATCGAAATTACCACATTTCTGCCGCCTGCAGTTACGAGGCAATACAAGCCGGGAATAAGTTTATCGAAAGATATCCTGGTTTCACTGTCCGTAAAATATCCGCTCATGATGGTTTTACCCGAAATGTCGGTAATGGTGTAAGCTTCTCCTTTGCGGGTTCCTCTGACATACACGTAATTTCTTGCCGGATTCGGATAGACTGTTAAGTCGTTTGTTGATATGGTTTCGTTCGATAAAGAATAATCAGTCGTCCATATTCCATGACACATGGTTGAAACAACCGCTTTATTTTCGAATAACAGAGCTGCATTGGGAACCATACCCGGCCTGAAGCCTTCGCCGCTGTCGAAATTGCTGTACCAGTTATCGAGACTCATGAGTGAGCTGAAGATTCCAAAAGGTGTAAATAATAATGCATGTTGTTCCTGCATGGTAAAATAGCCCAGCGAGGCTGCATAGAGCATTTCCTGTGTGAGACCGGTGCCGTTGATCAGCGAGAAACTGCCTTCGCCCGGATTGTATTTTACAATGATGTTTTCGTAATTTAGCGGAAGTCCGAAAATGGTACGCATGAATACGGTAAGATTTCCATCATCGTCAAATGCAACAAGGGCTTCCGACTGTTGTCCGAGTTTCTTCAGGTTTTCGACGAAAGTGTAATTTGCGAAATTCGAATTCAGGTTCAAATCGGTCCAGTTCTGTCCCAGGTTGTCGGAGCGATAAATTTTTGCAACACTGCTGTTGTCGACAAAAAAGAAATACAATTCGCCCGATTCACCGCCTACGATTTGATAAGCAGTACCATCGGCAAAGCCCGGGAAATTGGCATTCATTTCGATAAGCGTAAGCTCGGGTGTTACGCGATAGAAGTTATCCACCGAAGCTTTGCCCTGGGTCTGGGTGGCAATAATATACAGATTTCCGGAAGCATCGTAGCCCAAAAAGCGCAGGCCTACCAGATTGTTCAGCACATTTACTTTTGCCCATGCATCCTCCTGGTTGTTTTTATAATATAAGCCCATGGCCCCGTTGGTGATGTCTTCGATGAGAGAGTAATAGAGGCGGCTGCCGGTTGCCATCATATTGTCGGAGGCAAGCATCCCGAGAAATGGAGTGGTCCCATTGTTATCGGTTGCAAAAATCATGTTGTCGGGTGATGCTTTCGATACGCCGTATCCGGGAATAAACGAAAAAATCATGTTATCGAACCCGACTACGTAATTCAGACCTGCGTTGAAATTTTCGTTTTTAAAACCCACCTGTGCCCCGCTGTTTTGGCTGAAAAGAATATCGGAAGTCATGGTCGTGAACCAGTAATTGGTTCCACTTTGCCGGCACATACCCGAAATAAACGGTAGTGGTCCGAATTGCCCGGTCATCGGGAAGTACGATTCGCCCCCGTCATTACTGCCAATAACCACCAGTCCGGTTCCACCAATTGCAGTGATAACCATCAAACCGTCGTCGGCGGTCATGTCAATCATATTGGTCGGCACCGAAAAGTTATTGGAAATTGTATCCCAGCAATCTTCTGATATCGAATAGCGATACAGTTTAGTGTCGGGAGCCCGGTAAAACACATAATCGCCTGTTTTTTCGCCTACCATAAATTCTGCCCATTCATCGGGTCCCTCACGTAAAGGCACAGTCCCAAATTCCAATGTATCAGCGTCGATTCCGTCGGTGCTTAGCAACACATAATTATCCTCACTGGCCCATGCGATATAGTCGTTGTTAAAAGAAATTCTCCAGTACTGTAAACCAAAGTCGTCAATAACCAGGCCCGGATTCCAGGTTTCAAAATCAACAGAGATATACAACTGAGAATAGTTTTGGCTCTGTTCACTGAAATTAACTATGGCATACACAAAATTGGATGTGGCGCCCAACTGGAAAATATTGTATCCTGCAGGCAGATCATCGGGTAAGGCATAGGCCTGTTGGTTCCATGCGTTGGTTTCCTGATTATAACGCATTAATCCATCGTGGGTTTTAACATACAGTGTATTCTCCCACACAAAATAGTTTTCGAAATACTGGTATGGATTGTTGTCAATGAGGTTTGCACCGGCATACTCCCAAACTTGTTCAGAAGTATTGAAGCGGTAAATTGCCAGGCCCACATTGGCGAAAACCTGATTGTTGGCATTAATTAATTCAACCGGACTTCCGCGCCAAAAAGCGGGGTCGTTCACCTGTGACCAGGTATTTTGCGAAAAAGCAAATGCCTGTATGAACAGGCATAATGCTAAAGTGATGAGGGTAGTTTTCATGGTTGATGTATTGGTTGATAATTCAGTTATTACAAGGGAGGCAGCGGTGGAGGCACCGATCCGAAAATGCTTCCGAGCTCGGCCTGATCACCTGCTTTTGCCCAGCCGGGCATTCCTTCGCGCCATACCATGGTATCGCGGTTTATCTGTCCTTGTGTTGCATATTGCGACAGGGTAGCCACATCGAATGGGCCGGCTTGTTGACCGTTGATGGCAACAAAAAACTTCACCTGACCGGGCAGGGGAGGAGGCATCATTCCGGATTGCTGTTGGGGTGCCTGTTGATGTTGCTGTTGTTGATTGCCCTGATTCATGGCGTTCATCATCTGACCGGCCATTGCAAAGCCCATTCCCATTCCCATTCCTTCGCTGGCAGCTCCACCGCCAGGGTTAGTTGCAGCAGCTTCCATGGCATTGGCTGCCTGAAACTGTGTGTATTTACCCAAATCGCCGATAATACCCATGCTTGAGCGTTTGTCGAGGGCTTCTTCAACATTGGGTGGCAGACTGATGTTCGAAATCAGAAATTTGGTCATTTCGAGGCCGTAAACACCGTATTCTTCGATGATTTTCTTACCAACAATGTCGGAAACTTCGTTGTAATTGGATGCCATATCAAGCACCGGAATTCGGGCCTCGCCGATAGCATCGGTAAAGCGGGTTACAATGATATTGCGGAGTTGGTTGGTAACCTGTTCGGTTGTAAAAGTACCGTCGGTACCTACAATGTCGCGGATAAAAGTGGCAGCATCTTTCACACGGAATTCATACACGCCAAAAGCCCTGATGCGGATAGGGCCAAACTCAGGATCGCGCAGCATAACCGGATTGGGGGTTCCCCATTTATTGTCGAGAAATTTCTTTGTATTCACAAAATAAACTTCAGCCTTAAAGGGTGAGTTGAACCCATATTTCCATCCTTTCAGGGTCGAAAGTATCGGCATGTTTTCGGTACTGAGGGTGTACATACCCGGAGCGTACACGTCGGCAATCTGGCCCTCGTTGATAAAAACGGCTACCTGCGATTCGCGGACCGTAAGTTTTGCCCCCATTTTAATCTCGTTCTGATATCTTTCGAAACGATGCACAATGGTATCGTTGGTTGGATCGAGCCATTCGATAATATCAATAAATTCAGCTTTCAATTTGTTAAGTAGTCCCATAATAAAGTTATTTTTTAGAGTTAATATATGATTTTAGTTCAAGTAATGCACGGTTGAAATTTTCGGTCAGTTGCGAAATTCTAACATTGGAAATCTCCGTCAGGCTGTTCTTTAGGCTAAGTTTCTCGATATCCTGATATTCCTTGTGAATTTGAGTCATACCCAAAAGGAGAGCTCCTGTCTTTGCTTTATGGGCAATGGCATGTATCAGTTCAAAATCGCTTGCCGCAATGGCAATTTGCATTTTATTGTGATAATCGGCAAACAGGGGTTCCGAAAGTTCAACCAGTTCGCGCTGAATGCTTGCGTCATTCATGGTGCGATTTTCGAACCCTTCGAAATCAATTTGAGACATGGACAGTTTCTTAAAGTTTGCAAGGTCAAATATAGCAAATTAAATAGCATATTACATTGTACCTGAACGCTTGCTAACAAAAAATTAAGAAAATACCTGTATCTGCCGGGAATTAAAAACTTTTTTAAGCGTCCATTTATCTGATTGCTATGTTGTTTCGCTGGCTTTATTGTACGGAATGGTTTATTGGTAAATAACCATTGATAACGTTTTGCTGCCTGCCCTACACAATAAAAAACAGAAATACTCTCAGGGGTTTTCCCGGAGAGTTATTTCTGCCTTAAATATTTCCCCGCAGGGGGATTATCTCTTCAACAATCTTTTATTCACGAATTCGAGGAACTCGTCGCGATAGGAGCGACCAATTGGAATTTTGTTGTCCTGAATAATTACATCGTTACCATCGATTTCTTTAATGTGGGCGATGTTGATAATGTATGACTTGCTGGTGCGGATGAAGATTTCTTCGGGCAATTTGTTATGGATGGTTTTCACATTCATTGCAGTCATGTATTTACCGTGAATGGTGTGAATAATCACATAATCTTTCAGCCCTTCAATGAAGAAAATTTCGTCAAAATTGATTTTAACGTATTTTCTGTCGGATTTAATAAAAATGAAATCATCTTCGATAGCTTCCAGCATTGAGGTGCTTTTCGACATGCGCAAGATTTCTTCTGCTTTGTTTACTGCTTTCATAAAGCGATCTAATTTAATCGGTTTAACTAAATAATCTACTACATCAAGTTCATAAGCTTCTACGGCATACTGCGGGTATGCGGTTGCAAGAATCACCAACGGTTGATTGGGAAGGTCGCGGAGGAAATTAAGCCCCGAGATACCAGGCATTTCGATGTCGAGGAACATAAGGTCAACATCGTTTTCCTGCAAATACTGGGTAGCTTTTATCGCATCATCGAATTCACCAACCAATTCCAGCATGGGAACTTCGTTGATATTCATTTTCATGCCCTCTCTTGCCAAGGGTTCATCGTCAATAATGATACATTTCATTGTGCTAGGTTTATGTTTAATTTTACACTATATAATGGTTCACTCTCTTTGATTTCCAGTTCATAACACTCGGGGTACAATAGCTCTAATCTGCGCCTGATGTTCATGAGACCAATTCCTCCTTTTTTATGCTTTTTGTAACCTTCGTTCGTATTCTCAACAAAAAACAACAGCTTTTTGTTTAAAACCTCAATAAAAATGCGAATATATCCGTTTTTTTCAGATTTTTCAATTCCATGTTTGACGGCGTTTTCAACAAATGGTAAAAATATGAACGGAAAAATTGTTAATCCACCAATTTCACCCTTCATTTCGAATTGAATATTGGCATCGGGAAAACGTAGTGATTGCAGGTCTAAATATTTTTTGATATAATCGGCTTCAGCGCTTAGTAACACTTGATCTCCCGAGCATTCGTAGGTTTGATAACGTAGCAAATCCGACAGTTGAATTATGGTCTCTGAAGCCTTCGATGGGTTTGTTTTTGTCAACACAAGTATTCCATTCAGGGTGTTGAAAAGAAAGTGCGGATTCATTTGCGTTTTTAAGAAATCGAGTTCGGCTTCGAGCTTTGCCCTTTCGAGTTCATGAATGCGTTCTTCTGAATTCAGCTGTTCTTTAAATAGTTTGAATGCAATGGCTGTAATTAATGTGGCCAACGATAATAAGGCTCCGAAGGTTTGCTTTGAAACGGTATTATGCCAGCCGAATTTAAACCATTCTCCGGTAATAGAATTGGTGCCAATAAAGCTGATTATCAGGCAGATGATTAAGGATATAAACGTGTAACTCAGGTATTTCTCATATTTACCTTTCAATAGAAATCTTGGAAGGAGCACGAAAGTATTGAGATAAACAAGACCGGTATCAGCCACTACATTCGCCGGAAGGTATAGAAAGTTAACCCTGCCATTAAAAATATGGATTAAGGCACTGGCAAACGAAAGATAAAGCAGCCAGAACAGCACATGATGCCATGCATGATACCGGTGCGAGAAAAAACCTGTATACCTTATTATTTGTTTTGGCACTGTTCGAAAAATTTGTGCGAATTAAATAAAAAGCCTGTTCAAATGCAAACAGCTGATATAAATGTCAGTCAGTGTTATGCTCTCTATAATAACGTGGATTTATTGGCTACCAAAAATGAATTTTCAACATCAGAACCGGCTGATATATCCGAAATGGATTTTCGACGCTCTGAAATCGGGTGGGTTTCCACCCCGGGAGCCCAAGGCATATACCAGCGAAAAAATTCCCGCTTTTGTCTGCATGTTTACGCCTGTCCCAAAACCAATCGGATAGTCGGTCCTGTTGTCCCCCGCCAGCGGATTGTCAACGAATCCGTAATTACAAAAAACGAAAAAGGCGGAATTACGCTCGAACAAAAACCTTAGTTCGCTATTCAGATAAGCATAGGTTCCGGCTATAATTGAGTTCTCATCGAAGCCCCGCAGGTTTTTTAACCCACCTGTTAAAAACAACTCATTTTCGAAAAGTTGCGATCCATAAATACCCCCGGCCGTAAGCGATTGCAGGAATGTGATTCGGTTTGCCAGTGGAATATAGAATTTAAAGTCTCCCATGAACTTAATCAACAACCGGTTGCTGCCAGTGGCTTCTGATCCGGCATTTCTGAGTCCTGCCGATGCTTCGGTGTTGACTGAGTAACCCTTGCGTGGATTGTACAAATAATCGACACGGGAATTTACCAATCCGAGACCCATAAGTGATGTATTTACATCTCCGGAATTTGAAGCCAGTTGCTGGTCGGTATTCCCCAGAGGAAACGACGAAAAATACTCGTAATATAAATTGATACCATTACTGGCATTCAACAGGTATCGTACACCGGCCCGTGTTCTGGTGCTTATGTAGGTACTGTCTTGCTTCTGGAGATCAAATGCAGCCTGAATTCCAATCCGGCTGTTCAGAAAATATGGATAATACACGGCCGTTTGTAATTGCTGGCTTTGTGCCTGATAGCGGAGCCATTTCAGCGACATATTTTCGCCACGTCCGGTCAGATTTTCCAGAAATAAATCTACATCGCCGGTTAATAGCAGTTTTCCGGTATTTCGGTTGTCGGGTAAAAAACCAATAACGCCGCTGAAAGTCGATGTTTTTTTGTGTGAAAGGTAAAGGCTGATGTCGCAGCTTTTTTGGTCAAAGGCCAATTCAGGGGGTTTATTCAGGGTGAGAAATCCTATATTCCTGAGGTTGACATCCATGCGTTTGATATAGTTCTCGGAATAGGCTGTGCCGGGTTTAAAATTGAGGTAAAGATTGAGAAATCTGGGTTTAACGCCATGATTGCCTTTAAGAATCAGGCTGTCGAAAACTATATATTCCCCCGGCTCAATCAATACCGTTGCCGATAGTCTGCCGTTATTTTCGCTGATACTGTCGAATCGGGCACTGCAGAAAGGATAACCAAGGTTTTCGTAATATTCTACGATGTTTCGAAGGCTTTGCTCATTTTCGGCTTCCCCGGGATTTCTTCTTTCAATATTTTTCGGCTTAAATCTCAATGGCACACTGTCGTCTAAAACGGTGATGGTGAGTTGCTCCCACGAAAATCGTTTGCCTGTAACCAGCCATGCAGTTACTTTACCTTCGGTTACACGGATGCTATCGTAGCCGGTTGCCAGATATGAACGCGAAATAAAGTGGTTTTTGTTTTTTTCAAGATATAAAATCAGCGAAGCCGAGTCAGAAACCATTTTTTCATCGTAAAGCCGATAAGTACCAGCCTCAGTTTCGGTTTGAAATATCCTGACGTGAATCGGATTTTGCTGCGCGGCCGAAAAAAGTGGTGCCAGAATCCAGGGCAGCCAGATCAATGCTGTACGAATTGCGGCGCCGGTTTTCATGATTGATCTCAATGAATATAGCGAAGTGAACCCAATGCAGGGTCAAAGGAAATCTGAATCTTTTTATTCCCTGTAATTTTACTGTCGAGCCAGTTGAGAATCCCCATTTGAGCAACATTGTAAATGCCATTATACAGTATTGTATCCCCCATACTTATTTTAACCTCAGCTTTCCCGGGAATACGGTAGTAAAAACCGGTGCGTTTTGGATTTAACTCATTTTGTTTTTTATAAAACTGGGATGCATCATCGTTAATTCCCAGATTTTTAACCACCACACAGACCTGATTGGCATCCTCGATTTTTTCGAACGAAACACCACGGGTTTCCGATATCCAAAATAAAATGGTGTTCTGATCATCGTTACGTGGCACATAATAAACCTTGAAAGTTTCGCTTCGACTGGTTGACTTTCCAATAAACAGAGACAAATATTTTTCTTCCAGTTTGTTCAGCTCATCAACCATAATGCTCATGGCTGCTCCGTCGCTTGTATTTTCGTCCCCTGCAGTAATCAGTTGAAACCGTTGTTTACGGGTTTTGATGATGAAATTGGCAGCTTCTTCGGCTTTTTGCTCAATATCCTTACTGGTTATGCGGGTGTTGATAACGGGTATTTTCTGATACACCGAATCGGTTTTTATTACACGGTAGGTGGTATCTTTAATGTCGGTAAAATTGCGTTTTACGGTATAGTCGGTAAAAACAACATCGTTAATCTGTTGAGAGAAACCAATTGTTGAAGCAGGTTCGGCCTCGTTAGGCCCTGTTTCCTCAGGAACAAGATTTATCCCCTGCAAGATGCCATTTTTGCTTAAACTGAGGCTCATGTTGTGTTTAGTAAAATCGCCGCACAGCATAAAAGCGGCATCCGGGTCGGGCTGACTTAAGGTATTGAAATTGATGGCTTCAATTTCGTAGGTTTCGTAATCGGCAAGCGAAACCCCGGCAATCGAAAGGTATTTTTCGGCATAACCGGCATATGGCCCCGCAACAAAACTGGTATGCTTCACTGTGAATTCAATCTCGAATACTGTACGGGGAAGATTATAAATGATACCGTTCTTTTTGATCTGGGTATCACTGTTTTTTAATGGAATAACATGCAGTTTCGGTGAGCACGAAAATAGTAACACCGATACCGCAATGATTAACAAGGATTTTGTTTTCATCGTAATTCGTTTATAAAGTTAAATGCAGCACCCAACCCATCGGCAATGTCTCCGGCTATCAGTGCCTCCTGCGAGCTTTTTAACAAGGCCAGATCGCCACTCAGCCCATGCAGAAATACTCCGGCAATTGCAGCATCACCGGGTTTGTAATGCTGTGCTAATAACGAAAGAATCACACCGCTTAGTACATCGCCCGACCCGGCTGTGGCCATACCCGGATTTCCGGTACTGTTAAAATAACAGCTGCCATCGGGTAGGGTAGTGGCAGTACATGCTCCTTTTCTGACGATTATTATTTTATATTGTTGCGATAACCGACGTTGCTTTTCGAGTTCAGCAAACGAATTTTCCGTCTTGCCAAAAAGCCGTCTAAACTCGCCCAGGTGCGGTGTTAAAATCGAATTTTCGGGAAGCTTGTCAAGCAATTCACTGTTTAAGGCGATGATATTCAACGCATCGGCATCGAGCAATAAGGGTTTGTTTGATTTTCCGATCAGGTTTTTCAGCATTGTTGCTGTTTCGGGCTGAGTTCCAAGTCCGGGTCCAATGCCAATGGCATCGTATTTCCCTGTATCTCTAATATATGTAATGTAATCGGTGTGCATATCGGTTTCCGACATGGCTTCGGGACATGCTGCCTGAATAATTGGGTACGAGGACAGTGGTACATGGCAGGTGAGCAAACCACAACCTGCGCGCAAGCAGGCACGCGCAGCCAGAATTGCAGCACCGGTTTTGCCTTTTGAACCGGCAACAAGCAGTGCATGCCCGAAATTTCCCTTGTGGGAAAAACGGCCACGCTGCTTTACTATCTTTTTTACATCAGCGGCTTCTACGAAATAATACGGACTTACAGTTTTTTCTTTGCTTGGGTAGTGAAGATTAATGCCAATTATAAACCATTGCCCGGTATATACTTCGTTTTCGCTGAAAAAGAAACTGAGGAACGGAGCTTCAAAACTCAGGGTGTAGCATGCCTGAATCACAGCTCCGATATTGCCCGTATTGTCTTCGGCAAACAAGCCCGAGGGTATATCAATAGCAATTATAGGTTTGCCCGAAGCGTTCATCGCATCAATTATTGCGGCTTCGAAACCGGTTACCGGACGACTTAAACCAGAGCCAAACAAGGCGTCAACCAGCACCGCGTTTTCGGGAAATTCAGGAAATGCTTCAATAGCACCGAGGGTTTCAATGCAAGCTCCGTCAATATTTTTCAGCAGCAGAAGATTGGAAGCCGCATCGGGCGATAAAGTACCGTTTTCGCTGCTTAAAAACACACGACATGTATAATTTTCCTGTAATAACATGCGGGCTAAAGCCAATCCATCGCCACCATTATTGCCGCTGCCGCAAAAGAAATAAAATACTTTTGTGGTATCAAATTTACCAAGAATCCAGTTGCACAAGCCCCGCGAAGCGCGCTCCATCAATTGCAGCGACGACACCGGCTCCAGTGTAATGGTCGCCTGATCGAGCTGCCTGATTTGCGATGCGGTGAATACTTTCATTCGTATAGTTTCTGCAAAATTATACAGTAATGCCAATAAATAAAACTTGAACAGTAAAAAAAGATTTTTATATTTGCCCTGAATGAAAAAAATAGTAACAATTTAAATTACAAACGTTATGTTTAAAAATCATCCTAAAGGGTTACTGGCAGCATCGCTGGCCAACATGGGAGAGCGTTTTGGGTTTTACACGATGATGGCTATTTTGTCGTTGTTCCTGATGGCAAAATTCGGATTATCCGAAACGAAGGCCGGTATTATCTATTCCATCTTCTATTTTTCGATTTACATTCTTGCTTTTGTTGGCGGTTTAATAGCTGATAAAACCCGGAAATACAAATCGACAATTTTAATCGGGTTAATTCTAATGGCAGTAGGCTACTTTACCATTGCTATTCCGACAGGTACACCGGTACCAAAAGATCAATTCAACATGTTTCTTGCATTAACGTGTACCGGTTTGTTTATCATTGCCTTTGGGAATGGTTTGTTTAAAGGAAACTTGCAGGCACTGGTTGGTCAGATGTACGACAACGAGAAGTATTCAAAACTTCGCGACTCTGGTTTTCAGTGGTTTTATATGTTTATCAATGTAGGTGCAATTTTTGCCCCGTTAGCTGCTGTTGGAGTTAGAAACTGGTGGGTTGAATCGCACGGATATCTTTATAAATCGAATCTTCCCGAATTGTGCCATTCTTATCTTGCCGGCAATCCGGTAGAATCTTTACCCGCCGTTGCCGCTGAAGCCGGATATACCGGTACCGACATGACCGCTTTTGCCAACGAGTACCTGAATATTTTTGCCACCGGTTTCCATTATGCATTCGCAGTGGCCATTGGTGCTATGGCAATTTCGTTATTGATTTATGTTCTGAATAAGAAAAAATTCCCGAATCCTGCTGATAAAAAAGCAAGAAATCTCAATTCCACCGAGATTGAAATGAGTGCATCCGAAGTGAAACAACGTCTGTATGCTTTGTTTGCCGTGTTTGCAGTAGTTATTTTCTTCTGGTTCTCTTTCCATCAGAATGGCTTAACGCTAACCTACTTTGCAAAAGACTATACCAACCTGTCTTCGCTGAAAGTTAACCTGGGATTTACCACACTTCAGGGTGCTGAATTGTTCCAGTCGATTAACCCATTCTTTGTTGTATTTCTTACCCCTATTATTATTGCAATTTTTGGTTGGTTGCGTGCCAGGGGCAAAGAACCATCTACACCCCGAAAAATTGTAATTGGTATGCTCATAGCTGCATTGGCTTATGTTGTAATGAGTCTTGGCTCGATGGGTCTTCCCCTGAAATCGGAAATTACTGCCATGGGTGGCTTGCCCGATGCACAACGTGTAACACCATTCCTGTTGCTGGGTACTTATTTTATTCTCACAGTGGCAGAATTATTTATTTCTCCTCTTGGAATTTCATTCGTTTCGAAAGTAGCTCCCCCGAAACTACAGGGTATGATGCAGGGTCTTTGGCTGTGTGCTACAGCTATTGGTAACTCACTTCTTTTTATTGGTGCTATTTTCTACGAAAAAATATCGATGACAGGTACCTGGACAATTTTTGTTTGTGCTTGTCTGCTTTCAATGACGGTGATGTTGTTAATGGTTAGATGGCTCGAAAAAGTGGCCAAATAGTCTGTCTTTTTATTATTCGAAAAGCTGCCTGCAAAAAGGGCAGCTTTTTTTTTATTTATATTGCATAATATTGTATTTTTACACTAAACAAAAACTAATGAATATGAATGCCGAAAAACCAAAAGATCCTAAAGTAAAAGGCCTGGGTTGTCTGGGCGCAATGTTGTGGGGAACTCCGATTTTAATTATTCTTGTGTTGCTCACTATTTGGGGTGTGCGGGTGTATAACCGCTGTGTCGAAAAAGACGAGACAGTGAAAAAGCAGTGGTCGCAGGTTGAAACTGCCTATCAGCGCCGCTACGACCTGATAGACAATCTGGTGAATACCGTGAAAGGATATGCCGATTTCGAAAAATCCACCCTAACAGCTGTTATCGAGGCGCGTGCAAAAGCTACCAGCATCGAAATTAATGCCGACAACCTTACCGAAGAAAATATTGCAAAATACCAGGCTGCACAAGACGACCTGAGTGGCTCACTCAGCCGCCTTATGGTTACCGTGGAGCAGTATCCCAACCTGAAAGCCGACCAGCAGTTTGCGACACTTTCGGCTGAATTGCAAAATACCGAAAACATGATTCAGGCCGCCCGCATGGCTTATAACGAAACAGTGAAAGACTACAATGCCTATATCCGTAAATTCCCGAGAAACATCTATTCAAAAATCTTCGGGTTTAAAACCTATGGCTATTTCAAAGCCGACGAAGAGGCGGCCAAAGCGGTGAAAGTGGAGTTCTAGTGTAACGATATTTAAAAAAAGAGCCGGATTTTTGTCCGGCTCTTTTTTTATCTGCTTAGTTACCCGGTTTTATTTTCCAGATTTTTTCGCAATAATCCCGGATTGAACGGTCTGATGAAAACTTTGCCATCCTTGCAGCATTCAGAATCGACATTCTGGTCCAGGTTTTTTTATCGTTCCAAACCCGGCTTACGATATCCTGGCAAGCCACGTACAACGGGTAATCGGCCATCAGCATGAAGGGATCATGATACAGCAGCGAATCGGTGATGGGCAGAAATAGGTTTTTATCACCATCCGACATAGCTCCCGAGTTGATGAAATCTATTACAGACTTCAGTTCAGGGTTGTTGTCATAAATAAAATACGGGTCGTAATTGTTGCGCCGCGTTTCTTCCACCTGTTCAGCGGTAAGCCCGAACAAAAAGAAGTTTTCGTCACCTGCTTCTTCACGGATCTCAATATTGGCACCATCGAGGGTTCCAATGGTAAGGGCGCCATTCATGGCAAACTTCATATTGCCGGTGCCACTGGCTTCTTTGCCCGCCGTTGATATCTGCTCCGATAGGTCGGCTGCAGGGTACACGGGTTGTGCATTCGTCACATTGAAGTCGGGATAGAAAACCACCTTGATGCGACCTTTTACATCGGGGTCCTTGTTGATGACGTCACCTGCCGAAGTAATAAATTTAATCATCAGTTTGGCCATATAGTAGCCCGGTGCGGCCTTACCCCCGAAAATATAAGTGCGTGGAGCCATTTCAGCATCCGGGTTGTTTTTGATGCGCAGATACTGCGTAATAATATTCAGTACATTAAGGTGCTGGCGTTTATATTCGTGAATGCGTTTTACCTGAATGTCGAACATCGAGCTGGGATCAACGGTAATACCGGTGCGCTCGAGAATGAGTTTTGCAAGGTGCTTTTTGTTGTTCAGTTTTACCGTATTCCATTTTTTCTGAAACGACTTGTCATCAGCCAACTCTTCGAGTTTGCGCAGCAGTGTCATGTCGCCGGGCCATTCGCTGCCTACCGTTTCGGTGAGCAAATCGCCCAGTTGACGGTTGCCGAGCATCACAAACCTGCGTGGGGTAACCCCATTGGTAACATTATGAAACCTTTCGGGATACATATCGACCCAATCGGGTAAAACACTCGATTTCAGCAATTCGGTATGCAGGGCTGCAACACCGTTGATGGCGTAACTTCCTGCACAGGCAAGGTTGGCCATTCGCACCGATTTGTTGCAACATTCATCGATTATCGACATCCGGTATAGTTTGCCATGGTCGAAAGGATATCGTTCTTTCACGGCTTCGAGAAGGTAGAAGTTGATGTCGTAAATTATTTCGAGGTGCCGTGGCAGCAGGCGACGGAATAATTCGAGCGGCCATTTCTCGAGTGCTTCGGGTAAAAGGGTATGGTTGGTGTAGCACATGCTGTGCCGCGTTACCTCCCAGGCTGTTGCGTATTCGAGATGATATTCATCAAGCAGCAGCCGCATCAGTTCAGCCACGGCAATTGCCGGGTGGGTGTCGTTCAGTTGCAAAACGAAACGTTGGTGGAAGTTTTCGGGTTTTCCCCCCGATTCAAGATGCTGGCGCATCATGTCGGCCACCGAGCAGGCAACAAAAAAGTACTGTTGTTTTAACCTGAGTTCTTTACCCTGATCGGATTCATCGTTGGGGTAGAGCACCTTGCTGATATTTTCGGAAACCATCTTTTCCTGCACAGCCCTGAAGTAATCACCATGATTAAACGCCATAAAGTCGAACGATTCAACAGCTTCCGACTTCCAAAGGCGAAGAAAATTGCATGAGTTTACGCGATAACCCAGTTCCGGTGTGTCGTAGGGCAGGCCTTTTACCACATGGTCGGGCGTCCATACCACATGCTGTTTTCCATCGGCATCGACATGGGTTTCGGTATGGCCGCCAAACTTCACATATACCGACATATCAGGTCGGGCAATTTCCCAGGGGTTACCATATTGCAGCCATTTATCGGTGATTTCAACCTGCCATCCGTCTCTGATAAGCTGGTCGAAAATTCCAAATTCGTAACGTATTCCATAACCCACTGCCGGTACTTCCACCGATGCCAATGAATCCATGTAGCATGCTGCCAGACGCCCAAGTCCTCCGTTACCCAAACCGGGTTCTTCTTCACAGGCCATTACGGTTTCGAGTTGAACCCCAAGTTCTGCAAGTGCCTGCTGCATAGCATCGGTCGCCCCCAAATCTATCAGATTGGCACCAAGTTGTGGCCCCATCAGAAATTCAGCCGACAGGTAGCAAACTATTTTCTGCCCTTGTTGCAATGCGTTGTGTGAGGTTTGAACAGCCTTCTCCATAAGCCTGTCGCGAACCGTCAGCGAGGTGGCCAGATAAAAGTCGTTCATCGTGGCATTGCCCGGTGTGCGCCCTAAGTGATAAAATAATTTTTCGATGACCGATTGTTTCAGGTCTTGTGCGCCTATTCCGCGTTTTACAGGTGGCTCGGCAGGAACAACTTGAACAGTGGTGGTTTTAGTTGCCATGGTAGATTTATTTGGGTTTGAACTGTAAAGATATATCGAAATAATTAAATTTCAATCCTTATTTAGCAAAATATAGAATTATGTTTCTATGGGTTCCTGCAGCTTTAATTGATTATGTCGGATTCAATCAAGTCTGCAAGCTCGCTAAATGCCTTTCTTTAAATCATGTGTTTTCGAACAAAATCCTTTTTAATAGAAACGAAAAGCAATATATTTGCTGCCTTAATTTTTGCGATGAAGCTTTTCTCTTTTATAGCAGCGGTATTTATTTTGGCAGCGCTCAGACTCGGTTTACATGCGCAGTCGGATGCTATGAAAGACTATGCTGCCAGGATGATGGCAAATCTCAGGACTAACCCCGGTTTTTCGGGCTCATGCGATTGTGCTGATTACAACATGAACTCAAACCCTGCAATTGCAGCCTACATAGAGTTGGACGGTGAAACCTATGAAGTCAGTAACGACGCCCGCTGGATGCTGGGGCAACTCAACCGGCTGACAGCCTCCGAAAAATGCTGTCTCCTGAACATAATCCGTAAAACCGATTGGGCTATCCCCGTTAATATCCAGTCGGCCGGCCTGCCCTTTAGCATCACCGACTTTGGGTTGGCAATTACCGGTTTGAAACCTGATTTTTCGGGGCAGGCAAATTCCTATGGCATCTGGGGTTTGCCTTATCTGGCCGGAGTAGCGTATCCGCTGCATATCGATTCGGTGTACGACGAAAGAATGAACCCGGCCATATCGGCCATGGCTGCCGCGAAATACCTCAGACAACTACACGAAACCTTTGGTGTGTGGAGTCTGGCAATTTACGCTTATGCCGAAGGTCCTGCCGCAGTGCGCCGTCTCACCGGTTCCGGCAAACTCTCCGAAACCCCTCTGGCAGCTTTCGATGCCTTTGTGGCTTGCATCCTGTTCACCAATATGCATCAGTCCTTTATGCTGGACGGAACACCCCACGAAGCTCAAGCCGGCGATACAGTAATCGTTAACCGCAAACTGCACATCCGGCAAATAAGCGATTATATGAGCATTCCTGAGGTAACAATCCGGGCGATGAATCCCGAAATCATTGGAGACATAATCTACGGAAATCTGCGTCCTGTTATTTTCCACCTTCCGGCCGGATATGCTCAGCGCTTTAATCTTGCTGCCGATTCAATTGCAAATTACCGTGATACCGTCTTTTTCCCGAAACCTAAGCCTGCAGTTGTAAACCAAAACGATGCAGTGGCCCGAACATCGCCCGGTGCCGATTACGAAAAAACATACTATACGATTCAGTCTGGCGATAACCTTGGGGCTATAGCCGAAAAAATGGGAGTCAGCGTGGCTGACCTCAAAGACTGGAACGATATCAGCGGGACAAAAATCTACGCAGGGAAAAAACTGGTCATCTATGTTAAAAAAGGCAGTAACGTGGTTAAACCCGAAACAAAGCCTGCCGAAAAGCCCGCCGAGATTAAAAAACCCGAAACACCTTCGGTATTGCAGGGCTATATACTTAAAGATACTTACACAGTTCAAAAGGGAGACTCTCCCTATACAATTGCAAAGAAATACCCCGGTGTCAGTGCCGAAAATATAATGGAATGGAATGGAATCAGCAACCCTTCGCAGTTGCAGATTGGTCAGAAACTTAAAATTTACGGAAAAAAATGAAAGTAAGACAGGTTTTATTGTTTGTACTCGTGGTGATAGCCATGCTGGGAATTATTATGGTAGTATTTCCCCGCGAAGGCATTCGTATCAGCAAGGATGTGGTATTATATTTCCCTTCGTTTTCCGATTTCTTTGCTCCCAAACAACCCGAAATGGATATCGATTCGATGCTGTCGAAACAGTTTGATATTAACAACCTCGAAAACGATGATAGTATTTCGGCCCTCGATATCGAGGAACTCAAAAAACTGGTTACTCCCCTTGAATTCCCTGCCGGGAATACCACCGCGCTCGACCCATTCTTTGCAAAACTGAACTCGATGGACGGCGATGGAAAAGTCCGCATCATGCACTACGGCGACAGTCAGATAGAAGGCGACCGTATTACTGCCTTTCTCCGAAATAAATTCCAGTCGCGTTTTGGTGGCAAAGGTATGGGGCTTACCACGGCAGGTGCACTCTATTCACAATTCAGTATTATTCAGAATAATTCCGAAAACTGGATTCGGTATCAGGGATATATGGGGCAGCAAGTGGGTGTGAGAAACAAAAAATACGGTGCTATGATATCGTTCAGCCGCTTTTCGCCCCTGCTCGATTCGGCCGCCATGCCCGGAACTACCAATTATAAAGCCTGGTTAAATTTCAGAAAATCCGACTTAGCCTATTCCAACACAAAGCAGTTTAAAACCATCACCATTTTCTACGGTAACGCAAAGGCTTCCACCAAGATTTCGATTAGTTCGGGCGATGTGGTACTCACCACCGATTCCCTCAAATCGGGTGAAGGTTTACACGTGTTTACTTATAGCAGCAGCACTTATCTCGAAAATGTGAAATTTGAGTTCGAAGGCTGCGACAGCCCCGATTTTTATGCAATTTCCTTCGAAGACGACAAAGGTGTTTATATCGATAATATTGCCTTGCGTGGCAGTGCCGGTACCGTGTTTTCCACTTCCGATGCCACCCTGCTTTCGCAGATGTATGCTAAGCTCGATATCGACTTGTTCATTCTGCAGTTTGGCGGCAACGTAATGCCCTATATCAAAGATGCCAAAGCCGCCAAACAGCACGCAAGCTATTTCTACTCGCAAATGGCATTTCTCAAGCGCCTGGTTCCCGATGCATGCTTTATCGTTATCGGGCCTTCCGATATGTCGGTAAAAGAAAAAGACCAGTATATCACCTATCCTATGCTCGAAACCGTGCGCGACGAGTTAAAGGCAGCCACCCACAAAGCCGGAGGCGTTTACTGGGATATGTATAAAGCGATGGGCGGAAAAAACTCCATGATTGCCTGGGTAAATGCGAGTCCGCCGCTCGCCGGAACTGATTTTACCCACTTTACACCCCAGGGTACCAGCGTAATTGCTAACATGTTCTACAACGCACTCATTCTTGAATATAGTTCCTACAACGAAAGAATGAAGAAACCCCAATGAGGCTGTGGCTGACCATATCGTTACTTTTATTATCGCTGTGGCTCGGTGCACAACAGCGTATTCCATATAAGAGGCCCACATACGATTTTATAGCCTACGATTCGTCGCAGTTGGTATTGCCTGGTGGCAGTGTGTATTTCGATAACTTTTACCGCAAGCTCAGCAGGCTTATATTCGAAGGCGACGGTAAGGTGAAAATCATGCATATCGGGGCTTCCCATATTCAGGCAGGCATGTGGTCGTGGGCAGTTCGTTCCGGCTTCGAATCGCTTGCCCCATCAGTGCAGGGCGCCCCGGGATTTTTGTTCCCCTTTTCGATAGCCAATTCAAACCACCCGTACTATTATAAAAGTTGGGTTACCGGAAATTGGGATTACCAGCGTATTACCGACAAAGAGGTAAAGTACCCTCTGGGTCTGGGTGGTATTACGGCCATTGGCAGCGACACCGTAGCAGAAGTGCACTTTGTTTTTAACCCTGCGGCAGCTATCAGCTACCGAAAATTCAATATGGTAACGGTTTTTCACAATGCCGACGACGACAGCTACCGTATTTTACTACTTCCCGAAAGCAACGTATTGCGGCAATATACCGATGTAAACGCCGGGAAAACTGTGTTCATATTAAAACAAGCCTCCGACAGCCTCAACATCCGATTCGAAAAAATTGATGACAGCAACAGCGAATACTATTTTTACGGCGCACTTACCTCGAACAACCTGCCTGCAGTTGAATACTACACCATCGGAATTAACGGAGCCAACACCGCTTCTTACCTCAAAGCCGGTTTGTTTTCACAACAGCTTTGCAGTTTCGACCCTGACCTCGTAATTCTCTCGATTGGGGTGAACGATGCTTCCGGTAATGCTTTTGCCGAAGAGCGCTACACAAACAATTACGCAGCGCTCATTCAGACCATTCGTGAGCAATATCCTGCCGCAGCCATTCTGCTCACCACCAACACCGATTTCTATAATTACCGGGCCGGCCATAATCCTTATGCTGCCAGTGTAAAAACATCTATGATGACCAATGCCGAAAAATATGGTGCAGCAGTTTGGGATGCACACACTGCCATGGGTGGTGACCGCTCAATAAACCAATGGCGCAGCAATGGATTGGCTCAGAAAGACAGAATTCATCTTACGCAGGAAGGTTATTCCATTTTGGGTTCCATGCTGTTTGAGGCCATTCTCCGTGATTACGAAAAGTTTTTAGTAAAACAATCAGAAAATTGATGACACCGTGATGCTTGCAGATTTCTGGAAAATATTTATTTACGATCAGAATGCACCCCTGATATTTACCCGTTTCTTCTTCTGGGCATTCTTCGCCGTAGTACTGATGGGTTACACCTGGCTGGCCAACAAACGATTCAGCCGTTCGCTATACCTGCTTATTTTTAGTTTATTCTTCTACTATAAATCGAGCGGTTTCTTTTTCTTCTTATTGATTTTCAGCACGGTCTGCGATTATTTCATCGGCAAATGGGTATATCGCACCCAAACCCCTTCGAAACGTAAGTGGTTGCTTGCCCTCAGTATTGTTGTTAACCTTGGTGTGCTGGCCTACTTCAAGTATTCCTATTTTATTGTTGATGCGGTAAACCAGATGTTCGGAACTGCCTTTGTCACCTACAACTACCTCTCCGAGTTCTCGAACCTGCTCACCGGCTCGCATTTCGATACAGCCAAGATTTTTCTGCCTGTCGGAATCTCGTTCTACACATTTCAAACCATCTCCTATACCGTCGATGTCTACCGGGGCAGGCTGAAGCCTGTTAATAGCATTATCGACTTTGGTTTTTACGTGTCGTTTTTCCCGCAATTGGTGGCCGGGCCCATAGTGCGTGCTGCCGATTTCATCCCGCAGATTTACGAAAAATACAAACTCAACCGCTACGAATTCGGACTGGCCTTATTTTTCATTCTCAAAGGGCTGATAAAGAAAATTATGATAGGCGATTACATTGCAGTGAACTTTGTCGACCGCATTTTTGCCAACCCCGATATGTACACAGGACTCGAAAGCCTCATGGCCATGATTGGCTACTCCTTGCAGGTATATGTCGATTTTTCGGGCTATACCGATATCGCTATCGGCGTGGCCTTATTGCTCGGTTTTCGCTTGCAGCAGAACTTCAATTCTCCCTATAAAGCCAAAAACGTCAGTGAATTCTGGGGGCGTTGGCACATGTCGCTGTCATCGTGGCTCAAAGATTACCTCTACATCCCCCTGGGTGGAAACCGAAGTGCCGGTGCAGGAACCTACATCAACTTCGCGCTCATACTCGCGGTGTTCATCATGCTGGCTGCCAACCCGACCGTTACCATTATCCTTACAGCACTTGCCGTCGTCGTGATCCTGCTTATCCGCTTTTCGGCAAAAGCACGCAAGCAAATACAAACCAACCTCAACCTGATGATAACCATGCTGCTGGGAGGTTTATGGCACGGCTCAAGCTGGAACTTCATGATCTGGGGCGGACTCAATGGCCTCGGAATACTCGTTTACAAATACTGGCGCAAAATCAGCCCCTGGGAAAAAGCCAATAACGTGGTGGCCACAGTCTGGAAAATCGCACTCACATTCACCTTTATCACCTTCACCCGTGTCTTCTTCCGTGCCCCCGACTATCCCACAGCCGAAACCATGCTACACCGCATAACGCATTCATTCAACGGTTCTATCTTCCCGCAGTTAATGTCAGCCTACTACAAAGTCTGGCTCATGATGCTGTTCGGCTTCATCACCCATTGGCTCAGCTACAACTTCAAAGACAAATGGCGCGATCGCTTCATCGCCGCTCCCCATTGGGTTCAGGC
>JAKQPY010000160.1:0-17157 GCA_029564465.1 Bacteroidota bacterium | reverse complement strand
AAAGGCTTTGCACACTTATGAAAAATTATCTTTGAAATATCCGGAAAAAAGCATTTATTTTGCAGCTCAAATAAAATTAGTAAAAGAACTTATCGATAAAAACGCATAAACATGTACACATTTCTTTCGGTATTAATAATTATTGTTTCGGTGTTGCTGGTACTCATTGTGTTGGTACAGAACTCCAAAGGTGGTGGTCTGGCTTCGAATTTCGGACAGGGTAACCAGATTATGGGCGTTAAGAAAACCGCCGATTTCCTTGAAAAAGCAACCTGGGTACTTGCTGTATCGCTATTGGTAATTTGCCTTGTAGCCAGCATGACCATTACAAATCCGAACAAAGCCGGAACCCAACAGAACACCACGTCGGAACTTCCGGCCAATCAGGGACAAAATCAGGGTCAGGGCCAAGGGCAGGCACCCACCAAGTAATGCCGGACAGGGCGACTCATGTTGTTACAGTTCTCATTGCCAAATTAATAAGACATGAGAAAAATATATGATATCCTGAAAGGGCTTTTACAATTAAAAGCTACCGAATTTGTGATTTTCACATTTTTCGTTCTGTTCAATGCTTCTTTCTTACTTGAATACTCCTATATTCATTCATTAGACGGAGCGCAACACATCTACAACAGTATGGTAATTGCAGAACTGGCAACAGGAAATAATTTTATGAGCCAGTTTTTCAGCATTAATCCGGTAATTGTCGGTTACTGGACGGGGCCTTTCCTTCTCAGCTTATTTAACTATTTTTTCGCGGCTAATGTAGCTATGAAGCTTTTAATTTTTGTTTGTCTTGCCGGAGTTGCTTATTCATTCAGATATCTCATATATTCCATTCGCAAAGAGACTAATTATCTCATTTTGTTAATAATTCCTTTCACGATGCAGACTTATTTGCTCATGGGATATTACACTTTTTCGGTTGCTTGGATTTTCTTTTTTATAGGGTTAGGATATTACATCAGGCATCGCGACAATCTACGTGGGTGGAGCCTGTTTTGGATGGGGCTATTGTTTTTACTTTTGTATTTGTCGCACTTAGTTGTTTTTGCATTTGCACTAGTTTGCCTGTTTATTTACATTATTTTCCATTTCGTTGAATCATTAATAAAACACAACAAGAAAGAAGCGCAAAAACAGGTTTTTAATACACTCAAATTAATTGGTGTTTCGGTACCATCTTTAGTGTTAACGGTTATCTATGCCGCTCATGTTTTTAAAATTAATGGAGAAATGGCTAATACCGATTTACCTACCGGTACACTCTTAGTTAACCTTGTTACCTTAAGAAATTTAATCGCATTTGACCTGATTTTCGAAAGCCCTATCGGAAGAATTATCTTTTTTAGTTTGGTTACAGTATTGGCTTATTTGCTGGTACTTTATGTTGTTAAAATATTACAGCGAAAGAAGTATCCGGAGATAAGTTACACAGGCAATAAGCTTGTTTGGTTTATCATAGCCTCAATAATACTTGCCATTTATTTCTTCATGCCGAATACTTTTGGGACGGGTGCAATTAGTGTCAGAATTTTAGTTTGGTTCTACTTTATGTTTGCCATTTGGTTTTGTCTGCAAAAAATACATTGGCCAGTGGGTCTTCTTTTGTTGTTTGTCTTATATTTCACCTCGGTTGAGCGTAGTAAAATAATAAGCCGCAACCTAGAGTTTCTTAATTCCGATGTAAAAGAAATTGTTTCGGTCGGAAAACTTATGGAACCCAATAGTATTTATTACTCACTGAATTATTCTGAATATTGGAGCCATATTCATTTTGGGTGTTATGCAGGTGCCGATGTTGCCGCTGCTTATGTATTAAACCCACAATGCGAAGGGCACTTTCCTGTTATTTGGAATAAAAAAGACTTGCCATGTATTCTATTGGGAAATAAATCGAAATATGATTTGAACCGACACTGGGTCACATCCGATAGCCTACACCAAATACAGATAATTGATTATGTAGTTGTCTGGGGTCATTCAATGTTTAAACGCGATAAATCACCTAATAGATATTTTATTGAAAAATACTATTCTTTAATTGGATTAAGCGAAAAAGGGAATGCTGCAATTTACAAATTCAAATTCAAGGAAATACTCAACGAATCCTTCAAGAAAATGAGAAATACCCCATCCTGGTACGCTCAGCTTCAGGAAAAAGCAAAGTTGATGGGTATTCCTGTCGAAAATGTAATGGTTTACGATGCATTCTATTTACTCGATCTTTATTATCATGATTCTATGAAAAAGGAATGAGGCTTGTTATGAACGAGTCTAATACCATTAAGTTTCTCATCATTCGTTTCAGCAGTATAGGCGATATAGTGCTGACCAGTCCGCTGATCCGCTGCCTTAAACAACAGGTCGAAGGAGCTGAGGTGCATTTTCTCACCAAGCCGCAATACAGCTTTTTACTTGAGCACAATCCCTATATCGATTGCATACACCGGCTGGGAAATTTTGCAGCCACACTCGAAGGACTGCGCAACGAAGGCTTCGACTACATCATCGACCTGCACAATAACCTGCGCAGCCTGCGTTTTAAACGACGGCTGAAGATTCTTGACTTCTCGTTTCCAAAACTGAATATCGAAAAATTGTTACTGACCCGGTTTAAAATCGACCGAATGCCCGATATTCACATTGTCGATCGCTATTTCGAAACCGTCAGACTTTTCGATGTCGACAACGACAACCGGGGTCTCGATTATTTTCTGCAAAACGAAAAAACACCCGATGCGATTCACCCTTTACTCGAAACATTAGAACCGGTGTATTTTGTGATTGCTATTGGAGGCCAGCACAATACGAAAAAGCTACCCGCATACCAAATTGCCGAACTGTGCCGCCTGCTTCGTTATCAGACCGTGCTTATCGGGGGCGTTGATGATGCAGAAACAGCCGCTGAAATAATTGAAAACACCGAAGGTGCCCCCGTTATAAACCTTTGCGGGATGATAGGCGTTGACGAATCGGCAACATTAATAAAACATGCTGCAGTGGTTATTACTCACGATACAGGAATGATGCATATTGCCGCAGCATTTCGTAAAGTGATATTTTCGGTATGGGGGAATACAGTTCCCCGGTTTGGGATGAGTCCCTACATGGCCGACGAGCGCTCACAGATATTTGAGGTCGAAAACCTGGCTTGCCGGCCATGCTCAAAGTTGGGTTATAAGCGTTGTCCGAAAAAACATTTCCGGTGTATGACCGATCAGAACATGAAAATTATTGCACTCGAAGCCAATAAAATTGCCTATCAATGCTAAAAACCTGCCCACGTTGCCAGCGCCGCTTTCAATGCACCGGCGATTATAAATGCAACTGCATGAATACCAAAACCAATCCTGAAAAACTGGCAGAAGTTCGAAAAACGTATAAATCCTGTCTCTGCCCAAAATGTTTACAATCCTTATGCGGTACCGAAAATGAGAATGATTTGCATAAATAATAATTATTTGTATTTTTGCATCACCCAAAAGGTAACTTGGCCGAGTGGCTAGGCATCGGTCTGCAAAACCGGGTACGGCGGTTCGAATCCGCCAGTTACCTCAAAAAAAGAATCCTTATTCAGGATTCTTTTTTTTTAATATCCTCAAGAATTCGATTAATAAAGCTTAAATCGGATGGGAATAACAAAATTCACGTTTACCGGTTTTCCGCGTTGCTTGCCGGGCTTCCAGTCGGGCAACATTTTTATTACCCTGACCGCTTCATCGTCGAGGCTTTGACAAACACCCCTTACTACCTCGACTTTGGTGACTTTACCACGTGCGTTTATTATAAACTGAACATACACCGTTCCTTCGATTGAAGAATTCATAGCACTCACAGGATACTGCACATTGTCGGCAATAAAGCGCAGTAAGGCAGAATCTCCGCCCGGAAATTCCGGTTTCTCTTCAACAACAGTAAATGCAATCGGCTCGATGCATTCATCCACTATTGCTTCTTCCTTCTCTTCAACAATCATATAATCCACATCGCTATCCACTGTTCTTATATCTTCGACAGCCGACGGACTTTCAAGATTCCCGCTGTTTTCAACTTTCTTATTGGCATCTCTTTTCTCCTGACGGCTTTCGCGGGATTTACTTTCGGTGCGAGCGGGTGCCGAAGCACCGCCGGTGGCCAGTGTTTCGCTTTTACTATTTTCTTTGGGTATTAACTCTGCAGTGGTTCCCGGCGATTGTCTTTCGTAATCAGCCTCATCACTGTCGGTCACCGAAGTCTCTTCAACAGCAGCAAAACCGGCATCATCAGCCATGCCGATTGCATCGAAAAAAACTCCATCCGGACTGATTGGCTTACCGGCATCAGACATAGTGCCACCGGTTACAGGCTCTGGTTCATGTAATGTAATATTATCGGCAATCGCATCCTTCCCCGTCATATCGGTCTTTTGCTGAGAATTTTCTTTTGATGCCGTTTCAGCCGCCTTCTCATGCCTGCTGAATTGGTCGGGAGCGTATAAGGGTGATCTGGTTTTAAAGTTAATCATTATAACAGTGCTGATTACGAGCGTTACCAACACGGCGGCAGCTGCAAAGCGCAGTTTTTCGGGGCTAAGAAAGACTAATGTTTTTCTTTTTTTTTCGACTTGTTTGTCGATGTCATTGTGTAAAGCGGCCAATTCAGCGTCGAGGTTAAGGTCGGCAGGCATGGCCATTAAACCATCGACAATGTCGGAGCATAGCTCACAGTCGGCAAGATGCTCTTCGACACGACGGATTTCTTCGGGCTTAAGTGTGCCATCGACATATTTCCGTAGTTCTTCGAAAGAACAGCACTCACCGGGTTGCCATATATTGTTTTTACTCTCAGTCATGGTAGTTGTCCATCATAATTTTTAAGTTTCGTTTACCATTTTGAATATAGCTCTTTACTTTTTTAAGGTCGAAGCCGGTAACAGAACTGATTTCGGTGTATGATTTCTGCTCCAGATAAAACAATTCAACACATACCCTTTGTTCATCGTTCAGCCGCGTAATACACAATTCGAGCGCAACCAGTTTGTTTTCTTTTTCGACAATCTCTTGATGCGAGCCCGAATCATCTTCCATAAAAACTCCTGTATCATTTTTCAACCGGTCATCGAATTCATACTCTGTTTTCGAAGCCCTGAGCTGCATCAGGCAATGGTTTCGCACCAAAGTGTGAAGCCACGATTTAAAATTGCTCACCTGATGTGTTTTCAACTTTTCGAGCAACACTTCGAAAATATCCATCGAAGCATCTTTGCTCAAATCGCTGTCTCTGAAATATTTATAGCAGATAGAATATATCATTGCCGAATACCGTTTGAACAATTCTCCTACCGGATCGGGCTTCAGCCCGGTCTGATACTGTGCTATCAGCTCAATGTCGCTTTTATTCCGGTATGGGTTAATTCCAAACAATCGGGTCAAATTTTTGTTAAAAATAGATATTTAAACCGAGCATGCCCAAAACTGCCTGTGAAATTTTTCGACCTTGCATACAACATTATTAAATAGTAACTTGCAAACCTTTCGATTAGTATGCAGTTACCCGAAAAACGCTTTATTACTTTTCTCAGGAAACACCATGTTTTTGCCCTGGGAACCTGTAGGGATGGAACTCCCCATACCGCTTCCTGCTTTTATGCCTTCGACGGTGAAAATATCAGTCTGATTTTCACTTCAGACCAACTCACAAAGCATGCAACAGATATGTTAATTAATAATCGCGTTTCGGCAAATATTCATCTCGAAACTAAGCTGGTGGGCAAAATCAGGGGTATACAGATTACCGGGAATGTACGTCTTGCATCAGGTACCGAGGAATCGCATTGCCGGAACCTGTACTTACGAAGATTTCCATACGCTGTAATAATGAAAACCTGCTTCTGGATTCTCGAAATCGAAAGTATGAAAATGACTGATAACCGCCTGGGGTTTGGCAAAAAATTACACTGGCACCGAAATGATTCTTAACATAAATTCCATACTTCCCTCCTACGCACTTATCGACTGTGGCAACGGCAATAAGCTCGAAAGATTTGGCGATAAAATTCTCATCCGTCCGGAACTCAGCGCAACCGGCATCCAAACCCTTAGCCTGCATGAATGGGAAGAAATGGCCCATGCGCGGTTTACCGAAACGGGAAATAATCAGGGAAAATGGGAGTATTTCGGTGATAGATTTACCGAATGGGAGACCATGCTCCCGATTCATGAAAAAAAACTGGCGGTGCGTTTACAGCTCAGTTCTTTCAAGCATGTTGGAATATTTCCCGAACAGGCCGTTAACTGGGAATACCTACTAAGCCAGAAACCCGGTAACAATGACGAAAACAAACTGCTGAATCTGTTCGGGTACACAGGAATTGCTTCGTTGTTTGCTGCAGCAGGCGGGTTTTCGGTTACCCATGTCGATTCGCTGAAACAGGTAGTTGAACGGGGAAAAGAAATGATGCATCGCAATAATTTGGACGGAATCCGCTGGATTGTTGACGATGCCCGCGACTTTGTTCGCCGCGAAATGAAACGGGGAAACCGTTATCGTGGTGTAATATTAGACCCACCGGCAGCCGGAAAAGGGAGCAAAGGTCGTTTCTGGAAACTCGAAAAAGACCTCGCACCCTTGCTTGCTGATATTAAAACGCTGCTGTTGCCCGATGGTTTTCTGATAATGAGTCTGTATGCAGGATTTGCCGGAATACCATACATTACAGCGTTGGCAACATCGTTGTTTGCTGATGCACACATCGAAACCTGCGACGAAATAATCGGGCAAACAGCCGAAGGAAAATCCATCAGTCACGGTGTTTTACTGCGACTTATCGTGCATGGGTAAACGTTAGCAGGATTTCCGATTACATTTTTTCAACACTTTCGGCAACTTCCTTCATCAGACGTAAGGGAGTACTGGTAGCACCACAAACACCCACAGTATCGTCAGGGCGAAACCACTGCGGAACAATTTCGTCGGGGCGGGCAATAAAATAGCTGCGCGGGTTGATGCTTTTGCAGATATCGAACAGCATTTTACCATTCGAACTTTTGCGGTCGCTCACAAATAGTATTACAGAATAACGGGCAGCAAATTCAGCAATCAGCGGCTCGCGTTTCGACATAAGCGGACAAATGCTGTTCAGTGATTTTATGTGCGAATTACTGCCGGTAAGCTGAATGGCTTTTTCGCTTATCCTGTCAACAATAAGCTTAAATTTTTCAGGGCTTTGGGTAGTTTGCGAAAAAATAAAAACGGGTTTTGCTGCATCAACCTGATCCAAATCGGGAATATCGCTCACCACAATGGCTTGTCCGGGAACCTGCCCAACCAGTCCGTTTACCTCGGCATGATTTTTTTTACCAAAAATAACAATCTGAATATTGGAAGGACCAGCTTTTGCTGCATCGCGTATTCGTTTTTGAAGCCGCAGCACTACCGGACACGATGCATCAATCAGCTGAATATTGTTTTTTCGTGCAGTTTCGTAGGTTTCGGGGGGTTCGCCGTGCGCCCTGATTAATACGGTTACATTGCGCAGTTGAGAAAGAATTGCATGGTCGATAATTTCGAGCCCCATGCGCGTGAGCCTTTCGACTTCGACACTATTGTGCACAATATCGCCAAGACAATACAACTGTTTTTGCTCCGATAGAATTATTTCGGCCTTCTCAATGGCATGGGTCACCCCCGGACAAAATCCCGAATTTGGGTCAATCTCAACTATCATTACCCGGTGTTTTAAGTGATTTCAGCACTTCCTGAGCCAGTTGCAATGCCCTGCTCAGGGTTTCTTCGGCGTTCAGCAGGCTGTTGTCGAGCAATACGGCATCATCGGCCTGCCGCAAAGGGCTTTCGCTGCGGGTTGAATCGATTTCGTCGCGGGTAATTACATTTTGTAACACCTCATCGAAGGAAACCTGTTCACCATTGTGGCTTAGTTCCTTAAACCGGCGCTGCGCCCTGATTTCGGCAGTTGCAGTGAGAAATATCTTGAGTTGTGCATCAGGAAAAACCACGGTTCCAATATCGCGCCCGTCCATGACAATCCCGCCATGCTCGGCCAGCTTACGCTGCAATTTCACCAGATGACGACGCACTTCGCAGATCGTACTTACACGGCTAACCAGTTGAGAAACTTCAAGACTCCTGATTTTCTCTTCCACATCAACACCATTCAGGATAGTCCGTGGCCGGTAGTCGTCTCCCTGCCTGAAGCCCACTTCAATCTCCGGCAGGGCCGAAATAAGTTTTTCGGGATAAATAAAATCGCTTCCAACCAGATTATTACTGTGAGCATAGAGGGTGACGGCCCGATACATGGCACCGCTGTCGATATAGGTGTAACCCAGCTTTTCGGCCAGTTTACGGGCAAGGGTACTTTTTCCGCACGACGAGTGTCCGTCGATGGCTATAATTATTCCTGCGATATGTTGCGGTTCTCCTGTCAAAACCTTACAGGCTGCTTTTCCGGTAAAATGAGTTCAAATTGGTTGATATGCTGATGAGGTGCGATTTCCCGGCCAGGTGGTAGTTGGCAAAACCATAGGCAATATTGAACTTCGAAATTTTAATTCCGGCCCCTACCGAAAACCCGATTAAACCCGGTCGGGTCGAAATGGCAAGCTCTGCCCTGCGCCTGTAATTAAACCCAAGGGAAATGTAAAAATTACTGGAAGGCACTATTTCGATACCCACAATGGCGTGACGTAGAAATTCATCACCCACCCTGCCGGCGGCATTGAAAAAGTTATTCACTTTTTCGGTAAAACTGATACTGTCGGGTTCAGCAGCATCAATATCAGTAAATTGATTGTTGTTGTCGAGTGGGCTGTTGTAACGCAAACTCCAGTTCAGGAGGTCCTGAAAAGTAAGCGAAAAACGGAACGGGGCATGCCGCAAGCGTTGCGATACGCCTAATTGCAGGTCGTAGGGCAGGTTTTCGTAGTTGCCGGGATAGTATGGTTTCAGCTGTGCCCCCATGTTTTTTACTGCCAGACCGGCCGTGAACAACGAATCTTTCGAAAAATAGTGCAATCCCAGATCAACCGCCAGGCCCGAGGAGAAATAGGTGTACATCGAAGAATAGATAAACTTAAGTGATGCACCGGCATACAGGCGTTCGTAAAGCGGACGGTTGTAACTCAGATTGAAAACATAATCGGAAGCCTTGAAATTACCCGAAATTATCCCATTCTCATCCGCATGAATAAAATTACCATAATTCAGATAATAGATACTCCCGCCAAAAGTTCCGTATTTGTCGAAATGTTTCACATAACCCGCATAGGCAAAATTAATATCGGAAATGTAGTTGTTATAGCTGATATTCAGCATATTGTCCATCGACTCGTGCATTAATGCGGGGTTGGCAAACACCACTGACGGATCGTTGTCGAAAAGCGAAATATTGTTGCCACCCAATGAAGCCAAACGGGCTGTAGGTGGAATATTCAGAAATTCGTAGGTATTATTGCCTCCTGTCTGGGCCATTCCCGACAAGCAAACGCCTGTAAAAGCAAGCGAAGCAATAAGATGTGTAAAGAATCGAGACACAAGGTTAATTTTAATTCACAAATATAAATTAAATATTCAAACGCACCGGTTGCCGTATTATTGTATGTGCAACAAAAGGTATCAGAATTTACATCCCCATTCCTTATAAAATTGTTCCAGATAAATCAGCATGAAATCGTGGCGTTGTGCCGCAATTCTGCGCCCTTCGTCGGTGTTCATACGGTCTTTCAGTAAGAGAAGTTTTTCGTAGAAATGATGAATTGCCGAGCTGTCGGTGTTGCGATATTCTTCGGCAGACGCATAGATTTTAGGGCTAGTCTCAGGATTGAACATCATGCGATTTTTTGCTCCGCTGTAGCTGAAAGTGCGGGCAATACCTATGGCACCCAGGGCATCGAGCCGGTCGGCATCCTGCACACACATACCTTCGGGGCTGTGCATGGGGGTATGGGTTTGCGAACCCTTAAACGACAAGGTCGATACAATGGCATCAATGTGGGCAATGGCCTCGGCTGGTACTCCGGTTTGCTGCAACAAACTCAGGGCGGCTTCTTTACCTCCGGTAAGGTGCAGCAGTTTATCATCGTCGTGTTCATGGAGCAAGGCAGCGAGCGTACAGATATATGAATCGGCTCCCTGGCAAGAGGCCAGATGCAGCGACATGATTTTCACCCTTTCGATGTGGTACCAGTCGTGGCCGCTGGTGTCGGCTGCAAACAGTTGTTTCACCTTACGTTCGACTGTTGTTACGTGCTGTTGCTGCTTGACTGTCATGATTCGGTTTGCTGAAGGGTTGAGAATATTTCGTACACTACCGGACAAACACCGGCATTTTTCAGGCTGAGGTCAATAATCTGATAAAAATTAACCCGGTCGGTATGCGGGTATTCACGACATGCCCTTGGCCGGGCATCATACACCGAGCAATAGTTATCGCTGCCCAGAAAGGGGCATGGCATGGTTTTAAAAACAAAGTCACCATCTTCGTCAATACGCAGGTATTGTTCGGTAAAACTGCCGGCTTTCAGTTTCAGGCGACGCGCCAGCCTTTCGATATCGGTAGTCGTAATGCGCGGGCCCAAACTCCGGCAGCAATTACCGCAGCTTAAACAATCGTATTTAGCGAAAAAGGCATCGTGGAGGCCGTGTACCTTATCGTCGAGTGTGCGTTTATTGAACTTTTTAAGCTTCACCGCTAAACGCCGATAACCTGCTTCGCGTTTTACCATCATTCCCCGTAGTTCGGCTGGCGAAATCATGAATTTCCGTTGCGGTTGGTTCCAATTTGCGAAATAAAAACCCCGGCAACCACAACCAGCATTCCTACAATGCGACGGGCATCGACACTTTCGTCGAGTACCCACCACGAAATGATGATAGTAAACACGGGTATCATATTGGTGAAAATATTCACCTTGGTAATCTTCATAAACTTAAGGGCATACATGTAGAACATGAAAGCAATGGTAGAAGCAAAAATGCCAAGTTTTACAATTGGGAATACGGCTTTACTCACCCATCCTGCCGTTAATATCTGCTGGTAATCGAAAATAAGTACCAGGGGGAGAAACATAACGGCCCCCATAAGACTTTGCCAGAAAATAACCGTGAAAACCGAATAATTCCCGGGAAGTCGCTTTATCATCACACTATAACCCAGGGCTGCAAGCACCGCTAATGAAAGAAACAACAACCCCTCGACAGAAATTTGCAGCTCAAACTGGTTGTTGAAGACAATATAGCCAATACCCAGCATCGAAAGTACAATTCCCAAAATATTGAACAGACTCACCTTTTCGCGCAGAAAATAATACGCTGCAAAAGGCGTAAACAGAGGAATAGTCGAAATTATAACAGCCGCTGTGGAAGCGTCAACCTTATCAAGTCCGCTGGTTTCGCCGATAAAATACAGGAAGGGTTCAAAAAATGCCAGCAGGAAAAATGCCGGCAAATGCTTTAATTCAACTTTGATTTGCTTTTTTGTGGCAAGCAAAACCAGCAACATAAATGCTGCCGAGATGGCTGTTCTGAAAAATATCACCGTCAGGGGACCATAATAGGCCAGCGCCACCTTTGCCCAAATATAAGAATACGCCCACAAGATCATCGAAATGGTGAGCAGCGGGTAAATTACAAACAACTGATGCTTTCGGTTCATAATGGCGCAAAGATAAGCGAGGTTTTGGTTCTCTGGTTAAAAAAGTGTTTGCTTATGACAAAAACCGAACCGAATGTGCATGGTATGGTGTTTGCAATTATCAAATTCCCTATATTTGGACATTCAATAAACACTGAACTTTGTAATAAAGTGCTATACGGATTGATTTTACGAAAAAACTGATTTATGAAAAAACTGATTCTATCGATGGTTCTGCTGGTTTCAGCCACCGGTTTGTTTGCACAATCTGATTATACAATTGTAACCGATTCTTCAACCGGCAACAAGTATATGCTGGGAGAGGTCAAAAAAGCTGATTTCGACAACGAATTATGCAGTTCGTGGTTTTATGAAGAGTACGAAAACTACCATCCCAACCCCGAAATTATTGCAAAGCTGAAAAATTCGTTGCCGCCATCGGGAATTATTTTTTTAGCCACCTGGTGCAGCGATTCGCGACGCGAAGTACCCCGGTTTTTTAAAATTGTGGATATGGCCAAATGGTGCCCCGACAATTTTACGTTGTATTGCCTCGACCGCGAAAAAAAGCTCGAAGGAGTTGATGTTGCCTCGTACAACATCGAATATGTGCCCACGTTTATTATGGTCTCGGTATCTACGGGCGAAGAACAGGGCCGAATAATTGAAACTCCCAACGAAAGCCTCGAAGGCGATTTACTGAAAATATTGGGAGAATAATTAAAGCCTGAAGCTGCATTGGACTCACACGCAAAAAATAAAATTGTCAACGACCCGGTGTACGGGTTTATCAATATTCCGCATGGCATCGTTTACGACCTGATCGAGCACCGCTATTTTCAAAGATTGCGCTATATCAGGCAACTGGGGCTTACCGGACTGGTTTATCCCGGAGCAGTACACACACGCTTTCAGCATGCCCTGGGTGCCATGCACCTGATGGGGCTGGCCATCGACGTGTTGCGCCACAAAGGGCACAGCATCAGCGATGCCGAAGCCGAAGCGGCATTGGTTGCCATTCTGTTGCACGACATCGGTCACGGGCCTTTTTCGCATGCGCTGGAATTCAGCATTGTTCCCGGTGTATCGCACGAAAAACTGTCGGTGATGATGATGGAACAGATGAACCGCGACTTTGACGGAAAACTCGAACTTGCCATCAGGCTTTTCAGTCAGCAATATCCAAAAAAATACCTGCACCAACTGGTATCGAGTCAGTTAGACATGGACCGCCTCGACTACCTGAACCGTGACAGTTTTTTCACCGGTGTGTCGGAGGGTGTGGTAAGTTACGACCGGATTATTAAAATGCTGGAGATTGTAAACGGGGAGTTGGTGGTTGAAGCCAAGGGAATATACAGTATCGAAAAGTTTCTGATTGCCCGCAGGCTGATGTACTGGCAGGTGTATCTGCACAAAACGGTGCTCGCGGCCGAATTGATGCTGGTCCAGGCAATGAAAAGAGTACGACACCTGATTTCGGAGTCAAACACTATTTCTGTCCCCGAAAACCTAAGGTATTTTTTGCAGCGCGATGGCTTTGACAACGAGAACGAACTTATCGAAAGTTTTGCCCTGATTGACGACTCCGACATTCTGGTTGCACTGAAACAATGGAGCGGAAGTAAAGATTTTGTACTGCACTATTTATCTTCAGGCCTGGTGCACCGCCGGCTGTTCAAGGTAATTACCGACAATAAACCGTTTGTGCCGGCCGAAGTGGAACGCATTCGCAGCATAACTTCGCGCGAGTTGGGAATTAGTACAGCAGAGGCTGAATATCTGGTTTTTACCGATATTGTTTCGAATAACGCCTACAGTTTCGCCGACGATCAGATTAACATTCTTATGCAGGGAAGAATAGTTGATATCACCCGGGCGAGCGATATGTTCAACCATTCGGTGCTGAGTAAAACAGTTACCAAGTATGTGTTGTGTTATCCGAAAGATATCATTACAGCACTATAAAATCAAGAATTTTGACTCACTGATACCAGATCCGGCAAAGCGCCTTGGCGTTCTGGCGAGAACATTTCATGCAAAGCCGAGAAGTCGCAAAGCCCTGTAATTTACACCACTGATTTACAGGCCTAATTCCTTTAAGTTTTCATTAGGTATTTTTTTCATTCGAAACTATGGTTTTGTGGCAATAAGCCATTACATTTGAAACAAATTAATTAAAAACCGATTTGTTATGAAGAAATTGTTTTTACTATTCATGGCTTTTGCAGTTCTTTCGGCAGGATATGTTCGTGCCGACGAAGGTATGTGGCTCTTGTCGCTCATCGGCAAAAACTACGACGACATGAAAGCCAAAGGGTTTAAGCTTACACCCGAAGATATCTACAGTATCAATCAGGCTTGCATTAAAGATGCCATTGTGGGCTTCAGCAACAAAGGACGTCCGTTCTGGCATTTCTGCAGCGGCGAAATTATTTCGGACAAAGGGCTGGTGCTTACGAACCACCACTGCGGTTTCGGGTATATCCAGCAACACAGCAGCCTTGAGCACGACTATCTGAAAGACGGATTTTGGGCCTACAGCTACGATCAGGAACTTACCAACGATGGACTTTGTGCCGAAATACTGGTGCGTATCGAAGATGTGAGCACTACCATACTGAACAGCCTGAAACCCGGAATGACCGAGGAAGAACGCAAAGCAGCCATTAAAAACGTTTCTGACGAACTGATAAAAAATGCCGAAGCCGGCACAAACTACAAAGTACAGGTTACTGATATGTTCGACAATAACCAGTTTTTCATGCTGGTGTACGAAATTTACGAAGATGTTCGTCTGGTAGGAGCTCCTCCGTCAGCCATGGGTAAATTCGGCGGCGACACCGACAACTGGATGTGGCCCCGCCATACGGCCGATTTCTCGATGTTCAGGATTTATACCGCTCCGGGCGGAAAACCGGCACCCTACGCCAAAGAAAATGTTCCCCTGAAACCCCGTCACAGTTTACCGGTAAGCGTGGGTGGTGTAAAAGAAGGTGATTTTGCCATGGTTCTCGGTTTTCCGGGTACCACCGAAAGATATCTGACCTCGTTCGGACTGAAAGAAACCATGGATATTACCAACACATGGCGCTATAACATCCGTACCGTGAAACTCGACATCCTGCGCGAAGACATGAAAGCCGATCCAAAAGTACGTATTCAGTATGCTGCCAAACACAACCGCAGCTCGAATTACTGGAAATACAGCCACGAACAAAACATTGCCCTCAAAAAACTGAAGACCATGGACAACAAGCTTCAGATTGAAAAAGATTTTACGGCCTGGGTAAATACTGACCCAAAACGCAAAGAAACACACGGCGAAGCCCTGAACATCATCAAAGGGGTTTACGAAGGCCGGGCTACCGAAGCCTATGTAAGACAGTTTATTATCGAAGCCCTGATATCGGGACCCGAAATGCCTTGGTTTGCCTATCAGATGAGCAATCAGATTGCCGGAATAAACGACAAAACCACCGAGGCTGATAAAGAAAAAATGCGGGCATCGGTGAAGCAATTCTACAAAGACTTCAATGCTCCCACCGACCAGAAATTGGTTGCCGCACTGTTTGCTTATTTTGCTGCCAATGTCGAACCGCAGTATTATCCTTCGTTATTTATCACTGTTAACAAGAAATTTAAAGGATGCTACGAAGGTTATGCAGCCGATATGTTTGCCAAATCAATCTTCACCAGCGAAGAAAAAGTGCTTGCCATGATTGACAAACCCAATGCGAAAAAACTGGCCGCCGACCCCGCAGTAATTGCCGGAACTTCAATTTACGAGCGTTATTCCGAAATCAATAAGGCTTTCCGTCAGAAAAGTCAGGGACTTGAAAAAGGAGAGCGCCTGTTTACCGACGGCATGATGCAGATGTATTCGGGCAAGAACTTGTATCCCGACGCCAACAGCACCATCAGGCTTACTTATGGCAATGTGCTGGGCTACAAACCATCGGACGCTGTTACCTACAAACACACGACTACTCTTAAAGGCGTTATCGAAAAAGAAGACCCGAACAACGATGAATTTGTCGTTCCCCAGAAACTGAAAGATTTGTATTATGCCAAAGATTTTGGTCGTTACGCCGATAAAGACGGCAACCTCGTGGTTTGCTTTATCACCAACAACGACATCACGGGCGGCAACTCGGGGTCTCCGGTGCTTAACGGTAAAGGAGAACTTATCGGAACGGCCTTCGACGGCAACAGCGAAGCCATGTCGGGCGATATTGATTTTGAGGAAAACCTGCAGCGCTGCATCAACCTCGACATTCGCTATACACTGTTTATTATCGATAAATATGCCGGTGCCAGCAACCTGATTAAAGAAATGAAGATTGTTGAATAAACATTCCCGGTAATTTTCATGCAAAACCCTGTCAGTATGGCGGGGTTTTGTTTTAATGGCGCAGCCGAGCCGGTCACCAAGCGGAGCCGAGGTGCAAGGCGAGATGAATTAATTTGGGAATTCAGAATACAGGAGACAGAATACAGAAGGGGCTTTTCGTTGTGCTATTGAATTCTGCTGTTCCGATGTAGATCGAAAACTCCAGCCGAAGAAGAATGCTTTATAATTGCCAGTCGCCCCTTCTGAATTCTGTATTCTGCATTCTGTATTCTGATTCCAGACATTGCGTCATTTCATATTGCTTTTATTGCCCCAATAATTAGCCCTCAGGGTGACAATCCCCTGTCATGCTGAGTAGTGGAGCTTACCGGAACGTTAATCGAAGCATAGGCAGGGGTTACTGAAGAAAGCACGTCTTCGTGTCTTGTCCTGAAATAGGTTGACAAAAAAGAGAGTAAAATGTCAACTTAAAACAGGATTAATATGAAAAAAGTAAACTATTACACGGACGAATTCAAGATGAATGTGGTCAGAGAAGTTCTGCAAGGCCACATTTGCAAGGATGAAGCACGGCGCAAGTATGGAATAAAAGGGAAGTCGGCAATATTAAATTGGATTCGTAAATTTGATGCTTCACAAATGCATGAAATGAAAGAGCAGCGTTCAACCAAAACCGAGCCGATTTCACAATTGGAAGCCGAGAACAAACGCCTGCGAGAGGAGCTTGAATTAGAGCGCCTGCGCACCCTATCGTTAAATGTGATGATAGACATAGCGGAGGAACAGTTTAAGATTCCGATAAGAAAAAAATCTGGTGCCAAACAGTTGAAAAAGTAGCCTGCTCACAAAAACAATATGGAATTGATTCCCTTTGTGAACTGTTTGGTAAAACCCGCCAGGCTTATTACAAGAACAAAAAATCAGTATTTAAAGAAAGTGTTGTTGAAGATTTAATTATCACTTTGGTTATGAAAGTACGAGAGAAGCAAAAACGTTTAGGTGGGCGAAAACTCCTGAGTATAATCAGTCTATAATACTCCCCGAAATTTGGACCACTGGTTAAGTTGAATAAAAACGATTAAATTTACCAGTATTATGAAAAAAAGCAGAAGGAAGTTTAGTGCAAGTTTCAAGGCACAGGTAGCCATTGCAGCACTCCAAGAGCGAG
>JAKQPY010000123.1:0-47655 GCA_029564465.1 Bacteroidota bacterium | reverse complement strand
TAATGCACAGCCCATTGATACATTCAGGGTCGGCATCAATCCGGTGGAGATTGTGTTTAAATAGGCAGGATTTCAGCCTTTTTTCCTGATTAGCATTATGTGAATACTCACCACAATGGCAATGCTAACCAGCAATATGCGCAGCCACAGTTTGTCGGTTGCAAACATGGCACTGCTGAGAATACCGGCCCAAAGTAAAGCAATCGAAAATAGTTTTATTTTAATTGGGATACCTCTTTTCTCCATATAGTTTTTGATGTACATGCCCAGCACTTTATGGCGAATCAGGGCTGTGTACAGGCGATCGCTGCTGCGCATAAAACATGCTGCAGCCAGTAGCAGCAGGGGAGTAGTGGGAAGTAGCGGAACAAAAATGCCAATCACACCCACCATAGTAGAAACCATGCCGGCAGCTATGAGCAGGTATTTTTTAAGATTCCTTTTCTCCATGTGCCAAAAGTACTGAAATTGGAGGATATTGCGCTGCCTGAACGCGAAATATTACCATAATATCCTGTTGTGGTGAATATTACGGTTTGGGGATAATTTTTTATAGAATACATGAGGCAGAATACAGAAGGGGCGGCATTTTACATTTGTCACCCTGAGTAGCGCAGCGGTAATCGAATTTGTCACCCTGAGTAACGAAGCGAAGCGGAGTGCTCATCGAAGGGTGAACCTGGAGACGTTTCTCCAACACCCCTGCCTATGCTTCGATTAACCTTCCGCTACGCTCCAGTACTCAGCATGACAGGGGCGTTTGTCACCCTGAGTAGCGCAGCGGTAATCGAGTTTGTCACCCTGAGTAACGAAGCGAAGCGGAGTGCTCATCGAAGGGTGAATCCGAAGATGTTTTCTCCATAACCCCTGCCTATGCTTCGATTAACCTTCCGCTACGCTCCAGTACTCAGCATGACAGGGGCGGTTGTCACCCTGAGTAACGAAGCGAAGCGGAGTGCTCATCGAAGGGTGAATCCGAAGACGTTTCTCCCTAACCCCTGCCTATGCTTCGATTAACCTTCCGCTACGCTCCAGTACTCAGCATGACAGGGGCATTTGTCACCCTGAGTAACGGAGCGGAGCGAAGTGGTAATCGAAGGGTGACTGCCGAAGACGCTCCTCCCTGACCCTTCTGTATTCTGCCTCCTGTCTTCTGACTTCTCAAAAACAACAAAGGCTGCCAACGATTGACAGCCTTTTGTTTGTTTGGAAAAAAGAACAGTACTATTTAATTTTTTCCAGGTCTTTTTTAGCTTGTTCATGACCCTGAGCGGCCGCTTTCGACATCCATTCGCGGGCTTTGTTGGCATCTTTTGGGTAACCAACCCCGGTGCGATAGCAGTTGCCCATATTATATTGTGCGTCGGCATTTCCCTGATTGGCGGCAATTTCGAACCAGGTAGTGGCTTTTTTCAGGTCTTTTGCAACGCCAATACCTTCGAGATAGAACGTACCCAGCAGATTTTGTGCGGGAGCATAACCTGCCTGTGCCGATTCAAATAATAACTCGGCTGCTTTTTTGGTATTGATTTTTACTCCTTGTCCCTTTGAATAGCAAACTCCCAAATTGTACAGTGCCTGTGGCATTTTGTTTTTCGATGCTTTGGTGTAAAATTCAAACGCCTTGGCATAGTCAACTTTTGTTCCATAGCCGTTGTAATAGCAATTTCCCAAATTGTTACAGGCATCGAGATTGGCCGCATCGGCTGCTTTTTTGTACCACTCAATGGCCTTGTTGTAGTCCTGGCTGGTGCCCACGCCGTTTTGATAATATTCGCCAACCGAGTTTTGGGCCGGAATATTCCCCTTTTCGGCAGCCCTCAGATACCACTGAAATGCAGTTGTTTCACTTTTGGTAACGCCATCACCTTTTTCGTAGCAGGTTGCCAGATAGTATTGGGCATCTTTATCGCCGTTTTCGGCAATCTGGGTATACAGTTCAACGGCTTTAGCCGAGTTTTGGGCAACCCCTTTACCATAACGGTAAGCATAAGCCTGTTCGGCACGTGCTTTTACATGGCCTTTATCGGCGGCTTTACCGAAGTACTCCACTGCTTTGGCTTCGTTCTTTAAAATGCCATCTCCATTGTTATAACAGGTGGCCAGCAGGTACATCGATTCAATGTCGTCTTCGTTTTCGACAGCCTTTTTGAGCCATTTAACGGCCTCTTTCCGGTCTTTCCCCGTACCAATGCCGTTGTAATAGAAATTACCCAGATAACTGTAAGCCTTGTCGAAACTTTGCTCACCGGCTTTTAAAATCCACTGGAAGGCTTTCACCGGGTTCTGTGCCGTTCCTCTGCCATTATGGTAACACAGACCCAGATAAAACTGCGAAAAAGCATTGTCACCCTTTACTGCTTCAGTCAGCAATTTGAAACCCTCTTTTTCGTTCTTTTCGATTTTTGTGCCTGTAAGATAGCAATAGCCCAGTTTCCCCTGTGCATCAGCACTGCCCTGTGCAGCCTTGTCTTTAAGATCTTTGATGTCGTCGGTGATGTCTTCCTGTTGTGCAAAACCTATCAGACTCATTGCCAGAAGTCCGAAAATAAATAGTAATTTTTTCATGGTGTAATTATTAGTTATGGTATTAATTTCAAATAAAATGATTCTAATTGCAACAACCTCACAAATTTATAAAAATTCTTGTTTTGTATTTGTATAAACTTAAAAAAACTTGACTGAATGCAATTAACGAAAATCATACCAAAAACCGAGGTAAGGCTTTTGAACAAATATTATAAGTTAATGCTTTTGCAATTTAGGTTTTCACAATTTTCAAGCGCTTCCGACGAAATAAGAACAGGATGAGATAAATGCCGGTAAGAACTCCTAATGCAATTGCCATACCGGTCATTTCCTGTTTGGTGAGGTTCGACAAAAACCAGATAATGGTAATTGATGCCAGCAAGGGAACTACAATACCGCCCGGAATTTTGAAAGTTTTTTTATTGGCTACCTGCAGATGCCGCAGTTTAATTGCTGAAAGGGCAACGCCCAGATATACGAGCAGCACCGATGCCGATGATAATATGGCCAGCTGTTTAAATTCACCGGTTATCGAGAACAGGCATCCCAGTGCCGAGTAAACAATAACTGCCACATAGGGTGTTGCATGTTTTTTGTGAACTTTTGCCAGGGGTTTGATGGGGATAACGCGATCCACTGCCGAACGAAACAAAACCCGGGGTATGTTGAGTGTGTCGCTGGTAAGATAGCCAAACATCGACACCGAAGCTCCGGCAATCATTAGGGTGATTCCGGCCGGACCCATCAGCCTTCGGGCCACTTCGGCCAGCGGTGCGTCGGAGAAACCCGCAAAGCTGTTCCCCAGCACTCCCTGAGCCACAATCTGAATCGAAATGTAAAACACCAGAATGATGAGGAAACTGAGCAATATGCCCTTCGGAATGGTTTTATGTGCATTTTTGACCTCACCGCTCACACTCAGGCTGCTCTCAGCTCCCTGAAAAGCAAAGAACAACAGCAGCGACACCTTACCGATGTCGGAAATTGCCGGAGTATTATGCCATAGGAGGTTTTCGGGAACAATGGCCGTGGAACCCCACAATACCAGCAACAATAGCGGAGCCAGTTTGGCAATGGTAGTTATGGTAATTAACACAATGCCTTGTTTTACCCCCATAATATTTATCATTGTAAACCCCGAAAACAGTGCCACGAAAAAGCAAATGCGAAATGTGCTGTCGCCAAAAACAGGCCATATCGCCGAGAGCATGGTCGCCATGGCATTGGCTACCGCTGCGGTTGCCATCAGGCATGCCCCGAATATCAGAAGATTGGCAGCCAGAAAACCAAAGTATTTCCCGAAAGCAGCTTCTATATAGGCATACGCACCGCCGGTTACCGTAATTTTACTCCCTACTTCGGCAAAACAGAGCATAATGATGCTGATGAGGAACCCGCAAAACAGATACGCCAGAATTCCGGCCGCTCCCAAACCCGCCGCTACCAATGCCGGCAGAACAAATATCCCGGAACCTATAACCACATTGACAATATTGGCGGTAATCCCCCAAAGACCTACTTCGCGGCGTAATCCTTCGTTTGTAAGCATATTTTGTTCAAAAAGGAGTTAAGTTCGATAACAAATCCAATGAGTAAAATTAATTAATAATTTGTAATTCATCAAGTGCCTAACTTAATTGGGACCCAACAAATTCTGAAATCATTACAATTTCAGGCATTATATTTTTTTAGTTTCTCTTTGAGAAAATCAACACTTAACCAATTCCCGAACGATAAAGTGGTTTCGTTTTTTCTCAGGAACTCATACATCGCCAGACTTTGCTCGTATAGTAGTTTTTTGTCGGCAGCATCATCGGGCATATTGTCGGCTACCATCATAATCAAATCAGCCAGAAGCGAGATGCTTTCGTCGCTGGCACCTTTGTCGGTTTTCAGCATTTCGGCAAAACCTGACTTCGGGCTGGCAGCAATTGTTTTTGTGTTGAGGCTGAGTTCGTTTTGCAGAACACGGTCAATTTCGGCAAGGGTGTCAGCAGGTATCTTCTTTTGTGGTAACCCCAGTATCGATGCCAGTAGTTTTGCAAGCACCAGGCCAAGTTGATCGATTTGTCTTTTCAGGTAATCGCTTTGCTCCATATCAATTTTTGATGTGTATGTTACAACCTGCAATTTAGCTATTCATAGAGTATTTTTTTTAACTCACTGATAAATGTTTTAAAAATTGCAGACAGCTATTGTCATTAAGCAACTGAACACGAAAATTTGCGTCATTTGATTGTTTAATATACCGCATTATGAATAAAACATTTTGTTTGTTTCTTGCTGTCTTCCTGAGCTATATGGTTTGCGGACAGAATTTTACGCAGGTGTATTCCGACAACAATGGGAATACCTACACCGGAGCACTCAACCGTATTGAAACTGATGCACTGGGAAATGTGTATAATTCAACCACTTATTCAAACGCACCAATTACAATAGGTGATATTACCTTCCCGATTCAGGGGAATCTCTGTTCGGTAATCATAAAGCGCGATGCTGAAGGTACATTGCTTTGGGCGAGGTCGCTGGCTTGCGGTTATACAGCCCTGGTAAGCGATTTGTATGCCGATAGCCAAGGAAACCTGTATGTAACCGGATTTTTTGGAAATCCGCAAACAGTATCAACGCTTAATTCAACTCCTTTTGAACTCGAAGGTGCAGTTGGAATGAGTTTTTTCCTTTTAAAGTACAATCCTGCCGGCGAGATATTATGGTCAAGATCGGGGCTGGTGGGTACTACCGGAGGCGATTTTTCGTCCGATTTATTTCATGTGGCCGGAAACAATGCAGGGCAAATAGCAATTTGCGCCCCATTTAAAAATGTGGGAGTCCAGACAATCGGCGGAACCCAGATATCGACCAGCAATGCCAATATGTTTATTGCAGGACTTAGTGATGGGGGAGATTGGCAGTTTGTCAACCCGATAGGGACCTCAACAAATACTTACATAGGATTTTCTATTGATGTTGCCGATAATGGTGATGTGTTTTGCGCCGGTAGTTTTAAAGGAACTCTCTCGCTGGGCTTAGCTGGCACACTCGATAACAATTCCTCGTCGACTCACGAATTTATTTTCAAATCAGATTTCGGCGGAACATATCAGTGGGCTTATTCTTTTCCGTTCGACACATACTGGGGTAATCAGGTTGTGTGTTCGGGGAATGATGCCGTGCTTTTTGGCAGTTACTCGGGAACTGTTAATTTTCTGGGGACTGAACTTACATCGCCGCAACAGGTGTTTAGTACCTATGCTACAAAATTCAGCAACCCGGGAGATGTGGTTTGGGCAAGCAGCTATGGTACTGAGCAGACTACTTTTTTCAGGGCTTGTGATGCCGGAGATGGTTTTTATATTTTTGGGAATACGGCAGCATGGGTTAATTCAAATACTTTTGGGTCGTACGAGTTGGTATATTCTAATACATTGCCGCCCGAAAATACACTTACGGCCATCGATTACCTGATTCGTACCGATGCTGAAGGAAATGTCATGCATGGAGCTGCTTGTAGTTTTGCATTTAATACCCTGAATTGCGAAGACCTTGCTTCGGGAATCGAAAATGCATATATTACCGGAAATGTTGGGCAGCAGGCTGCTTTTGGGCATTATACCCTCATTGCAGCACAAACCAACGGCTCTAATTATATAGCCCGGTTTTCGGAGGACAATAATTTTATTTCCGGGAAATCGTTTTTCGACATGAACCTGAATGGGTTATTCGATAATGGTGAAGATATGGCCCCGGTAATTTTAAAACTGGAATCTGAATCACAGGATGCATTTGTGTGTGTTTCGGATGATTTTCTGATTGGGACTGGCACCGGCGAGTACCATATTTTTCCGGTTCAGATTCCGCTATATTATTCATTGATTACTGCAGATTATACTGTTGATTTTGGCCAGGGAACCGGACAGACCAGCTTTGGCAACGATTTTGTTTTTCAGCCTGAGCCCGATATGAATGACCTCGTGGTTGATGCAACAGCAGACGCTTTCCGCCCGGGCTTTGATGCAATAGTGTGGGTTCATCTACGTAATGCAGGAACTACTCCCCAAATCGGGAATATTCATTTTACAATAAGCCACCCTGACGTTGAAATAACAGATGTTTACCCTGAAGTTAGCGTTGACGAGCCTTCCGAAATTGAATTGCCTTTCGATCTTCAACCCATGCAACAGGTTCAGTATCGTATTACTTGTCATGTGGATGCAGGTGCTCCGCTGGCATCTCAGGTTCTTGCGGTAGCTGCAACCCCATCCGATTCTGATGAAACACCCCTGAACAATAGCGACACACTGGCAATTACAATCACGGGTTCATACGACCCCAACGACAAACTGGCTGACCCCGGCGATTATATTTATCCCGACTTTATCGCAGCAAACCACGCTATTGAGTACACTGTACGCTTTCAGAATACCGGCAACGATACGGCTTTTACCGTAGCCGTTGTCGACACGTTGAGCGAGAAACTTGATCTATCGAGCTTTGAACCGGTTTCGTTTTCGCACCCGGTGCAAATTACTATGCATGATCATGTGATTTGGTTCCGTTTTAATAATATTAACCTGCCCGACGAAAACACCAACGAAGCAGCAAGCCATGGTTATGTAAAATTTCGTATCCGTCCGTCCGGCGATATTGCGTTTGGTGATATAATCAGTAATATTGCCCGTATATATTTCGATTACAACATAGCAGTGATGACCAATGAGACACAGGTTGAATATGCCGATTACTCCTGGAATAGCCCGATTAACCAATTGGAGACAATTAAAATCTGGCCAAATCCGGTCAGTGATGGATTGTTTTATCTCGAATCCGGAGATGGCTTAATTCGCTGTGATATAATTTCGTGCGATGGAAGATTGTTGTATTCGCAGCCATGCCATGGGGAAAGAGAAATTTTGGTTCATCCGGGGCATATCAGCAATGGTTTTTACATTGTACAGGTGTTAACAAAATCGGGCATACAAAGCACGGTATTGCATTTTACGAAATAGATTTTGCAGTAAGATAATGGCATAGCCATAAAAAAAAAGCGCCCCGAATGGAGCGCTTTTTTCATGAAATCACTTAGTAACTTTTACGTGGGTGATAGTGTGTGTGTAGCAGTTCATGCGATTTATGACTGTTCGGATGACCCAGGAATTCTTCATAAATGGCAACTACTTCGGGATTTTCGTGTGATTTACGGAGTACCATATTGGTATCTTCGTCGTAAATAGCTTCCATACGTTTGCGACGGATGGTTTCGTTGGTAGGTATGGGTTGACCGCCACCGCCTAAGCAACCGCCCGGACAAGCCATTACTTCGATGAAGTGATAGCTGACCTTGCCTTCGCTTACAGCTTTCATCAGTTTGTTGGCGTTAGTCAGACCATGGGCAATAGCGCAACTGAGTTCAGCACCTTCGAGGAAACTCCATTCGGGTTTTACTCCGGTTATCTGAACTTTGGCTTCTTTGATTCCGTCGAAACCACGAACAGGAACGATATCAAGGTTCTGGAAGGGAACAGGACGTCCGGTTACGATTTCGTAAGCAGTACGCAATGCAGCTTCCATTACACCGCCGGTAGCACCGAAAATAACAGCAGCACCGGTTGAATTACCCATGATGCTATCGTAGTTTTCGTCGGGAAGTTCGTTGAAGTCAACACCTGCCTGACGAATCATCATAGCGAGTTCGCGTGTGGTGAGTACATAATCAACATCCTGATATCCGCTCGAACGCATTTCGGGACGATTGGCTTCAAACTTTTTCGCTGTACAGGGCATGATAGAAACAGAAACCACGCGGTCGGCTTTCAGTCCTTTTTTCTGAGCGTAGAAAGTTTTTGCCAGGGCACCAAACATCTGTTGCGGCGATTTGCATGTAGACAAATTGTCTAACAGGTTGGGGAATTTGTGCTCGATGAATTTAATCCATCCCGGCGAACATGAAGTCATCATCGGAAGTGCAGTATTGGTGTCCTGCTCAACCAGAACTTTTTTCAGACGGGTGAGTAATTCGGTACCTTCTTCCATAATGGTAAGGTCAGCGGTGAAATCAGTATCGAGAACCGAATCGAAACCTATACGTTTTAGTGCTGAAACCATTTTACCGGTTACACGATGTCCTGGTTCCAGATCAAGGTCTTCGCCAAGTCCAACACGAACAGCGGGAGCGGTTTGAACTACCACATGCAGATAGGGGTCGTTGATGCAATCCCATACCTGATCGATATAGTTCTTTTCAACCAAAGCTCCGGTCGGACAGCGATTAACGCATTGACCGCAGTTGGTACATACCACTGAATGCATGGGTTTTTCGAAGAAAGTCGAAATTTTCTGATGATCGCCTTTGTAACCTACTGCAAGGGCACTTACGTGTTGCAGTTCGGCACAGGTGCGAACGCAGCGCTGACAACGGATACATTTGCTGTCGTCTTTAATAATGGCCGGTGAAAGGTTGTCGATGGTGTAGCCCTTGTCGAGAATCAGTTTCATGTAGTTGTTTTCGTTCACACGATACTCGTGAGCCAGTTCCTGAAGTTCGCATTTGCCGTTTTTGTAGCAATTGGTACATTCCGAATTGTGTTCCGACAACAACAGTTCGATGATGTTTTTGCGGGCTGTACGTACTTTAGCACTGTTGGTGTAAATTTCCATTCCTTCGGCTACCGGAGTGGCGCATGCTGCTGCCAAAGCCCTTGCACCTTTCTGTTCAACCACGCATACACGACAGTTTCCTGCAACGCAGAGGTCGGGATGATGGCATAAGGTAGGAACCCTGAAATTTAGTTTTTTGGCTGCATCCAGAATGGTCGAGCCCTCTTCAACGCTTACAGGGATATCGTTTATCTTAAGATTTACTTCGTATTTTGCCATTGTTTTATCTTGTTTTATTATTGAATTAGTAAATGATCTCTTCTTTGAAATTATCGACAATCGAAATAAACGGGTTGGGAACTGATTGTCCTAATCCGCACTTGGCTGATAATTTCATGGTTTCGGCCAGTTTTTTCAGGGTTTCGAGATACTCGGGTTTTTGTTTTCCTTTTTTCACTGCCTGAATGCCTTTGAGCAATTGCTGACAACCAACACGGCACGGGGTGCATTGTCCGCACGATTCTTCTGCGAAGAAATCAAGATAGTCGTGCAATACATTGTACATCGAACGCGTACTGTTGAACAACATCATTGAACCACCGGTAGGAACGCCTTCGTAACCAATAATGGTGTCTTTGAATTTTTTGCGCGGAACGCACATTCCCGAAGCGCCACCAATCTGAACTGCTTTTGTGTCGCCATCACCAAATTCATCAACAAATTCCTGAACGGTCATACCTAAACCGAGTTCATAAATGCCGGCATTTGGGGTATCGCCCGAAACAGAAAAAACTTTCGATCCGCGTGAGTCTTTGGTTCCGAATTCTTTGAATCTTTCGGGACCATATTTGTTAATCATGGTTGCATAAACCAGGGTCTCAACATTGTTGATAACCGTAGGTTTACCAAATAGACCCGATACTGTCGGGTAGGGCGGTTTGTTACGTGGTTCACCACGTTTCCCTTCGATTGATTCGAACAATGCACTCTCTTCGCCACAAATGTATGCTCCGGCTCCCGAACGAATATCTATCGAAAAATCGAGTTTTTTGTCTTGGATTGCTTTGTTGAATTCATTCATTACCCTTTCGAGTTTGGGCAACAAGAAGTTGTATTCAGCGCGCAGGTACAGAATTCCTTCTTTCGCTCCAATAGCATATCCGGCTATAGCCATACCCGTGAAAACTTTTTCGGGAACCCTGTCAAGAATTTCCCTGTCTTTAAATGTTCCGGGTTCACCTTCGTCTGCATTGCAAACAATATATTTCATTTCGGCAGTTTCGTTGCGGGTGAATTTCCATTTCAAGCCCGTAAGAAAACCTGCTCCGCCACGGCCTTTCAGACCAGAATCAATCATGTCGTTGATGATTTCTTCAGGTTTCCTTGAAAGCACTTTGTCGAGTACGGTGGTGGCACATGTTCCGTCGTTTTCAAAAATCAGATCGACTTTATGTAATTTCGTGTTTTCCATTTTTTTAGATTGTATTAATGATTAATTATTACTCTTTTGCCATGTATTCCTGAACGATTTTTATTGCCTTGTCTGGAGTGAGCTCAGGGTATACCTCGTCGTTTACCAGCATAACAGGACCTTTATGGCACCAGCCCATACAATTGGCGGTGAGAAGGGTAAACTTACGGTCGGCTGAGGTCTCGCCAACATTAATTTTTAATGTGTCTTGCAAGGTTTTGATAATCTCATCTTTACCTGACATGTGGCACGAAATGGTTTTACAAACACGGATTACATACTTTCCGCGCGGTTTAATGTCGAGAAATGTGTAGAATGTGGCAGTGCCATACACATCGGCTGCCGAAAGATCGAGTGCCTCTGCTACTTCAACCATGTCTTCTTCGGTAAGATAGTTCTTTTCCTGAACTATTGCCTGAAGTATCGGCATGAGAGCTTCACGCGTTGCACCAAACTTTCCCAGTTTTTCTTTGATGATTGTTTTTACTTCTGTCATTTTACGTTTAGTTTAAATTATACCTGGTTACTTGTTTAATTTTTCACAAAAATTTATTGAGGTCTAAAAATATGGTTTTCAATATGGCTCAAACATGACAAAAGTCATGTTTGAGTATTTGAATATAGATTATTTCTAAATTAAAAATTGATTTAATTAACACAAAATCAAGTAGATATAATAATTTTATTTTGTTTGGTCTGAAACCAAATGATAGCCGTATGTTTTACAATATTTTTACCAATGTGAATTACTTCACGGCTTTTGGTAAAAGTCGGTAATGATTTTACGCATATTCTATTGCAAACATGCCTTTACAGTGTCGTCGAAAACGCTGTCGAGATTTTCGGGACGAAATTTCAGGTAATTAGTGCAAAACTCAACATCAAGGTAGGTGTTACGGCTTTGCAAAGCAATGAAATGATAAGGATCTAAACCTGACTGTATTCCTTTAATTTTAAGGTTCTACTGCAAATTTAGTGGAAAGTTTTAAATTTGGGTCATGGATTTCACAAAAGATTTTTTCAATTTGTTGCTAGATTTCGGCGATGAGTGGGTCATCACCAATATTGAAAGCAACCACAAGACTCAAGAAATATTTCTTGATGTTGAGTATGTTTCTGACTATTACGAAGACCCTTTACACTTAACTCCAGCCAAGCTTTATGATCACACAGAAGTTCGAGTTTGGCGACATTTGGACATACTTCACTACAAATCATATGTACGTTGTCGCATTCCAAGAGTACTGTGTGAAGACGGGAAGGTAAGGCAGATATCCATTGGGTGGGCCGATAAGCACGATAGGCATACTTTTAGTTTTGAAGTAAAGGCTATTGACCTACTTAAAGCAACAAAGAACCAGAGTAAAACCGCTGAATATCTGAACTGCAGCTTTCGATTGGTGAACCGTATTATGCACCGTTGTACACAGAGGGGAATGGAGCGAAGAAATTGTTCTCATGTCCCCTTTGAGCATATCAGCATTGATGAGAAGGCCTTCCAAAAGGGCCATAAGTACGTTACAGTAATCTCTCATCCCAAGAGTGGCGTGATACTGGAAGTTGGAGAAGGTAGGGATGCTTTGTCAACAGAGAAGTTACTTGATAAGACTTTTACAAAAAAACAGTTGGAAAACATCAATACTGTTAGCATGGACATGTGGAAGCCTTATATGCAATCTATTGAGCATAAGACACCTAATGCTGAAATTGTACATGATAAGTTCCATTTAATAAAGTACCTCAACGAAGCCATCGACAAGGTTCGGCGAAGAGAGGTGCAAAAAAATGAAGTGTTAAAAAATAGCCGATACATCTTGCTCAAAAATGAACAGAACCTAACCGTGAAGCAGCAGGTAAAGTATCAAATGATTAAGGATTCAAATTTTGAAGTGACCAAAGCTATGAACATCCGCGAAAACTTTAAGTCGCTCTTTGATTATTGCCACGATGAAGTAGGGGCAATCGAAATACTTGAAAACTGGGCGCAAGACTCTTACTTAAAATGTATTAAGGAAATGAACAAGGTCGTAACTACATTTCTAAACCATGCATGGGGTATTATAAATGCGCTTATTTCAGGTTTAAACAACGCAATGGCCGAAAGATTTAATGGGAAAATCCAAGAAATAAAAATCGCTGCCAGAGGCTACAGAAAATTCCATAACTTTAGAAGTGCTATCTTGTTTTTTCATGGAGGCTTAAATCTTTACCCACTAAAATGGTAGTAGAACCAATTTTAAAATGTAGTTTGACAAATAGGGTAAGAGGTTTAATAATCCACCAGGCAATAGGTAGCACGGGTCTTTTTTTTTCAAGTTTTGAGGCAATCAGTTTGATCATCTCTTTCCACGTCATGTTTTTACCTGCCACGGGGATACAATCTCCATGCCGGGCATAGGTTATAGCCCCTACAACAGCCTGTGCCAGATTTCGAACCGAAATAAATGCCGTTCCCCCTGTGGTGTACATTACAACCGGAGTTTTGTAAATGTAATTAACTAAACTTTTCCATAAGGGAACAACCCCTTCGAGGCTGCCAAAAACATAGGGAATCTCTAAAATGATAACCTGAAGTCCGGATCTGGCTTCAGAAATACTTTGTTTTTCTTGTTCAACACGGCTCCTGATATATGGGTGTCGTTGCGAAAGTTTCATTTTGGGAAATTTCCGGTCGAAATGGGCGAAGTAGGAACCCAGTATAATTAACTTGTCAACTCCGGCATCAGAGGCCAGGCGGGTTAGTTTGCATGTGGTTACCACGTTGGCATTGTAAAAATAATCCCAGGCATCGCCGTCGGGCATACTTCTGTCATCACGGCCACCACAAAATACAACCGATTGAAAGTTTCGCAAAACATTGAGTGAATCATCGTCGCTGGCTGTCACGAAATTGTAATTTATGATGCTTATTCTCGTGTCGAAAGCCGGAGCTTCAGTTTTAATATCGCAAACACTTACATTATACCCTCCAGCAATGAGTTCTCCGGCTATATACCGGCCCAAAAATCCAAACCCTCCTATTACAAGTACATTTTTCACAGGCGATTCTTTTGTTGCAAAGATATGTTTTTCGTAATACGATTTATCGGGATAATTAATTTGCCGGATTCTAAACATGCCTGATTGATGTTATTAAAATGAAAATCGAGTGTAGTTTATATGTATGTTTGCCTCATGTTTATCGAAGGACTAACAGCTTGGGGGATAGATGCCTGGATGATAGTTGTCATTCTGGTTGCATCCGGATTTTTGGTAGGCCTTATTAATACAATTGCCGGAAGCGGTACGGTAATTTCGTATTCGTTGTTTGTTGCCTTAGGCATGCCTGCCCCGTTGGCCAATGGTACAGTCAGGTTGGGTGTGGTTATGCAGACTTTAACATCTACCCTCGCTTTTTACCGTAACGGAAAACTCGATTTGCGCAAAGGCTGGTTGCTGGGTATTCCCATTGTTTTGGGTTCGGTTCTCGGTGCTCAGGTCGCCGCCAGTATTAACAAGGATATTTTTGAAATTATTGTCGGGGTTGCATTGCTGGTGCTGCTTGTATTTATTTTTGTTCAACCCGAAAAATGGATTGCGGGAGTTCGCGAAAAACAACTCCGTAAAGTGAGTTTTTTGCAGTACTTCATATTTTTTGCCATTGGAATTTATGGCGGGTTTCTTCATATTGGAGTCGGAATATTTTTACTGACAGCACTGGTACTTAATTCGGGTTACGATTTGGTACAGGCCAACGGCCTGAAAGTTTTTCTGGTACTTCTTTATTCTCCCTTCGCGCTGGCCGTATTTCTGATTAATGGTCAGGTTGAGTTCTTGCTGGGGTCGATTGTGGCAGTCGGTAATATTTTTGGGGGCTGGGCAGGCTCTAAGATTGCCATTAAAAAAGGCGCTGGCTTCATCAGAATTTTACTTGTTATTATAATTTTCATTTTCAGCACCTACCTGTTGGGTTTATGGTCGCTGGTCTTTAAATGGCTACATTAAAAACCGGCTGGCTTCTTCCTGTGGTTTTTTAAACCGTATGTAAAAACTTGTGCCTATTGCGGGTGTGGTTTCAAACCAAATTTTTGCACCCATCTGGTCGATGATATTTTTAACCATACTCAGTCCCAGCCCCATGCCACTGCTTTTGGTTGTAAAATTTGGCTGGAAAATTTTCGATTGCATTTCGCTATCGATACCCGAACCATTGTCGGTGATGGCAAACAGGTAGTGTTCCGAATCGCCTGTAAGGTGCAGGCTGATTTTTCCTTTTGTATGTTCCTCAATTGCCTGTATGCTATTCTTTATCAGGTTGTTGAATACGCGGGTCATTTGTTCAGGGTCTGCATCAATTATAGCTTTGCTATCGGTCACAATGCGAATTTCGAAATCGATATCTTCGTATGATGACCGGAACAGGTTAACCGATGAGATTATTTTTTCTCCGAGGTCCACCTGTTGCATTCTGGCCTGCGGCATTTTTGCAAAATTGCTGAACTCGCTGGCTATGGCCGACAGTGTATCAATCTGTTCGATAATGGTTTGGGTTACTTTATCGAGTGTTTGCTGCCACTCCGGGTTGTTGGGCGTATAAGTCTGTTTTAGGTGCTGAATGCTGAGCTTCATTGGAGTGAGCGGATTTTTAATCTCATGAGCAATTTGTTTGGCCATTTCGCGCCATGCCGATTCACGTTCCGATTTTGCCAGCATACCTGCACTTTCGGCCAGTTCATCAATTTTTTTGTTGTACTCCCGTATCAGACTGCCCAATTCATCTTTTCGGTCGTATTCAATTTTTTCCGATTTAGTACCCAAATCGATGGTTTTTATTTTCTCCTGAAGATACGCCAGTGGCTTGGTCAGTTGGTTTGCAATAAATATGCCCATGACCACGCTTAGCATTATCAGTAATAAAAATACATTGGCAAATGCCATGGCAAAATCGGTGATTTCCTTGTTTAATTCATCCTGACGCGAGAAATATGGCAGGTTAATATAGGCAACCACTTCGCCCTGATTATTTCTGAATGGAACGTAGGCCGACAGGTAATCGGCTTTTCCAATTCGTTCGCTGATAATAACAGACCCGGTATTTTTTTGCCGGAGTTGCCTTACGGCTTTAGGGTGCATAAATCTGCCCTGTAAGCCTTTGTCGAATACCTCTTCGCGCGATGAGGCTATCAGATTTCCATGGGTGTCGAACAGATTGATATCCGTGTAGAAAACATTACTGAATTTTACAAGCAAAGAGTTTATGTAACTGGTATTTGTCTCATTGAATTCAGTTTCATCTCCAATCTTGTGTTCTAATTCCACCATCACCGATTGCAGCTTGTCGCGAAGCATTTGGTTATGGCGCTCTGCATACCCGTCAATTATAAAGTAAATCGAAATTGAACCAATTATCAGAATTGAAAGTACGATGATAAAAACTATTGAGAACTGAATTCTGTTTTTTAAGCTTCCTGTATCGGTCTCTTTTTTTCTGCCGATACGCTTGCCCAGTTGAAACAGGCTGAATCCGGTGAAAATCACGAAAAAGAGGTAGGAGAATGATATCAGGTGTCGTTGGAAACCGGTTTCCTCAATACTCATTACAATAATATTTTCATCATCGGGATAGTAGTATAGGTGACTGTATCCATTTACTTCATTAAGCATAAAATCGGATGTATCCCTGTTAAAACCGATGTTTAAGGGATACTCAAATTCACCTTTTTTAATAATTAACCTTCCCCGGTTATATTTTGCGTAACTATAATCTTTGAGGGTCTTTTTTTGAGCATATTTTTTATCGAGCAGCAGTTCGGGGTAGCCAAGACCTTCGCTAAAAAGTTTGCTGTTCAGTTCAATAAACATCTGTACGCTGGGGTTCCCGGGTTCCTCATAACTGTAATATCCAAAGTATGAAATTCTTCCATCGTGGTTATCAAGAAAATAGAAATTTGTGCCGGGTAGTGGAATCCCGTTGTCACGCAATAGTTCGCCAAAGAACGAAAAACAGTGGCACATGGTATTATCGGGTTGAACCAGCAAACTATCGGTTGGCGTGCATAACGAAACCTGTAAGTCGTATTTGTTCAGGTAGCCTTTAATGTAATTCGATTGTATGTATTGATACAGGCTATCGGCTTTACTTGCAAGAACAAAGCTTTCGATTTTTGAGTCCTGCATGATGTCGTTTCCTGTGTTGGTAAGGAAAAATTCGGCACCTGCGTCGCGTTCGTTGGCCAGATTATTTGCCAGTACTTTTCGCGACTCGAGTTCTTTTTCAGAAACTACCTGAAGTGCTTTCTCTGAGAGAAAAAGCGATATTAAGAATAAAATGATAATGTGGGCATACCAGTTGTACGAATGAACATTACGATGAACCCAAAATGCTGTAAACGCAATGAGCATAAAAATACACGGGCCAATCAGCTCCGAAAACTGATGCCGGCCAACCAAAAACCAGATAACTGTTACGGCAACTAATGCAACAGCAAACGAAACAAAGTGAATCTGTTTTGCAAACACCGAGATCAGCCTGTCGATAAATACAATAACTCCTACCAACAGCAACATCATCATGGCAAGCATAAATATGCTGTATTGCGAGAACCGCAAAATCCGCTCAGGGTCAATTTCGACCGATGAATTAATAATGAAGCTTTCGATGCGATTCCCGGTGAGCCACTGAATTGTAAAGATTACCACAGCCACCGATACGCTCAGGATAATTGTCGTCGATTTTTTAACCTTGTTAAATGAAGGGTTAAAATGACGGCAGAAAACACCAATCCAGACACTTAGCAGAATCAGGTTGAGACCCAGATCGCCAGGAGAAGGCAGCCAAAACGACTCGGCATAGTATTCAGGTGTAAATAGTTCCAGCAATGAAAAAGCAATCGGATAATGAAACTTCAGCATGAAAAACCGTAACAGAACCATGTCAGCAGCTAGTGCTGTTAAAATGAGCAGCGCATTAATATTCATTTTTATCAGATACACTGATAAAGATGCCAGAAACCAGGCGAATAAAAGAAATGCTGCAAAAAATACCACCGGCGGTAAAAAGGATACAGGATGCGAAGCTGCGGTTTCCTCAATATAGAACAGCGCAGATTTATCGTAATTTACGGCAATAAATCCCGGGTTGCTGAATTGTCGGTATTCACAGCCATCGGGGATGTTTAGTACGGGGTTAAATCCCTCATTCAGAAATTCATTTTTGTAGCTGTATTCGTGATAAACCAGAAATAAATACACATAAGTATAGTTATTGTACTTACTGATGCGTGACAGGTAGCTGCCGTCGGCCAGTTGAATGATTTGCCGGTCCGCGTTCAGACTATCGGCATGTAATGGGGCCGGAATACGGTTTGTCGACCATGCAATGAGTTGGGTGGAATCATAAACAAAAATGCCGGATTGCTTTGTGCGGAATAACTCTGTGTATCGGTAAAACACCACGGAATCGGGTTTTTCGGCAGTTGATTTTCTGATGAGTTCCTGAAACTCTTTATCAGCCCATTCAATTTCATCCGATAAGGTTTTTGAGATTGATTCTGCATTGATTCCCGCAGAATAATTGTCTTTTGAAAGGTATTGCAACAAGTGCGCGAGCATCAATGCAACAATAAATGCGACAAAAATGATTATTTGCTTTTTCATGCTGCGAATCATTACAAAACCTAATTATTGTGTAAAAATAGTAATTTGAAGCGAAATAATACTGTGTTTGCAAACCGGTTTCTATAAAATAAAAAACCCGGCTATACACCGGGCTTTCTGGTATGAAGTTAACGCTATTTTTTAATAATTGCCGATAATACTTTTTCTTTATCGAGTTTTTTTGTACAGAAAAACCAATCGTAGCAGGTAGTGTTCTCGTCTTTGCTTTCCATCCGTTCTTTTGCTACTCCACACGAACCCGCTGTTGGAACAATAACGTCATCACCGGGGCGCCAGTCGGCAGGTGTTGCCACGCTGAAGGCATCTGCTGTTTGTAATGCAATCACTACACGGTATAATTCATCAAAATTTCGGCCTAAACTGAGTGGGTAATAAATTATTGTTCTGATAATTCCCTTGGGATCAATCACAAAAACTGCCCTGACAGCCTTGGTGTTGCTTTCTCCCGGCATCATCATACCGTATTTCCCGGCTACTTCCATTGTGATGTCTTCGATGAGGGGAAATTTTACTTCCACATCTTTCATTCCTTTGTACTCGATTTTTTCTTTGATAGTCCTCAGCCAGGCAATATGACTGTAAAGACCATCGACCGAAAGCCCCACGAGCTTGCAATTGGCTTTGGCAAATTGATCCTCCATCGAGGCAAAGGTCATAAATTCGCTGGTACAAACCGGTGTGAAATCAGCAGGGTGGCTGAATAAAATTACCCAACTTCCGGCATAATCCGAAGGGAAATTTATGGGGCCCTGGGTGGTTACTGCTTTAAATTCAGGAGCCGGTTCACCAATACGCGGCATGCTAATCACTTTGTTTTCATCCATTTTTTTAAACTTTAATTGTTATTTCGAGATTAAGAATATTCGTCTGGTTAATAAACAACCTATTAACAGATAAAATGCATAAATGTTCTGTGAAAGTAACTAAGTGTCCAATATTATTCGGTCAGCGAAAAACTGCGAAAATTGCCACAATCATATTGTTGCAACTGATATATTCCGTGTTTTACCAGCTCATCTGCAACAACATCAAAGAAGGCCGTAACCCCATTGGGGTCATGGGTGTCGGCACTCAGGGTTAGTTTACCGCCATGTTGGTGTATGGTTTTTATCATTTCCCACGAGGGGTAGGGTTCGGTACCATGTTTTTTATACAGCGAACGGGTGTTAATTTCTGTCACAATGCCCGATGAGGCCAGCATAAGTGCAGCCTCGTGTTCCTGATCGGCATACCATGTTTCCTCTATTATTCCAGGATAACGCCGGTTTAAAAACATTTTAATTTTATCGGCATGACCGGTTATATCATACCCACCCCGGCTGACCATATGATGAAGTGTATCGAAATAGTGCTTTACCAATTCTGCGGCATTGTTGTTGAACAAACGATGAAATCCTTTTTGAAAACCTTCGTAACTGCCATCGATCTCCATGATGTCGTCGCAGTTATTTTTTTTAAGGAAATGTATGGAACTGATTACATAGTCAGGCTCGTATTTATTTACCATCGAGGCATCTGAAATACCGGGAATAAAATCTGCTTCAAATCCCAGATAAATCTGAATTCGCTGCCCCCATTTTTCTTTAAGCCGCCTGATTTCGTCACAATAATCACCCGCTTTTCCCGGCCGGATACACCAATCGAAATGTTCAAAACTAAGAGGAGCATGGTCGGAAAATCCATACACCATCAGGCCTGCAGCAATGGCAGGTTCCAGATAATCTTCGGGAGCATGTGTGCCATCGCTATAGTTTGTATGGCTATGTAGGTTCGAAGGGAACAATTGTATTATTACATCTTAATAAACCTGCGGTACAACACCGATTCGGCTCCCTGAATTTTGAGGAGGTATGCCCCCGACTTTAGTCCATTTATATTTATTGGCTTTCCATCATAGATGAATTCATGACTTAATAAACGTCCATTCAAATCGGTAATCGACACAGCCCATGTTTCATTTGAGGCTAAACCGCTGATAAACAGCTCGTTGTTTGCCGGAACCGGATGTAAGCTAATGGCTTGTTCCAAATGCGTTGAGTTTACTGCAGTAGAACAGTTAATCGCATTTATCTGAAGCATTGCTGCGGCACTTTCGCAAGCCTGAGTCTCGATTTCCCAATCATAAAAGTAGTAATAGTAACCTGTCGGATTTTGCGTGGCACTGCTGCGTTTTATGCTGCATACATTTGCAATGGTGTAAGGAAAACTCAGATAGGACTGTTCATTAGTCCTGAACAGGTTGGGACTTCCCATTCCCACCAGTTGCAGGTCGTTGCCGGTAGGAACAGCCAGGTTAAGGTCTACACGGTTCACTCCGTTGGGGCAATAAACCGACAGCGTTTGCAGTGTGTTTAAAGAAGCATCACGCAGCGCAAACTGACGAACACCGGCCCCATCGGCGTTCACTTCCACCGACAAAATGGTAAAAGGAATGTATGCGTCAAAAACCAAATAATGTATATAGTCGGGGTTGCCGAAATATCCTCCGCCAAGATTACTCTGGTCTTCGCCCACATAATAGCTGGCAGTTTCGTCAAAGGTTTTAACCCAATACTGTGTATCATCCGGTATTGGCTGATGTTCCCACGTGTTACCCGTGTGCACAACATCGCTGCAATTGGGGTCGGCATACCAATGGGTATTTGGGTTACTGCCCGCCGTGAGTGTAAACAGCGAATCGATGCAAACAGTTGCTGTTTCTACCGCAGGAGCATTATCGAGCAATACAGTTATATAGTCCTCCTTCAGACAAGTATTGTTACCAAAACTATTCGTTACATAAAGACTTACAGTGAATGTTCCACTCTGATTGTACAGATGAAAAGGATGCTCAAAGTCTGATGTTCCTCCATCACCAAAATCCCAGTGATATGTTTCGGGATTATTTATCGACTGATTTTCGAACTGAACACGGCCATTACATGTGTTGGTATGGTCAGCTGTGAATGCTGCATAAGGAACTCCGTTTTCCTGAACACACTGCCATTCGATTTCGAAACCCTGAAGTGCGAGACCTACATCTGAACTGAAAACAATGGTTATTGAACCTCCCGAAGAAGTGATGCTTCCGGGGTTTCCGTTTGTATTGCAGTAATACGTGTTGTTAATCAGTGGTGCCGAAGTGCTACTCCCGTCGTAAAAGGCGATGTAGTCGTAATCGCAGGAGCTGCCCGATCCGGGTTCTATGTCGAACTGATTTATGGTAAGCATTACCTGTGTTGCACCGGGAGGGCTGATGGTAAATGTCGAATAAGTATTGTCGTTATAAGGGTTCAAGGGTCCACCGGAATCATACAGGGTTCCCTGACAATGAGTGCTCGAAATCGATCCACTGGTTGGCATCAGGGTCAGACAGGGTAATTCTGAGTTGATTGAAATATAGTCCGTTTTAATTTCGGTATCGCTGCCACAAGTACCTCCATCTGCCAGCAGACTAACCGTAAAAGTACCCGCAGTGGTGTAGGTATGTTGCGGGTTTACTTCAGTACTGGTTGAACCATCTCCAAAATTCCATTCGAAAGTACTGCCGTTGATACTGTAGTTTAAAAATTTTACAGTAAAAGGAACATCGCAATTCTGGGTATAATCGGCAGTAAAATCAGCCACTACAGTGGGAACATATTCGCCACCCACACCAATTGCATAGAATGCATTGGTCACCTGTTCCACTTCTTCGGAGCATGCCCCGTAGTAGTCGATGGTTGCCTGAATTGCATAAAAGCGGGCATCCATGTAGTTGGATGTGTTTGTCAGGTAAACCGTTAACAATCTGAACGCAATATCAGCGGCGGCATCCATACCAAGGCCGGTTATTGAATAGTCGTGACCGAGGTCATTGGTTCCGCTGCCTCCTTCCGAAATCAGATAAAACCAATAACTCAGAGGTCCGCAGTTGCGGTGTACACCCCCATGATCGCCCGATTCGAAATACCAGTTTTCGCCATGATAGGTGTCAGGTAATCCGTATAATTTGGGGTCAGATACCGACCTGAAGGGATATGCAATATCTTCGCCAATCGTCCAGTCGGCGTAATCGGGTGCTGCATAAAATTCAATAACGGTTCCGAAAATATCACTGAACGCTTCGTTGAGTGCCCCCGACTCGTCCTGATAGTTAAGGGCTGCAGTATAGGAAGTAAGGCCGTGTGTAATTTCGTGTCCACAAATATCAACGGTTGTAAGCGGAGTGCGTGTTTCGTCTCCGTCCCCGTACGTCATGCATTCCCCGTTCCAGAATGCGTTTACATTGTTTGAATACCCTTGCTCAACAAGGTTGAAGTGAACATAACTATTCAGTTGAAATCCATAATTATCGATGCTGTTGCGACCGTGTACCTGATAATAATAATCGTAGGTTCTTTCGGTGGCGAAATGTGCATCGGTGGCATACTGATCGAGTTGTGCATTAACATTGTTCCAGCTATTATCGCTGTCGGTAAAGTCGATGGCGCCCCCGTAGTTTGTTGTCAGCTGGCAGTTGTATGTGTTTATCCCGTCGCCACGACCTGATTCCCGCAAATGGTAAGTACCGCCGGTATAGTCGGTGGTAATGGTGCGGGTACCGCTATACGCTGTATAGGCTGTGCCCGGAACATCTGTGCTCAGCAGCCGGTTTTCGGTTCCAAGAACCTTGCCGCTTATGGCATCAATATATACCCATTGCCTGCTGTAAGGTTTCCAGGCATAAACATCAACTTTATAGGCTGCATGTAGTTGATTTGATTCGGGCCGGCCTCCCTTGGGATAGTAAACTTTTTCGGCAACGGGCAGTTTGTAGCTGGCGAATCCGGCTATCTGCATTTCGACAGGAAGCTCAAAAATAAATTGTTCTGCCTGTATGGCTCCAAGTGCCTTCTGTACGGCTTGTTCCGGCGATAATGAAAAACTTCCCTCAACATCCGGTTTCGATAGCAGGCATCCGTTCATCGAGCCGATTTTATTGTTTTTTGTATGAAAAATATACTGAGTATTTTCAATCGGAATGCCTTGATAGGTTTGACGGTACCGAAAATGAGTCATTCCAAGCTTATCGTTTACAGCATCAAGAAAAATAAGCCCTAACGCCTTGTCGCTGCTTATACTTTTAATCAGTTGTTCATATTTTGAGGCATCAATTTCTGACCCGGATTGAAAACTTACAAAAGCGGGAATATCACTGAACGAAACTTCGCGAACCATTCCGGCTCCTGCCAGATTCGTTTTGTGCTGAGCTGCCTGCGAAAACAGAAGTACTGGCATCATGGCCATTGCAATTATCAAAATTGTGTTTTTCATTTTTAGAATTTTAAAAAAGAAGCAAGATATACATTTTATAAATACGCGCTTTTCAATTTTATAGCATCATTTAAAAATTCAATAGTATTAGCATTGAAAGTGAGAGCCTGCAGACTGATATTTCCACAACCAGGATACCTATAAGGCAATGTTGCATTATCACTGCTGTTACACAACATTTTTGCATGTTCCCAATTCATACTATTTTTACCTCAAATCATTAAAACAAATTATCATATGGCAAAACGTACCATTGTAACCATGCCGGGCGACGGTATCGGCAAACCGGTTCTCGAAGAAACCCTGAGAGTACTGAAAGCAGTAGGCTTCGATGCAAATTATGTTCATGGCGATATTGGCTGGGAATTCTGGTGTAGCGAAGGAAACCCTCTTCCCGACAGAACACTGAAACTTCTCGAGGAACACAAAATCGGATTGTTCGGAGCAATCACCTCAAAACCTAAGGACAAGGCCGCAGCTGAACTTGCCCCGGAACTGCAGGGGAAAGGCTTTACCTATTACAGTCCCATTGTTAGCATGCGTCAGCATTTTGATCTTGATATCTGCATGAGGCCATGCCAGACACTCAAAGGTAATCCGCTGAATTTTGTTCGCCGTGGTCAGGGAAATACTATCGAAGAACCCGAAGTTGATGTGATGATATTCCGCCAGAACACCGAAGGCCTCTATGGTGGTGTGGAATGGACCAATCCTCCCGATCTCGTTTACAACGGATTGATGAGTCACAAAAAATTCGTTGATAACTTTGCATGGTGTCCGCGTGAAGAACTCGCAGTTTCGACCCGTATTTTTACCAAAAAATATACCACACGCATCGTTAAAGCAGCTTTCGAATATGCCAAGAAACGTGGTTTTAAGAAAATTACCGTTAGCGAAAAACCCAACGTAATTCGTGAAACTTCGGGTATGATGCTCAAAATTGCTCAGGAAATGAGTAAAAAAGAGTATCCCGATATCTGGGTAGAAGATATCAATATTGATGCTACCATGATGTGGCTGACCAAAAACCCCGAAAACTACAACGTAATAGTTGCCGGAAACATGTTTGGTGATATTGTTTCTGATGGTTTTGCCGGTTTGATTGGCGGACTTGGTTTTGCTACCTCAGCACAGTTTAATCCCGAAAGTGGTGTTGCGGTTTTTGAACCTACCCATGGCTCTGCTCCTAAATATGCCGACTACCCCGTTTCGATTGTTAATCCGTGTGCCATGATTCTGTCGGCAGTGATGATGCTCGAACACATTGGCGAAAACGAAATCGCAAACCGCATTCGTGCTGCTGTTGCGAAGGTTGTGGCCGAAGGTAAAGTGCGCGCCTACGATATGTTGAAGATGAAAGGTTCTCCCGATGTAATCAATCAGGGCGCAGCCTCAACAAAACAAATGGCCGATGCCATTATTGCTGCACTGTAAGCTAATACAAATATCTTTAATAACAGTAAAGGACGGTTTTTAACCGTCTTTTTTTTGCAAACTATGGTCAAAGCACCACAATTTTGCCACTTTGAATCATGCCCGATTCATCGGTAAGTAAATAGCTATAAACCCCTTTTGTTGTGAAACTATAGCTGATTGCAACAACTCCGGCTGAAATGGGAATGCTTTCGCAGAGCCTGCCGGTGGCATCATATATTCGAAGCAGGGTTGCACTGCTGTTTACATAGCCTTCGAAACGGATAGTTCCATTGGTGGGATTGGGGTAACACAAGATGGGTTCGGGATGTTTTTCTTTGCTGTTTCCGGGACCTGTGGGCCAGCAATTTCCAGGCAAGTTTTCGTCGAGCCACGCAAGACGAATTGCTATCCATGCCTTGAGTGTATCGAGTTCGGCGGCGTATGTTTCTGCTACAGGATTCACTTCGGGAGCCGGTCCGCTGACGCCCAGGATGGGCCATTTCTGAAAGTGGCGTGCCTGAGCGTGTTGCACCAGTGCTCCAATACTGTCGATGCGGGCGAAAATGTACTCGTTACTGAGAATGGTTTGCCGATAGTTGGTGTATTGACATCGGAGTTCGTTGCAAAACGTGGTGTCTTGAAGCATTCTTACGTACCAGCCGCACGAATTGTTGTCGGGACCGCAGTCGTTTACGGTGTAAGCCCAACCTGAACCATCGGTGTTTTCGCAAAACCCGCAGCCCCACAGATTTTTCCATGCCCAGTCGAAATCCCAGACAGGGCCTGCTTTTAGTTTACCCCCATTTGAGTTTTTGTCTTTGTAGAAGAATACACTCTTCTTAAATCCATCGTTATTACGCGACACTTCGTTCACGATGAAATAGTCGATAAACGATTGAACATCAAGGTATTTACGGTAGCCTGATTCTGCATCTGCGTAACTGTCGCTGTAAAGAGCTGTTTCAAGACTGTCAACATAGGCTGCAATATATTCTTTCTGTTCCGTTGTAATAACGTCGGGCTTTGGATACTCGAATACAAAATGTACATCGAGTTCCGGATGGTCGATGGGAGCGTAGTTCGACTCGAAGCTGTTAGAAGCATCCCAATAATTTTGCTGAAGAATATACCCTCCGGTCAGATCGTCTCCTGAATTTTCGTCGGGATCGAGTTTGGCAATATCAACCCGGTTGTTGTCGCGTTTTATTTTCTCACCAAAGAGATAAATTCCGCGGTATGTGCTATCGATAACCAATTCGCAAAGCATGGTTCTCGGGCTGTAATGTCCCATTTCGGCAAACATGGTAAATGCCAGTGTGTTTCTCATCAGCGAACGGTCGTTGTAGTTCGATAGCAATACCCAATCGCTTTCTTCGGGCATGCTAAGCAACGGAACGTTGTTGTTCTCACCGGTTGCTGTGCGGGTTTCGATTCCATACGGTGTCTGTGGATAGCCCGCCGATGAAGCACCCCGTATTTCGATGCCGATGTTGCCACTGTATATATTTGAGGCATCGCTCAGGTGGGTGATATTCCCGATTCCATTGTATTTTATGTCCATCAGGGCATCGATTTTTACATCGTTTACAATGGTTTGTCCCAGAGTATTTATCATTACTATGGGTAATTCGGAACTGTCGAGGCTTACTGTACCCATGTCTTCGATACAGAGTTGAAAACTACCGGTTCCTCCGCCATAACCCCAAACCTGAAAATAGAGTAATTCGCCGGCTGTAAGGTTGTATAGGTTCAGCATCGACTGATATCCTCCGCCACCGTCGTCGTCGCATCCCAGCGACGAAATACTCAGACAACTGTTGCCATGCCATGCCGCCAAACCGGTGTCGCCAAGACTTCCGGCCACGGTTCTGGCCATAATGTTTCCCGACGCAGGCACCTGCATAACAAACCAGACATCCTTACCCTGAAAATCGGCACAGCCCGGATTGATGCCGGAATTGCCTGCGTTTACATTTTGCGCAGGATAGCATTGCCCCGTATCTACTTCGATGGCAATGCAGGGGTGATTGCCATCGGTAGGTTCAGAACTGCAGGAAGCCGATGCCGAAAAAACTTCGCCCGGAACTGGATTCGGACCCGCCGAAAACATGAGTTCCCAGCCATTGTCATACAGCTGATAGGTATTTTCGTTTTCCCATTCTCCCGGCGTGTATTCCATCGATAACTCATCGCCCTGGCAAATACTGAAGCTTTGCGATGAAGCATAACCCGATGCGCTGAAGTTGCCCAGTATGCTTCCGTTAATCGAAACCTGAAGTGAGGCTCCGTTCCATCCATCACCGTAGCTGTCGTGCATGCTCAGCGTGTAGGTGCAACACTGGGCGTTCAGATTGGTAATAATAGCACTTAAAGGGAATAGTATCAGCGCAAACAGACCTGCCTTAAATTGGGTGTTTATTTTTTCGTTTTGACGCATAAATCAGTAATCATCATTGTGAACTTAAAAAACAAATGTAGGCTTTTTTTAAAATAATAAATGTACCGCACTTTGCGATATCTTACAGGCTAATTAAAAGCTAACCAAATATGTAGAGAAAACATCTATTGGCTTCCGTCACCCAATTACTGCTTATTCAGTCATCAATTAGTTGTCCTTGTAAAGTAATCCATTTATTGTGAACGACATCAATAAATCGAATTGTTTCCCCCAGTAATAATAGCTTCTGCAGTATGCTAATTCAATTCCCAGGCCTAAATGGGATTTTATTGGAACAATAATTCCTGCTGCTATTGCAAGGGTATTCCCGGAGTAATTGTCCATTCCGGTACTATTATCTATAAACTGTACTGAATACCTGTGATACGCTTTAATGTAAGGGAATATTGTTGATGTTGCATTGCCGAAAGCTACTCCTAATTGCGGCCCCAGATAGATGTATGATTCGTTATTTGCTTTGTAATGAAGTCCTTGAAACCCGGTTTCAAAACCCATCATGAAATGATTAAAAATGAAGTGGTCGTATGATGTACTGAAATTGGTCTGAGCAATAAAATACCGCCCTGTCAACGTGGTTTGCGTACTGCTAAAACTCATACTACCACTAAGAATTCCTGAATTTTTGCTAACCGGATAATTCTGACCATGTACCAGCATTATACTGCACAAAGTCAAAACGATTAAAATTTGAATTGCTTTCATTGTATATATTATGTAAACACATCAAGTTATTGACTTCAAAGATAGAAATATTCATAGTTTAATTAAGTAAAACGAAAAAAAATGTGTTTTGTAATTGTTTCTTCCACACAATAATTTTTGATTGGTTTTTTGGCTGTTTTGAAACGAAATACCATCAGTAATTTTTTTGTTTGAATATTCTTCAATGCTTCATTGTGCCGAAAAGGAACAATTCAGTATTTTTCTTGGTCATCGTAACTTAATAATGTAACTTGCGTGAAATTGAAATGTATGATACGCAAACCGGAACTTCATAAACATTCATCAGATGTTGCCCGTACCGACCGGTATATGGTGAAAGGTGAAACTACCCTAATGGCTGCGCTTGAATCGATGTACCGGGGGCGAAGTCGTACCGCACTGAAGAAAATGCTTTCTGCCGGTCAGGTAAGGCTCAACGATATCGTGGTGAAATTGCCCGATACAGCGGTAAATTCGGGCGACAGGATAGAAGCCGGAATGCGTGCTGCTCAGGCAGACAAAGTAACCACTAATTTTACGGTTGTTTTCGAGGACGAGTATCTATTGGTTATTGATAAAATGCCGGGGGTAAACACCATTGCCACCCACGAGGGAGATACCGGATCGTTGTATTATGCGCTCAATGCGCGTGCGAAGCGCGAAAATCATTCCGGTAAAATTTTCATCGTACACCGCCTCGACCGCGATACTTCAGGCTTACTTGTTTTTGCAAAGAGCTATCAGGTGAAACATGCCCTGCTCGAAAACTGGCACGATAAACAGCGTGTTTACACTGCCGTGGTGGAGGGCGTAGTTGAACCCGGCCCGAAAACCATCAGAACCTGGCTGCATGAAACCGATGATCTGAAAGTAATTTCATCAACCAAGGCCGGCAAGGGAAAAGAGGCGGTAACACATTACGAATCGGTGCAACATAACGAAAAATACAGCCTGCTAAAGGTAACATTGCAAACCGGTCGCAAAAACCAGATCAGGGTACACATGCAGGAACTGGGTCACCCTGTGGTTGGTGATAAAAAATACGGGGCCGCCACCGATCCCATAAAACGACTTTGTCTTCATGCCGGAATGATAGGTTTTGTACATCCGGTTACCCGTCAAAACCTTCGTTTCGAAATCGATGTTCCCGATGGTTTTTTCAAAATCACGAAACCATCAAAAAATCCTTAAGCCTTTTTTAACATCTCATTTATGGTTTTTAATTATATTTGAAAAAATTCTTTGCCTTATGAAAAGATTCTTTCTACTCTGTGTGCTGGCCTTCGGTGTTTTGATTGCCGGAGCGCAAACCGAAATTTCGCTGAAAGACATTTATCAGTCTGATAAATTTCAAGCCAATACTGTTGATGGCATCGTTTCGATGAAGAATGGTGAGAACTACACCAACTTCAATCTCGGCCGGAATGCCATTAATAAGTTCTCGTATAAAACCGGTCAGCAGGTTGAAACTATATTTCGAACTAAAGATTTTCCGGATGCAAAAATGGCCTGGATTTTCGATTATCAGTTTAATGCCGACGAAACAAAAATGCTGATAAGCACCAACTATGAGCCAATATACCGGCACTCGTTCAAAGCCGACTATTACATTTACACAATTGCCGACAAATCGTTGAAACCCTTGTCGCAAAACGGGGCACAGCAGCTGGCTTGTTTTTCGCCCGATGGTTCTAAAATTTCGTTTGTGCGTGATAACAATATTTTTATTGTCGATTTGACCACCGGCACCGAAAAAGCCATTACTACCGATGGCGAATGGAATCATATTATCAACGGCGCCCCCGACTGGGTGTACGAAGAGGAATTCTCGTTCAGCAAGGCTTACGATTGGTCGCCCGACAGCAAATGTATAGCTTATATGAAATTCGACGAATCGAAAGTAAAAATGTACAGCATCGACATGTACGAAAATCTATACCCCGAAAAATATGAATATAAATATCCCAAGGCAGGTGAAGAGAATTCAAAAGTGGATGTATATGTTTATAAAGTGGAGGATGGTACAACCCAGAAAATCGAAATTGCCAACCGTGGTGATGATTACATCCCCAGGATTCAGTGGACCAAAACCCCGGGCATGCTGTCGATTATCCTCATGAACCGCCTGCAGAACACCTGGAATCTTTTGTTTGCAAGTTCTAACAACGGGCGCAGCGAAGTAATGATTCAGCTGACCGACCCGAAATACATCGAAATTGTTGACGACCTTACGTTTCTCAACGATGGAAAACGCTTTCTGATGAGTCAGGAAACCGATGGCTACCGTCACCTGTATCTTTACGATATCGGCGGTCGTCTGATCAATCAGATAACCAAAGGCGAATGGGAAGTTACCAAACTGTATGGCTACGACGAAAAAGCCAAAAAACTGTTTTATCAATCCTGCGAGACATCTCCGGTGAATCGTTGTGTTTATTCTGTGAATCTCGACGGCAGCGATAAAAAGCTGCTTACTCAGCCGGTGGGTACCAGCGAGGCCGAATTTAGTGCGAACTATACCTGTTTTATCAATACCTACAGCGATGCCAACACACCCTATGTTGTTAGCCTTCTTGGTGCCGATGGAAAACTTATCCGCGAAATCGAAAATAACGAAACTTTGAAAATCAGGATTGATGATACCTATAAGTTTTCGAAAAAGGAATTCTTTAGTTTTTCGACTTCCGAAGGTATTCAGTTGAACGGCTGGATGATAAAACCACCCAAATTCAATCCAAAAAAGAAATATCCGGTGCTTATGTATGTGTATGGTGGACCGGGAATACAGACTGTTACCAACGATTGGGATTATCAGATGACCTGGTGGCAGATGATGGCGCAGAAGGGATACATTGTGGTTTCGGTTGATAACCGTGGAACAGGCGCACGGGGTAAGGCATTCAGACAGGTAACCTACGGACAACTCGGGAAATACGAGGTTCTCGATCAGATTGAGGCCGCAAAATACCTCGGGCAGCAAACCTATGTTGATCCGGCACGTATCGGGATGTTCGGCTGGAGCTATGGCGGATATATGACCGCTCTGTGTATGACAATAGGTGCTGATTATTTTAAATTAGGCGTATCGGTGGCACCCGTTACCAACTGGCGCTATTACGACAGTATTTATACCGAACGATATAATGGTATGCCTCAGGATAATGCCTCAGGTTATGACGACAATTCCCCTATTAACCATACTTCCAAAATGAAAGGTAAATTCCTTCTGGTTCATGGCATGGCCGACGACAATGTGCATTTTCAGAATTCAGCCGAACTGGTTAATAAACTCATCGATTCCGACAAACAGTTCGAAGTGCTGTATTATCCAAACCGGAATCATGGAATTTATGGCGGTAATACCCGGATGCATTTGTACACCAAGCTCAACGATTTTATTTTTAATAATTTGTAATTGACAACAAACCTGCGGCTTTCTGATTTTTTTGAGGGCTGTAGTTTCTGTTAATCACTTTTCAATCAGTTTCAGAAGAGGCTGCCTTACCACGAGACAGCCTTTTAACGTCCTGATTGCAAATCCGGAAGAGCGAATGGTAAAAGGATAAAAACTACCTTGTTCTCAGTCTAAAGCTTTATAAATTCTACCCTGCGGTTTTTGGCTTTGTTCTCGACACTGGTGTTTGGAACTAAGGCTTGCGTTTCGCCTTTACCATCGGTTGTAATGCGATCGGCTGCAATTCCGAAATCCTTTACCAGCGAATTTTTCACATTGGCAGCCCTGCGTTTCGATAAATCGAGATTCATGGCATCGTCGCCGTCGCTGTCGGTGTGCCCTAAAATATTAATCCTTACCGTTGGATTTTCTGTCAGTACCTTGGCAATATCATTTAACGAACCATACGATTCCGGTTTTACAATGTCTTTCCCGCTATCGAAATAAATCCCGTACGAAACCAGCTTACCTTCGGTGAGAAGTTTGCTGCGTGTGTCGGGCGAAGCGGTGGTAATTTTGATATTCGAAATAAACGAATGCCCAATACCGCCCCATTGGTTAAACCTGAGCCGGTTGTATTTGGCATCAGCAAACAGTACTGTCGGGCCGTCAAGAATTTTTAATCCGTTATGATAGATGCGCAACCTTCGTTTTTGTACCCATACAATTACGTGCTCAAGTTGGCTTGCTTTAATCGGATCGAGCGTACTATGTGCCGAAAGCGAATTTTGTTCATTCCGGTATCCGGTAACTTCCCAGATATCGGTGGCAAATGTTATATGAAAACCTTCGGTTCCGGGATACAAATCATCAATCATATAATCAGCATCTGTATTATACATCGAAATCCAGAACCTGATTGCATAATCGTCGGGCAGCGGTTCGCCGATAACATCGAATTCTAATATGAAGTTTTCGGGTAGAACCAGATCTTTCATCAGGCAGTAGGCGTTTTCGTCGGAACTCATATAAAGCCATTTCCCCGGATACCCATTTATGGTTCTTACCTCACCCGAACCATTGGTTGTCCAAAGGGCCGGGAAATCACCAATGGCATCCTGCGAAAAATCCTCAAATAGTAATATCTGATCACCGGGAACAAAATCGTATTTTGTGTAGCTTTCTAATTTGGGTTTTTCGTCGGGCTTGCCGGCTTCCGGTTGTTCTTCTTCGGTTGCCACCGGTTGCTCAACATTTTCTTCTGACTCTTCCGGTGTCTGCGCCTCTTCCTGCTGCTGGTTTTCTTTGTTTTTCTTTCCTACCTCAAATACATCGTCAACGCCATCTTTTACCGCATCGTTGGCTTTTTCGCGTGCTTTATCCTTAACATAACCCTTTACATTAATCTGTGCGGTTGTTGTCTGGGTAAATACAAATGAAATAATCAGTAAAAATGTGATAATCAATAGCTTGTGAATTTTCATAACAATTTTAATTTTAGTTATACAACAACGCAAATATAATCAATATGATAATAGTATTTCAGCCCGAAAATAAAAATACTTGCTCCGAAGCGACTTCTTTAGATTGTAATGAAACTGTATTTTAAATGATTCGCCTTGTAACCTGAGTCTGTTTTGCCTTCAAAAGCAATATTTACATTGTTATATATTATTTCGAAATGAATATTGTATTTTTACAGTTAAAATCAATTAGTAACATTGAAATCCACTATTACCCATGAGTGACATAAGTATTTTTCAGGATAAATCCGGGCAGCCTGATGAGGCCGACCTGATTCGCGAGTTAAAAGACAGATATTTATGGTGGCAGCAGATATGTGGTATGGTGTTTATGCGATACCCATGGCGCTGACCGGGTGGAATTATCCGGGAGCAAAATACGGATGGAGCTTCCGTATGAATGACAAGAAAAGAACCATCATTTATCTGCTGCCTCGTGCCGGCTATTTTAAAGCGGCTTTTGTCTTTGGTGACAAAGCAGTCGATGCCATTGTAAGCAGTAGTGTTTCTGATACGGTTAAAACAGGCCTTTTGCAAGCGCGGAAATATGCTGAGGGGCGCGGTATCAGAATCGATGTTCTAACGGAAACCGACCTTGCCGATGTTGAACGGCTCATCGAAATTAAACTTAAGTATTGAGGGTACTCCTTAGGGTCTTTCTCCCAGAATGGTGAACTTTCTTGATATCCGGTTTCCCTCGCTGTCGACCAGGGTGAGTTTATGTGCACCGGCTTCAATATAGAAAGCCATCTTATGAGGCGGCACGGTAGTGCCTACAAATTGGTCATCAATATGCCAGTAGAGTGTTGTTTTAGGGTTCCGGTGTGTCACCTCGAATACGGTTTTTCCTTTTTCGCCAGACATGGTTCGTGGAATAAAAATCTTTGACAGGTTTGCGGGATAAACTACGTCCATTATATCGTCGGAAGCAGCCCCGGTTTCGCTGCACCCGGCGAGCAGCGGAGGCAGCGATTGATAATCGGGATGAGAGGTTTTATAGTACCATTCCATGGTCGGTGGCAGCACGAACCAGGATGCCTGCTGCATTTCGGCAACAGGGTAACAACTGGCAAACACCCGGTTCAGGCCTTCGCTGTCGAGAAAAATCAGTTTGTGGTATGGGCACACCGAAAAACGCGTGCCCAGCGAAGGTATCAGGCTGGTATCGGCATGCGGGCAAATTTCTGAAGCGAGAAAACCGCTTTCGCGACAGACTGCTGCTTCAGTCATATCGTCGTATGGTATTTCGAACCAGTTTTCGTAGGCGGGTAGTGAACGGAAAACATCGAACATCACCGGGGCAGCTGCCTTAACCCCGATAATTCCGGGTCGCCCGTTCCCCTGGGCATTGCCCACCCAAACCCCTACGACAAAGCGGGGGGTTATCCCAATGGCCCAGGCATCCCGAAAACCGAAACTGGTACCGGTTTTCCAGGCTATCTGTTGCCGTGAGTCGAAAAGTTGCCATATGCCCTGATCTTCGGGTCGTTCGGGTTCAAGCATGGCCTGAAAAGTGAACCAGATCGAGGCAGCGCCCAGAATACCAAAATTTCTACCGGATTCAATCGAATAATCATATTGTTTTTCATCGTCCTTCAGGTAATAGGGTTTGCGCCAGTCGTGCGAAAAATACCGGCTGTTATAACGGGTGTAGTGCATCAATACCCTGGCCATCGAAGAGTAAACACCGCATAGTTCCCATAAGCGGGTTTCGGCACCTCCCAGAATCAACGAGAGACCATAGTCGCCGGCACTGCGCCTGATAGTAGTCAAACCCATATCTCCAAGCAGGTATTTAAACCGGGCAACACCATAGTCTTTCAGCATCAATACGGCGGGAACATTGAGCGATCGTGCTAGAGCCTGGTCGGCATGAACTGCACCACTATATTCCTTGTCGAAATTTTCAGGAGCAAAACCCCCAATCCGCATAGGTATATCCGGTACCAACGAATTGGGTAGCAGTTCTCCACTCGAAAGTAAGGCAGCATACAAAAAGGGTTTAAGTATACTGCCACTGCTGCGTGGAGCCATTATCATATCGACCCAGGGGCTATACACGTAATTCGAACTATCGGTAATATTGCCTGCATAGGCCAATGTTTTTCCGGTTTCCGTATCCAGCACCAGTACGGCTACATTCCCGATTTCGTTGCTGACAAGCGATTTCTGATGCGAAAGAGCAATCTGCATTACCCTCTCCTGAATATTTTTATCAATGGTGCTGATCATGGGGCCGGTTCGCCGGCTATCAGGTATTTCGTTTGCAGCACGGCCCGTCAGGTGTCTGGCCATCGAAGGGTAGGGGTAGGGGTGATCGGGTATGTCTTCGTCAACTGCCAAAGCCATCGTCATGCTGTCGATAATTCCATTATCATACATTTTTACTAAAAGGCGGTTGCGTTTGGCCAGAAGTAAATCACGGTTTTTTCCTGTATGCATCAACGAAGGGCTGTTGGGCAACACGGCCAGCATGGCACTCTCAGCCCACGACAATTGGTCGGGTGGCCTTCCGAAATACCGCCATGATGCGGCATCAAGGCCAACAATGTTTCCACCGAAAGGTGCATTTGACGTATAGAGAGCCAGGATTTCGTCTTTTGAATATTCAATTTCGAGGCGAAGCGCCATGAAGGCTTCCAGTAATTTTTCACCAAAACTTCTTGATTTGCCTTTGCGTTCTAATCGTATCACTTGCATGGTCAGGGTACTGCCCCCACTGGTAATTTCACCATCGCTGATGTTTTGACCCATAGCGCGTATCATGGCAATAGGATCGACCCCGGGGTGCTGGTAAAAACGTTTGTCTTCGAAACAAATAAGACATTTCCGGTATTTGTCGGCTACCGATCTGTTGTAGGGGAAACGCCATTGCTGATCTCCGGCAATCTGAGCACCTAATATCTGGCGGTTGGAGTCGAGCAGTACCATGCTCACCGGGTTGTTGAACAGGGTGGGAGGTATGCAGAACATAAACCATAGCAACAGGCCGGTAAGTACCGAAAACAAGGCAGATAATATCAGTTGTTTTTTATTCAATTATTCAGCATTCGATTTCAAAATTATAATTTGTTTGCATACCTGCCATTTTATTTTCTTAAATACGAAAAGTTAGCATATTTTTTGTTGCATTTAAACCTTGTTTTTTTTTTACGTTTGATGATCTGAACTTTATACTGATATAATGAAAAAACAACATATTCCCTTGCGAAAACTTCTGATTTTACTAACGTTTATAATCGTTGCCATGGGAGTGCAATCCCAAACCTATGTTGCATTGGGATACAACGCCGCAACGCCGCTGAAGTTTCAACGCTTCGATTATATCATCGATAATTACAATTACAACCACCCCAACCTGACTAAAACCATGGAATACATCAACTTTCTGCAGGGTTTTACCATGACTTCGGGTTACCGTTATCACGGCTTATTTGCCGAGGTATCCTATCGGGGTGCAACCCAAACCGCCGAAGCTTCCTATAACGACGACAATGGCTTTGCCACTACGCGGGAGCTAAGGGCCCGTTTTCGTACGCTAGATATATCGGTGGGCATTTGTGCTCCTTTTTACGACTGGAATTTTTTTGCACTGGGTTGTGGTGTCAGTGTGGGTAATTTTTCGGTTAAAACACGCAGTGTGGCTTCTTATGCAACCAATGCGCGTTGGTCTGATAATTTAATACGGCACGGAAATACCATATTTTCTTATAACTTTTTTGTCCGTTACTCACCCTATGGCGGATTGATTTGCCTGGAACCGTATGTGAGTATAACTCCTTCAAAATTTTTGGGAATCGACATGATGGCTGACCTGCAATCGGTTAATGCAAATCTGAACCCCGGAACATATCAGGGATCCACCGAAAAACTTGATGCCATTACCGGGCACGCCGGTATGAAAATTATCGTAATTATTCCTTTTGGTAAAGATGAGTAAACGATAGGTGACTCTAAATCCTTTACCTCATTGATTAGAACGAAAAGAATGATTAATTTGTACGGGCAAACTTGTTTTGCTTTTTACTCAACATCATTTTAGTCGGGGATCTTTATTCTATTTTTTCGGACTCCATTTTACGATTTTTTGCCCTTGCATATAGCTTTGCATAGTAGTGTTAAAGTCTTCGACTGGCTTTAAATCCTTAATCATATCAACAATTGCCTGCCGTTCTTTTACGAAATTATCCATGCGTGTCTGATAGAATGTGCGTAGTTCCGACAAGTTTTTAACGCTGTTGGCCTGATTTTTTAAAATTGATGCATCTTTTTCGGCCTCTTCGTACCATCCCATTACTTTACGGGGTAAATCGAGTGGAGTGAAAATGTTCTTTGGGTCGTACAGTGTAAACACATCTTCGATACCTGTAGGAATTGATGTCCCCCAGTTTATATAGTTTTTAAATATTGATCTGAGAATATTTGCCGATAAGTCCATTTGCGTTTTTAAAAGCAGGTCGTTAATAGCCAATACATTATCAGAGCAAATCTGATAATTTTCCTTCCATTTTTCGGAGGCTGTTTTCAGGTTACCGATATGTTGCATCGAAAGATCGCTGGGTAAGCCGAGCAAACTTACGCTGCATTGGTATTTAGGATCTTTTTCTTTAGCCCGGTCGATGTTTTTCTGGAGTTCGCCAATAGAAGCTTTTAAGTTTACAAATTGCATTTGGGCACCGTTGATGTTTTTTTGCAAGAGGCATTTTTCAATTTCATTATAGGATGTCTGAATGCGGTCGAGGTTGTTCCGAACCGAAAAATCTTCAGTACCGGTTGCCGATATATTATTAGATGAGTACCAAACACCATCTCCCGCTTTGAGTACGAAGTAAAATGTTGCTGTGCCTTCGTTGGTTTCATCCTGTTCCGAGCGACCGGCCTGGGTGTTTCTTACGTAGTGCCAGCTATTTTTGGAGCTTACTTTAAAGAATACTTTCGAATAGTTGCCCTGTTTAAACTCTACGGTGGCACTTCGCTTCATTTTAGGATTGGTGTTATTTGGTGTAATCAATACTTCGGGTCCTGAACTAAAAGTTGCAGTTTCTTCAGTAAGACTCCACACGCCACTGAATTGTCCTCCATTAATGCTGAAACTCATGCCGTTTTCGCCCTGTGATTCAATTACCGTGTTTTTACCCACGTTGGCATAGGTATTCGGGTCGGAGCAATAATCTCTGCGTCCACCCAGTAACACTGCCTCGACTTGTATTTTTTCGCCGGGCCGGACAGTAATTTCAGCACCTTCTTTATATTCGACACCATTAATAAGCAGCACCACAAAAGGTGTTCTGGGTTGCTCTGCAGCATACACGACCGCAAGAATTACCATGGCCGTCAATGTAGAAATAAGTCTCTTCATACCCTGATTTTTTTATTGTTAATTTCGTTTGTGGCAAGGTACAAAAAAATAAAAACAATCCAGTAGAATCAAAAAAATCGATTAAAGTTGCGTAGCAGCGCTAACTATTTGCTATTTTTGCTAAAATTCATGCGTATGAAAACCAAGCAGGAAATTGTTGAAAACTGGTTACCACGCTACACAGGCAAACCATTGGAAAGTTTTGGCCGTCACATTCTACTGACCAATTTTCAGTTATACGTCGAGTTGTTTGCCAAAATAAGAAACGTCGAAATCGAAGGACACGACAAAAACATGCCATCAGCTACCAGTGGCGACATTACCATCATCAACTTTGGTATGGGCAGCCCCAATGCAGCCACCATGATGGACCTGCTGAGTGCCATTCACCCACGGGCCGTGTTGTTTCTTGGTAAATGTGGCGGACTGAAAAAGAAAAACGAGTTGGGCGACCTGATTCTGCCTATTGCCGCCATTCGAAGCGAGGGAACGTCAAATGACTACCTGCCTGCCGAGGTGCCTGCACTGCCGGCATTTATGCTCCAACGTGCTGTTTCAACCGCCATTCGGGACTATGGACGAGACTATTGGACTGGAACAGTGCTTACCACCAATAAAAGGGTGTGGGAATACGACGAGCGCTTTAAAAAATATCTGATGAAAACCCGCGCTATGGCTATTGATATGGAAACAGCCACCATTTTTATAGTGGGCTTTGCTAACGAAATTTCGGCTGGCGCCTTGCTTCTGGTTTCTGACCAGCCCATGATTTCGACCGGAATTAAAACCTCCGACAGCGATCAGGGAGTTACCCGCAGTTTTGTTGAAGACCATCTGCGCATTGGTATCAATGCACTCGAAATTATTAAATCAGAAAATAAATCGGTGAAGCACCTTCGTTTTTGATGCTTGACAGCTGAATAACAAACAGGTCATGATTACTTTTATTGTTGCAATTGCAGTGCTTATAGCGGGCTATTTTCTATATGGCCGGTTTATAGAACGATTTTTTGGTGCCGATTCAGGCAGTAAAACTCCGGCTGTTAGCATGGCCGATGGTGTTGATTTTATTCCCATGCCTGCATGGAAAATTTTTATTATTCAGTTTTTAAATATTGCAGGACTTGGACCGATTTTCGGAGCAGTGTTGGGAGCGGTTTACGGGCCGGCAGCCTACATTTGGATAGTATTGGGTTGTATTTTTATGGGTGCCGTACACGATTATTTTTCGGGAATGCTTTCGATACGTAAGAACGGAGCCAGTTTGCCGGAACTTGTAAGTACCTATCTTGGAAACGGAACCAAAGTTTTTTTACGTTTCTTTACATTGATTTTGTTGATTTTTGTGGGTGTCGCTTTTGTGAGCGGTCCGGCACGTCTGCTCGAAACCATCACTGGTGGCGGCTACGTAGTTTGGCTCTATGTGGTTTTCGTCTATTACATATTGGCAATGCTCCTCCCGATTAATAAAATAATTGGAAGGATTTACCCGGTTTTTGGTGTGTTATTATTGCTGATGGCAGTGCTCATTGGCGGTTCACTCGTGCTGAAAGGGGCAAACGGAAGCCTTCACCTTACGGAATTGAGTTTTTACAGTTTGAGACAGGCAGCCACAGGCCAACATGCCCACTTGTTGTTTCCGGTAATGTTCATAGTGGTTTCGTGTGGCGCCATTTCGGGTTTTCATGCAACCCAGTCGCCCATGATGGCACGATGCATGAAGAACGAAAAACATGGACGGCCTGCTTTTTATGGAGCCATGATTGCCGAAGGTATTGTTACCCTGATATGGGCCACTGCTGCCATGAACTATTTTGGCAATACCGACGGTTTACACAGCGTGCTGGCGCACCACGATCCGGCCTGGGTAGTAAACGAAATTTCAAGGTCATGGCTGGGCCAAACAGGTGCCGTGCTGGCCATAATCGGGGTAATAGTTTGCCCGATTACCACCGGAGATACGGCTTTCAGAAGTGCGCGTCTGACCGTTGCCGATATTTTTAGTTTTAGTCAGGCCAGTGTGAAAAACCGCCTCATTGTGAGCATTCCAATATTTGTACTTGGGTTTGTGCTTACCTTTATTTTGAGCAATCAATTCGGAACCGTATGGAAATTTGTCGGGATTTCGAATCAGATACTTGCCTGCATCGTGTTGTGGACAGCCGCTATGTATCTGGTACTTAAGAAAAAGTTCCACTGGTTGGTTTCGGTGCCGGCTTTGCTTCTCACATTTGTATGTTTCAGTTATCTTATGCTGGCTCCTGTTAAAACCGGTGGGCTTAATCTGGCTGCTACACCGGGAATAATTGTCGCTGCTGTGCTGAGCCTTGTTGTTCTGCTGGCATGGGTAATAAAGGTTCGCCATAACCGGAATCTGCAATTAAAATCATGAAAATATCGGATTGTTTTTAAGATTTGAACCACCTCAGATTTTTTATTTGTAAAAATCATTTGATTTACGTAAATTGTGAAGTTTTACCAATTGCACGTCGACAATGATAAAAACACAACTTCTTTCGGCTATAACATTGTTGTTTTTGGCTTTCTGCCTTACCCCAATAGAGGCTTCGGCGCAACTTTCGTTTGTCGAGAATAAAGGACAGTGGGAGAGTCATATCCTTTATAAACTCAGTTTAAACAATGGTGCCATGTTTCTCGAGAACAACAGCATCACGTTTAACTTTATGGACCGCAAAGACCATGACCATTCGTTCGCTCATCATGGCGAAACAGAGCACCGCGACGAAAACATTATAAATTTTCATGCATACCGGGTGCATTTTCGGGGAGCCAATCCGAATCCTGTTGTTGGTGCTTCCGATAAATACTCCGATTACCTGAATTTCTTCATTGGGTCGGATCCTTCGAAATGGGCAGGAAATGTTTCGAAATACAAAGAAGTATTATACAAGAACATCTACAACAATATCGACCTGAAGTTGTATGTTACCGAAAAAGGTTTGAAATATGATTTCATCGTACATCCCGGCGGAGACATCGACGATATTTCGCTTGAATACGAAGGGGTTGATAAAATGGAGGTACTCAACAATAATCTGGTAATTATTACCACTGTAAACGATGTGGTCGAAATGCAACCCCTGGTGTATCAGATTATTGATGGTGAAAAAGTAGAGATTCCCTGCACCTACAACCTGCGTAGCAATAAGCTTAACTACAAACTGGCCCGGTATTACGACACCAACTATCCTCTGGTGGTTGACCCATCACTGGTATTCAGTACCTATACGGGTTCTACCGGTGATAACTGGGGCTTTACCGCAACATGGGATTACGACGACAATGTCTATTCGGGTGGTATCGTTTTTAATGTGGGATATCCCACCTCGATGGGTGCCTATCAGGTGAATTTTGCAGGAGGAACCGCTCCGATACCCAACTCATCCTATTATGCCGCCGGTTGCGATGTGGGTATTATAAAGTACAACGAAAATGGAACCCAGCGTTTGTTCGCAACTTATCTGGGCGGTGCCGGAGGTCAGGAAATGCCCCATAGCCTCGTGGTGAACGAAGAAAACCAACTGGTGATCATGGGTACAACCGGTTCGCCTGATTTTCCGACCAGCCCCGGTGCATTCGATAATACTTTCAACGGAGGCGACAGCGTGGTTTATGATAACGTGATTTCTTTTCCGTATGGGGTAGATATCTTTGTAGTGAAACTCAGTGAAACCGGCTCGTCATTGCTTGGCGGAACCTATATCGGTGGAAGCGGTAACGATGGATTTAATTTTAAACAGTATTATGCCGAAACCAACCCGACTTACAATATTAACTGGACCATGATGCATGGCAACGATTCGCTGTATTACAACTATGCCGACGGTGCTCGTGGCGAAGTTATCTGCGACGATAAAAACCATATTTATGTGGCTACCAATACTTTCTCACTGAATTTCCCGCAGGGTATTAATAACGGATTTCAACCCGCTTCAGGAGGCAAACAGGATGGTATTATTTTTAAATTGAAGGGAGATTTAACACAACTGCTTTGGAGCAGTTATCTTGGTGGCTCCGAAGACGATGCCATCTATTCGGTCGATCTGACCAGCGACTACAATGTATATGTGGCAGGAGGCACAGTGTCAACCAATTTCCCGACGACTTTTGGTGCTTATAAAACCACATTTCAGGGTGGAACTACCGATGGCTTTGTTTCTTACCTGAATGCAGACGGGAATGTTTTGATTGCGTCATCTTATTTTGGATCTAATCAATACGATCAGGCATATTTTGTGAGAACCGATGGTGATAATAATGCTTTTATTTGCGGGCAAACCAAAGCAACGGGTTCCACCCTTATTTATAACGCCGCCTATAACGTTCCCAATAGTGGACAGTTCATAGCAAAGTTCGTCCCCAATTTGTCGTCGTTGGTATGGTCAACGGTTTTCGGTACAGGCAATGGAATGCCCAATATTTCGATCACGGCATTTGCTGTCGACGTGTGCAACCGTATTTATCTGGCTGGCTGGGGAAGATTCTGGGCTTATAACTACTATAACTCAGCCGGCGAGTACTACACCTGGGATAGTCAGTATGGTACCAAGGGTATGGAAGTTACGTCGGATGCAATACAAACGGCAACGGATGGACAGGATTTCTATATTATGGTGCTTTCAGAAGATGCCAGCGAACTTGAATACGGTACCTTCTTCGGCGAAGTGCATTACCCTGGCTGCGGATATTCAGGGCACGATCATGTGGATGGCGGAACTTCGCGTTTCGATAAAAAAGGGCATATTATCGAATCGGTATGTGCCAGTTGCGGAGGATGCCAGGAATTTCCTACTTCACCGGGGGTGTGGAGCGAAGTCAACGGGAATGGAACTACCTATAATAACTGCAATAACGCCGCGTTCAAAATCCGGATTATTGAGAATCTTGCCAATGCAAGTTTCGATCCCATTCCTGCCGGGTGTGCCCCCTACAACGTACAGTTTAATAACAACAGTCAGGGAACCACGTACCTCTGGAATTTTGGCGATGGTTCAACCAGCACCTCCTTCAACCCTAACCATACCTACACTCAGGGTGGTACTTACGAAGTAATGCTGATTGTAAGCGACCCATCGAGTTGTAATTTTGCCGACACACTCATCCGTGAGGTGTTTGTAATGGACTCCGGTGTCGATACATTGCCCGATGAACTGATATGTCCCGGTCAGCATATCATTATTGGTCCCGAAGGAAACTATGGCTCAGCTACTTTTCATTGGCTTGTCTCCTCCGGACTGAGCAATCCGAATATTCAAAACCCGACGGCCTACCCGAGCCAGACAACCGATTATATCCTCGTAATTGATGGATTGTGCAACGATACAATTTATCAGACCGTAAATGTAATGCAACCGCAGTTGAACCTGTCGGTTTCTGAAGATACCTTAATCTGCCCCGGTGGCAGTGTAAATCTTTTTGCATCGAGCACCTTCTCGAATGTTACGTTTTCGTGGTCTACATCACCGAGTCTGAATCCGGTAATCGGGTTGGGAAATTCTATTACTGTAAGTCCACAAACAACCACCGTGTATTATGCGCAGGTAACCGAACAGCAGTGTAATACAACGATGGTTCTCCCCATTGTGGTTCAGGTGCATCAGTTTAATCTCAATGTTACACCGAGTGCAATGGTCTGCGTTGGCGGTCAAACAACCCTTCACGTGGGAAACAGCAATACATCGGATATTCTTAGCTATCAGTGGTCACCAACCGGAAGTATTGTCAGTGGAGGAAACACAGCCCATCCGGTGGTAGCGCCTTCTGGGGCAACTACTTATACAGTAACCGTTACCAATCAAATTGGATGTACCACTACGGCGCAGGTTCCGGTTACAATCAATAACCTGATGTTCAGCACCCCGACATCACAGGACGTACTGTGTTACGGCGACTGCACCGGAACGGCCAATGTCTCGGCTTCAGGCGTTGCCCCCTATGCGTATGCATGGAGCAATGGAGACAGTGGACCAAGTCTAACTGACCTGTGTGCCGGACCCTATACCGTTACGGTTACCGATAACCTGCAGTGCACTGCTACACAAACTGTGCTTATTCAGCAGCCCGATCTGCTGGTTGCCCAATTCAGCGATATAGTTCAGCCGGTCTGCGACGGGGTAGGGTATGGCAGTGCTACAGTAAGCCCAACGGGAGGAACTCCGCCATATAGCTATGCATGGCTTTACGGGGGAACTCAACCCACCAATTCAACCCTGTTAACTGGAACCAACAGTGTAACTATCACCGACAGCCATGGTTGCGATACTTCGGTTACGGTGGAGATGTTACCTCCGGGAAATATCGGTGGTGTTATTGAGTCAATCGACAATGTGCGGTGTTTCGATCAGTGCAATGGAAGTATAACCGTGGCAGGTACCACAGGAACACCCCCATTTACTTATCAGTGGTCGAATGGAAGCACAGGGCCTACCATTACCAACCTGTGTGCCGGTCCCTACATTGTGTCGATAATCGATTCGGAGAATTGTGTATTGCATCGCTATGCATTTGTCACGGAGCCATTGCAGCTGGTTGGTGCCATTAATGTAACCCAGCCTATTTTGTGTTTTGGACAAACCGCCAGTGTTATCGTCGAAGTCAGTGGTGGAACCATCGATTACGAATTCAGCTGGTCCGGCGGACAAAACACCCAGCAGGTTAGTGGTCTTGGTCCCGGCGTTTATTCAGCTACCATTACCGATGCCAATCAATGTACCGATACCACTGAGATTGAACTGACCCAACCTCCGCAGCTGCTGATGAGCGACCAGGTGAGGAATATGCGGTGTTCGGGTGTCTGCAACGGATTTGTGGATATTGCCGTGGAAGGGGGAACCCCGGGTTATACGTATCTTTGGTCAGACAGCCAAACAACATCCCTCGCAGCAGGTCTGTGTGCAGGGGCTTACGCCGTAACTGTTACCGATACTAATGGATGCCACATTTATGGAAACTATACTGTTGTGAACGAGGATTATATTCCGCCAATCGAAGCCTATGCTGATGAGGAAGAAGTGTATCGGGGTCATTCCACAAACCTGCATGCAGTAGGCAGCGATTCTGCGACTTTTTTTTGGTATCCGCCCTTGTATTTGTCATCGACATCTTCGGCAAATCCTGTAACTACACCCGATAACGAAATAACCTATGTCGTGGTTCTCACCGATGCCGATGGTTGCACCAACCGCGATACCGTGATTGTTTCGGTGAAAGATATTATCTGCCGTGACCCCTATATATACATCCCCAATGCATTTACTCCCAACGGCGATGGTGAAAACGACTATTTTAAACCCTATGCACCGCTGCACCTGATAACTGATATGTATTTTGCAGTTTTCGACCGCTGGGGCGAAATTGTGTTTGAATCGAATAATATCAGCGATCAGGGATGGGATGGCACGTACAAAGGTAACGTGCTGGCTCCCGATGTGTATGTGTTCTTTTTCGAAGCTACCTGCCTCAATCAGGATACCTACAAGCATAAGGGGAATGTTACCTTGATACGATAGTCAATCCGACAATACTCATCCTTTTCGGGGAACAAAGACCTTAAAATCGTTTTTTTCGGGAACAAAATCCGGTGCTAATTAGTTTATTGGAATATGGTTTGAAAAAATCATTGTACATTCGCACAAATTAAAATTGTTACTATGGATTTTGATGTAATCGTTATTGGAAGTGGACCCGGAGGCTATGTAGCAGCCATCAGGGCTTCGCAGCTGGGAATGAAAACCGCCGTTGTTGAACGCGCTGAACTCGGGGGTATTTGTCTCAACTGGGGATGTATTCCTACCAAAGCCCTCCTGAAAAGTGCGCAGGTTTATAATTATATGAAACATTCCGATGATTATGGAATTTCGATACAGGGAACTGCAGCTCCCGATTTTGAAAAAGTAATTGCACGCAGTCGCACGGTGGCCGATGGTATGAGCAAGGGCATACAGTTTCTGTTTGGGAAAAATAAAATCACTGTGCTGAAAGGTTTCGGAAAACTGAAAGCCAAGAATACCATAACGCTTACCGATGAGGCCGGTGAAACAAAAGAGTACACGGCAACGCATATTATTCTTGCTACCGGTGCCCGTTCAAAAGAACTTCCGGGTGTAAAGCAGGACGGAGTCCAAATTATTGGTTACCGCGAAGCCTTAACGCTCAAGAAATTACCCGCTTCGATGGTGGTAATTGGCAGTGGTGCCATAGGAACCGAATTTGCATGGTTTTATCATAGTATGGGAACCGAAGTGACGCTGGTGGAATACCTCCCCAACCTGGTTCCTCTCGAAGATGAAGAAGTGTCGAAACAACTTGAGCGATCGTTTAAAAAAGCCGGACTTAAAATTATGACCGGTACGGCTGTCGAAAAGGTAGAAGTTGAAGGCGGTAAATGCCGGGTGTACGTCAATACGAAAAAAGGGCCCGAAACTATCGAAGCCGAAATGGTGTTATCGGCTGCCGGTGTTACCACCAATCTCGAAAACCTTGGGCTCGAAACCCTGAATATTGCCAACGAAAAAGGCAAAATTCTGGTGGACGATTTTTACCGTACCAATGTTGAAGGCGTGTATGCTATCGGAGATATTGTACACGGACCGGCATTGGCACATGTTGCATCAGCGGAGGCTATCTGTTGTGTTGAGAAAATTGCAGGGCAACACGCCGAACCTGTGAATTACAATAATATACCTTCGTGTATATATGCAACACCCGAGATTGCTTCGGTGGGAATGACCGAAAAACAGGCTATTGAAGCCGGCTTCGAAGTGAAGATTGGTAAATTTCCATACTCAGCATCTGGAAAGGCTTCAGCTGCAGGAAATAAAGACGGTTTTATTAAATTGGTGTTCGATGCAAAACTGGGTGAATTGCTCGGTGCCCACTTTATTGGCGATAATGTGAGCGAAATGATTGCCGAAATGGTGGTTGCACGTAAACTCGAAGCTACGGGACACGAACTTATCAAAAGTATTCATCCGCACCCAAGCATGTCGGAAGCCATTATGGAAGCCGCTGCTGCTGCCTACGGCGAAGTGATACATTTGTAATTTGGATTGCGGGCATCCTGGCTCCGCTTCAGGACGTCGTGCGGAGTCGAGATGTCAACTTAACGTTATTCACTATTTAGTCAATCCTTAAATTAAGTCTAACCTGTTGATAATCAACAACAAAATGTTGATAAAGCGTTGGATAATAGGGTTTTAAATTGCAAGGTTTTTTGTACTTTAGTGAAAAAGCTTGCAAAAAATGAAAGGGAAACTG
>JAKQPY010000114.1:0-59681 GCA_029564465.1 Bacteroidota bacterium | reverse complement strand
CGAATTGTGTTCTTACGGTTTTCCGAAAAATCGTTCATCTCGATACACTGTGTAAAGTTACAAAACATTTTGATTGACTCGACACAAAATTTCGATAAAAATGGGTTGGTGGAATACGTAAGGTGATTCCACTATTGCGCTGTGTATTGTCTACTTCAAGCGTATCCAGGTCTGGGTGCGGTAGAGTGCCCCCACATAAGCCCGCACTTTGAGTTCGTCGCCTTCGGGCCATAATCTGCCGTCGACTACCCAGCCACTTTCGGGTTCAAGAAAGGCATTTTCGGCTTCCCAACCCTTTTTTGTTTTCGTAAGGCCGTTTACGACCGTCATGCCCAATATGGGTTTGTCCTTCAGCTTGCCCTTGCACTTGGTGCACAACGGGTCTTCTCCTTTCGACTTATCGAGAATGGCAATTACTTTACCATAGAGCCGGCCATCTTTTTCGTAGAGTAGCACCACTGATTTCTTGATGCCTGTCTGGTCGTCAACAGTTATCCATTTGCCGGTTACATCCTGTGCCAAAGCGCATTTGGCGCAAATAAAAATGAGGAATAGAAAAACAAAAGACCGCATAATACATAGTTTGAAACAAAAATAATAATTCCTCATCTTGTCCAAATACCCCAATGTGTTTTTAACCATAATCAAACCGAAAATAATGCTTTGACAAACGCCGGATATGTTTTAGCTTAGCTGCGCTAAAAATTGAAACAAAATGAAAACAGTATTGGTATTGGGAGCCGGCCTCAGCGCAACTTCACTGATTGATTATTTACTCCGCGGAAGCGAAAAATACGACTGGCAGGTTATTGTGGGCGACAGCGACCCGGCAGTAGCCTCACGTAAAATAAATTCACATCCGAATGCCCGTTCGGTATTTTTCGATGTTCTCGACAATAGCCTCGTGCAACAATATGTAAGTCAGTGCGACGTAGCCGTATCGCTGCTGCCGGCACGCTTTCATCCCATTATTGCCCGCGCCTGCGTCGATCATGGAAAACACATGGTAACCGCTTCGTATGTGTCGCCCGAAATGAAAGCCCTTGATGCCGAAGCCAGAGCCAAGAATCTTATTTTCATCAACGAAGTGGGTGTTGACCCCGGGCTCGATCACATGTCGGCCATGAAGGTGATTGACGAAATTCGCAGTAAAGGCGGAAAACTTTTGTCGTTCAAATCGAGTACGGGTGGACTGATTGCCCCTGAATATGACGACAACCCGTGGCATTACAAATTTACCTGGAACCCGCGCAATGTTGTGCTGGCCGGTCAGGGAACCGCACGTTTCATCCGCAACGGGCGCTACAAATACATCCCTTATCATCTGATTTATAAACGGCTCGAGACTACCAGTGTTCCCGGATACGGCGATTTTGAGATTTATGCCAACCGCGATTCGCTCTCCTACCGCGAAACCTATGGTTTAAAAGACATCCCGACACTGTTCCGTGGAACCATGCGGCGCCCGGGTTATTGCGAAGCTTGGAATGTGTTTATTCAACTCGGTATCACCGACGACACCTATGTGTATGAAGATTCAGAAAACGCCACCTACCGCGATTTCATCAATTCGTACCTGCGCTACGATCCGCTGGCTAAAGTCGAAGACAAGCTCTGCGAATTTCTCGGTTTAGACCGCCATGGTGAAATCATGAAAAAACTCGAATGGCTGGGTATATTCGACGATAAACGGATCAACATGAAAAATGCCACACCGGCTCAGATACTTCAGAAACTTCTCGAAGAAAAATGGGCACTCGGCGCCGACGATAAAGACATGATTGTGATGCAGCATCAGTTCGAATATGAACTTTCGGGCAAAAAACAAGGCATCAGGTCGTCGATGGTGTATATCGGAAAAGACAGAAGCAACACAGCCATGGCGATTACCGTAGGTATTCCTGCCGCTATTGCCACCAAAATGGTGCTGAACGATGAGTATATTACACCCGGGGTAAGCGTTCCCGTGATTCCCGAACTTTATATGCCCATTCTGAATGAGCTGGAACAATATGAGATTCGTTTTACCGAAGAACATTTCGAAATTGACTGATTTCGGCAGGCTTTTTTTATCGTATTTACTTTTTCAGGAAAAAACTTTCTTACATTTGGGCATTAAATAAGTAATGTCCTATGAAAAAACTGTTTGTGTTTTTCCTTCTCGCGTCTGCAGCAATGGGTGCTTTTGCACAGATAAGCATCGAGCACACCGACCTGATACAACCCGGTGATACATTCATGATTTCGGTTGATAAAAATGCCAGTGTTGATATTGGGGCTCCCGGAGAATCGTTTCTCACATGGGATTTCACGGGATTGGTTGAAGATTCGCTGAAGTTCGCCTGCTATGGCCTTAACGAAAACCTCGACTTTGCTTCCGCTTTTCCGGAATCGAACACCTATACCTATGGTCCTTCGGTATTGTATGCCGGACCCTTTGGCGCATCGCCGGCCAATATGTTTGGTTACATTATGTTCAACACCGACGAAAACGGTTTCCGCATCAACGGGTATCGTTCCGACTTCGGCTATGGCATGACCAATGTGTATAACCTCGAAGAAGAAATACTGATGCCGGTACCGTTTACCTATGGCGACGAACTCGAAACACAGGGTTCGTGGCAGGTGTGGCACAATTTTGTATCGGCCAATGCGGACTCACTCTATCGCCGAAGCATTTACAAAAATTTTGAGGCCGATGCCTGGGGAAGCATGACTACCGATTATGGTACTTTCGATGTAATCAGGGTGCACGAATGGGGTCACTATGTTGATTCAATACGTGGTTATATCAGCGGATTCAACGTTTTCTCGCTCGAATATCAGATGGTGGAATTCAACAACTACTACTTCTGGGCAAAAGAACTCAGGCAACCCCTTGCAGTCGTTTATCTCGATGGTACCGGCGATATCATAGAGGTTGATTTTTTAAAGGCGGCCATGTTATGGAATTCGGTTCAATCAAGTGCGGCCAGCGAACAAAAGCTCTATCCCAATCCGTGTTCAGATTTTCTGTATCCCGGGAACAGAAAAGGCAATTACCATATTGCGGATATCACAGGGAAAACAATCCGATGCGGCGCAATGGATATCGCCGGGCAAACCATAGATGTAAGCAGTCTGCAACCGGGGACGTATTTTCTGCGTTTCGACGGTACAACAGCGGTTCAACGCTTTGTAAAACAATAAATATTAATCATTAATTATTCAATACCATGTTTCAAGCCAATATTTACACCACCCGCCGAAACCGGTTAATGCAGCTGGTTCCCAATGGTATAATCGTTTTGCTCGGTAACAACGAGTCGCCAATGAATTATCCGGCCAACGGATATCACTTCCGTCAGGACAGCACTTTTCTGTACTACTTCGGTCTTGATTTGCCAGGAATGGCTGCAATTGTTGACCCCGAAGCCGGCAAGACCACCATTTTTGCCAACGATGTCGATATCGACGACATCATCTGGATGGGTCCGCAACCTTCGATAAAAGAACTGGCTCTTCGTTGCGGGGTAAACCATTCACAGCCTTTCGGCGAGCTTGCCAACGAAATCGCGAAAGCCAAATCGGCAGGACGCAACCTACACTTTTTACCACCCTACCGGCACGATAATATGATTTTGCTCCACCAGTTGCTGGGTATCGGTTTCGAAAATATGAAAGCCGAAGCCTCACTGCCCCTGATAAAAGCTGTGGTGGCACAACGCAACATAAAAGAAGCCTGCGAAATAGAAGAAATCGAAAAAGCCTGTAACATTGGTTATCTGATGCATACTACCGCCATGAAAATGGCCAGGGAAGGTGTTGTTGAGCGCGAAATTGCCGGTTATATCGAAGGTATTTCGTTGTCGTACGGTTCTGTTCCCTCGTTTCCGATAATCCTTTCGAAAAACGGACAGACACTCCACAACCACGAACACGGGAACCTGTTGAAAAACGGAGACCTACTGCTGGTTGATGCCGGAGCGCAAACCCCCATGATGTATTGCAGCGACAACACACGCACCATGCCTGTTGGCGGCAAATTCAGCCAGAAACAGAAAGAAGTGTACGAAGCCGTATTGCATGCCAATAACCACGCCTCTTCGATAATGAAACCCGGAATCCCGTATCAGCAGGTACACCTCGAAGCCTGCAAGGCACTGGCCGGTGACCTGAAGGCCATAGGACTGATGAAAGGCAACATTGATGAAGCCGTGGCTCTCGGTGCCCATGCCCTGTTTATGCCCCACGGACTGGGCCACATGATGGGCCTCGATGTTCACGATATGGAAGATCTGGGACAAATACACGTTGGCTACGACGACGAAATTCGCCCGAGCAGCCTATTCGGAACTGCTTTCCTGCGTCTGGGACGTCGTCTCGAAGAAGGCTTTGTGTTAACCAACGAACCGGGCTGCTATTTTATCCCCGAACTCATCGATATTTGGCAGTCCGAAAAGAAATTCGAAGACTTTATCAATTATGCAAAAGTTAATGAATACCGCAATTTTGGTGGTATCCGCCTCGAAGACGACCTGCTGATTACCGCAACCGGAGCCAGAATATTGGGCGAAAAACGGATTCCGGTCGGTGTAGCCGAAATCGAGAATATCATGCAAAGTAACTAAGCCAGGGTTCAATCGGAAAAACCCCGTGCTTTACGGTTATGAAGTTTCTGTAAAAATTTGTAATTTCGCCGGCCTGAACTACGACGAAGATGGATTACAATTTTCAGCAGATAGAAGCCCGCTGGCAGCAATACTGGCGCGACCAACAGATTTACAAGGTAGAAACCGACGCTGCAAAGCCTAAATTTTATGTGCTCGACATGTTCCCGTACCCTTCGGGGTCGGGTTTGCACGTGGGTCATCCACTGGGCTATATTGCCTCTGACATTTACGCCCGCTACAAACGCAACAAAGGCTTCAATGTGTTGCATCCTATGGGTTACGATGCCTATGGCCTGCCTGCTGAGCAATATGCCATTCAAACCGGAACCCATCCGGCAGTAACCACCGAAAAGAACATCGCCCGCTACCGCGAACAGCTCGACCGGATCGGTTTTTCGTTCGACTGGAGCCGCGAGGTACGTACCTGCGACCCCAACTATTACCACTGGACGCAATGGACTTTTGTTCAATTGTTTAATCACTATTACGATAAGCGAGAAGGAAAAGCCCTTCCTGTTTCTGGCCTGATTTCGCATTTCGAAAAACACGGAAGCACCGGAATTGATGCCAGCAGCAGCGAACACAACAGTTTTACAGCCGGACAATGGAATTTGATGGGTGAAGCCGAAAAGGCCGCCATGCTGATGAATTACAGGCTGGCGTATTTGTCGGATACGATGGTAAACTGGTGCCCTGCCTTAGGCACTGTGCTGGCCAACGACGAAGTGGTCAACGGGCTTTCGGTACGTGGCAGCCACCCGGTTGAACGAAAAACCATGAAACAATGGTCGCTCAGGATTACTGCCTACGCACAGCGTTTGCTCGATGGCCTGGATAACATTGACTGGCCCGAGCCGGTAAAAGACATACAATCGAATTGGATTGGCCGCAGCGAAGGAGCCTCATGCACTTTTGCCATCAGCGAAAGCGGCGAAATAATTGAGATTTTCACCACACGTCCCGACACCATGTTTGGCGCTACTTTTATGGTTCTGGCTCCAGAGCATCCGCTTGCCGGGATAATTACCCGAGACGGACAGAAAGAGCAGGTAAGCCAATACATACATTGGGCAAAAAACCGACCGGATGTCGACCGGATGGCCGATAAAAAAGTTACCGGCGTTTTTACCGGCGCTTATGCCATAAATCCGCTTACAGGAAATAAAATACCCGTTTATATAGCCGACTATGTCCTCATCGGCTATGGTACAGGTGCCATAATGGCGGTTCCGGCGCACGACAGCCGCGACTTTGCCTTTGCCCGGCACTTTGCACTTCCCGTTATTCAGGTAGTTGCACAAAACCCCGATGAAAAATCCGACACTTCGGAATGGACAGAATCGTACGACTCGAAAGAGGGCTACATGATACAATCGGGCTTCATCACAGGTATGGAAGTGAAAGAAGCCATTGCCGCTACCATAAAACATATCGAAAACGAAGGGCTGGGTAAGGGAAAAGTCAACTTTCGGCTGCGAGATGCCATTTTCAGCCGGCAGCGATACTGGGGCGAGCCGTTCCCAGTGTATTACAAGGATGGTATTGCCTGCGTTCTCGACGAAAAAGACTTACCCCTGCTGCTCCCCGAAATCGACGCATACCTGCCAACCGAAACCGGCGAACCTCCATTGGCACGGGCTGCACATTGGCAAACCGCAGAAGGATATCCCCTGGAAACATCAACCATGCCCGGATTTGCCGGGTCCTGCGGTTATTATCTGCGCTATATGGATCCGAACAACAAAGAACAATATTTCTCGAAACAAGCAGTGAACTACTGGCAACAGGTTGATCTGTATATCGGTGGTCGGGAACATGCCACGGGACACCTGATTTATTCGCGTTTCTGGAATATGTTCCTCTACGATCTGGGCTTAACCCCGAAACAGGAACCATTTGCAAAAATGATAAATCAGGGCATGATTCAGGGCCGGTCGAACTTTGTGTACCGCATTAAAGGGAGCAATTCGTTCGTTTCGTACAACCTGCGCGAAGGCTACGATGTGCAGGCCATCCATGTTGATGTGAATATAGTGCAAAACGATGTGCTCGACCTGGAAGCGTTCCGAAATTGGCGACCCGAATTTACCGGTGCAGACTTTATTCTCGAAGACGGAAAATATTTCTGTGGCTGGGAAATCGAAAAAATGTCGAAATCGCTGTATAACGTGGTCAACCCCGATGATCTGGTTGAGCGCTATGGTGCCGACACATTGCGTTTGTACGAAATGTTTCTGGGTCCGGTGGAACAGGCAAAACCATGGGATACCAATGGAATCGAGGGTGTGTTCCGCTTTATCAGAAAACTCTGGAGACTCTATCACAACGAGAATAACGAATTTTCGGTAAGCGAGACAGCGGCCTCCCCCGAAGAATTAAAGAAATTACATACTGCCATTAAGAAAGTTACCGACGACATCGAAAGGTTTAGTTTCAACACTGCAGTGAGTGCCATGATGATTTGCGTAAACGAGCTTTCGAAATGCAATAAACGCTGTATTCTCGAACCCCTCTGCATAATACTTTCACCTTTTGCCCCTCACATTGCCGAAGAACTGTGGCACTTGCTGGGCAAAACCGAAAGCATTGTAAATACCTGCTGGCCTGCCTATGATGAGTCAATCCTGAAGGAACAGAGCATCAGCTATCCGGTTTCGTTCAACGGGAAAACACGTTTCACCATCGATATGCCGGTTGAAGCCACACAGGATGAAATTATTGCGGCAGCCATGTCGGACGAGCGAACTGCAAAATGGACCGAGGGTTTACAAATTGTAAAAACCATTGTGGTACCGAGGAAAATTATTAATATTGTGCTCAAACCGATAGGATGAAGAAACACCTGCTGATTGCTATTTTTTTGATTGTGTTGGCTGTAAGCGCTGTCGTGCTTTATGTGCGTTTCTTCCCTTTGGGTGGCACTCAGGCTCCTCCCGAAAAAAAAGAAGCAGTTTGCCTCTACGGAATTCCTGTTGGTACGTTTCAGATTATCACCGATACGGTCAGAACGGGTGAAACCATTGGCTCCATTCTTTCGAAATATGGAATTTCGGGAACATTAATTCATAAAATCGGGCAAATGTCGTGCGACAGCCTTAACCTGACCATGATACACGTTGGGAACAAATACACTGTGTTCGTTGACACACTGTCTGATAGCATTCCCCAAACCAAATACCTGGTTTACGAAAACGGATTGGTGGTGTATACCAGCTTCGATTTTACATATCCCGATTCGGTAATTGCTAAAAAATATCAAAAACAGGTTGACACACTGCACCTCAGCGCTACCGGGGTAATCGAGACATCGCTGTGGAACACCCTGGTTGGTCAGGATCTGAGCTGGGAACTGGCAATTAAATTATCGCAAACCTTTGCCTGGACGATTGACTTCTATGGATTACAAAAGGGGGATTATTTTAAAGTACTCTATAAAGAACTCAGCGTCGAAGGAGAGAGCATCGGAAACATCGAAGTGGAGGCAGCTGTATTTACACACGGCGGAAAAGAGTTGTGGGCAATTCCCTTCGAACAGGATAGCATCCAGCAATACTTCGACACGAGCGGCATGAGTATGCGAAAGACATTTTTAAAGGCTCCGCTGCAATACAGCAATGTGAGCAGCCGATATACCAATGCCCGCATGCATCCCATATTTCACAAGGTAACAGAACACCGGGCGGTGGACTATTCAGCACCCTATGGCACCCCGGTTTTTGCCGCTTCCGATGGGCGGATTGCGGTTCGCGGATACGAATCGGGTGCTGGAAATTACATTAAAATTGTTCATAATAGTGTGTATTCAACAGTCTATATGCACTTCAACTCGTTTGGCAATTTTCAGGCCGGTGATTACGTAAAACAAGGCGACATAATTGGTTACGTGGGTAGTACCGGTTGGTCGACAGGCCCTCATCTCCATTACGAAATACACGAAAACGGTGCCAAAATCGACCCGCTTACATTTCAGGCACCTCCTGCAGAACCCGTAAAACCCGAAAATCTGGAACGTTTCAATTTTGAAAAGCGCAAATGGATACACGCATTATCACGAATTAAAGACCCCAAATAAGTCGTATTGAGTATTTTGAAGTTATTCTTTTCTTCAATTTTGTGCTGGCATAAAAATTGTTTATTTTAGTGTTCTAATAATCTCTCTATGAAAAAGAAACCGATACTTCTGGCATTCATTGTTACTATAGCAATAGGCTCATCGGTTCAGGCTCAAACCGACGATGAATTTGAAAAATTCAAACAGGAATACGAAAAAGGTCTTCAGGAACTTCGTGACGATTATCGAAAATATGTAGAGCAGGCGGATAAAGAATTTGCCGATTATCTGAAAAAAGACTGGGAACAGTTTCAGCTATTTAAGGCCATGTCGGTCGAAGAGATGCCGGGTCCCGAAAAAATCCCGGTTTATAAGCAAATTATTAATGTTGAGCCTGTTCGAAAAATACAACCCAAACAAATTGTGAATCAGGTTTCAACCGAGTCGTATTCTATGAAACCCCGGCAGGCAATCCCCATTGACGAGAAGCGCAAACCCAACATCGACTATAAAGCGGCAACATTTACATTTTATGGTTCTATGGTTCAGATAACCGTACCGATGGAGGTTTGCACAAAATTTGGTAATGATGTTTCGGAAAGCAGTATTGCATCGTACTGGGAAAAAATGATACAGTTCGATTATAATTCGATAACCGGGCAGGTGTTAAAAATTAAATCACACATGAACCTGAATGACTGGGGCCTTTGGGAACTTACCCGTCAACTTTCGGCACAAGTATCGGGCGACCAGAACACCCAGAGATTGTTTCAATGGTTCATACTTACCAAAATGGGTTATAAAACCAAGGTTGGATATCAGAACAACATGGTGTATTTGCTTGTACCATCGGTGAATCAGATATATGGCTACAATTATTACTCGTTCGACGGATTGAAATACTATCTTTTCGGTGATAACCCGGGAACCCTGTTTACCTATGCCAACGATTACCCGGAAGCCAATCAGATTATGAATTTCAATCTTTACAGCCCACCGGCTTTGCCGGTAGATACGCTGAAGCGCAATATCAGTTTTACCCATGATTCAAAAAAATATTCGTTTTCGGTGCAATACAACAAAAACCTGGTTGAATTTTACAAAAACTACCCGCAATGCAACATTGGGCTGTATTTTGATGCAGGAGTTTCGGAGCTTACCAAAGAATCGCTGGCTAAATCGCTCTGGCCGGTGGTACATTCGATGAACGAAAAAGAAGCGGTAGCATTTCTTTTGAAGTTCGTTCAAACCGGTTTTGAGTATAAAACCGATCAGGAGCAGTTTGGTAAAGAAAAATATTTTTTCGCCGAAGAAATGCTGTATTATCCGGCTGCCGACTGCGAAGACCGCTCAGTTTTCTTTGCTTTTCTGGTCAGCGAATTTATGCAACTCCCGGTTATCAGTCTGTGTTACCCGCTGCATGTGGCTACAGCCGTTAGTTTTGGAAAGAATGTTTACGGTGACTTTATTGAATATAAAGGCGGTAATTACACCATCTGCGACCCAACCTACATTAACGCTCCAATCGGTGCATGTATGCCTGAATACAAGAAATCGAAGCTGAACGTTATTGCCCCCGAAAAACGCAATCCGGCAACCGATCAACCCGAATATGTATGGGAGCGCATCTACAAGGCCGGCGGAGCGCGAACCGGAAGTTCCAACGACTTAATTCAACTAAAAGACAACAGCTACGTGGTGGCAGGCTTTTTTAAAGACAGCCTTCAGCTTGGGAAAACCATTTACAACCCTGATAAAAACACAACCGGTCTATTTCTGGCCACCTACGACAAGGGAAACAATCTGGTTTGGGTGAGCACGTTTCAGTCGAATGGCTACATTGCTCCCGGAGGCATTACTTCCGACAAAAACGGCAATATTTATCTCACCGGCCAGTTTAGCGGAACCCTTACATCGGATAAAAACACACTGAAAGCGAAATCTCCCGACGACCAGTTTGTGCTGAAAATGAGCCCATCGGGTAATATGGATTGGCTGGTACAGATTTCGCTCGACACAGCTACCCGAAACAAACCCTATGCGTTTCAGGGACTGCTTTCGGAAACCGGTGAAGTACAAGGCTTTATGTATGTACAAGACGACACATGGGACGAAAACATTACCATCTATCAAAACGACCGGAATGCCATTGTGGTAACTGCTGAAAGAGGTCTTGGAGAAGCCCGTTATACAATAGGTCCAGAGTTCAGGGCAGCAGGAAGCTTTGAGTTTGTTGATACATGGAAAAAACTTACCGACCAATACATTTCGATGAAATACAATCGCAGTATCGCCGGTTTTTTTGCACTCATGGAAACCCTCGAAAACACCAACCTCGACATAACGGGAAAAGAAATACTGGCGACCCTGAACACGCTGAGCCCATCGTTTAAAACTACATACAAAGGATTTTACACAAATCTGCAAATGCTTACGCGTTTAAGCAGCCGCAACGGGGTGGTAAGTTTTTACACCAACAACGGCCAGGTTCTGAAATGCGGACCGATTAGCATTACCAGTGGTGCTCAGGCCCAGATGCGCGACTACAAAAGCGGGAACAAACAAATCAAGGTTATGAAAGGTATTTACTACGATACGCTGTTCAGGAGCTTACATGTAAATTACATTAAATTCTTCAAGGTAAATGGCGATTTGATGATTGATTACAGCGATGACCACTACCAGAAAGTTGTCAATACCGAAAAAGACATCCTCAGACAATAATAAATATCAATATGTTTTATAATTTTACCAGCTATAAATTACGAGGACTCGGCCTATGAAAAAGTTTACATCGATTCTTTTGATTATCGGAATGGCAGTGTTGGCAACAGCCTGCCTGTCGTCGCGAATGACAAAAAAAGGCGCAAAAATGGAGGAAGCCGGAATGTATGCCGATGCTGCCGATTATTACTATCAGGCAGTGGTTGCCAAGTCGAGTAATGTGGAAGCAAAAATGGGAATGAAGCGCACCGGACAACGGGTACTCGACAAGAAGCTCTCGGCGTTCAATAAGTCCTATAACGAAGGCAATAATCAGGAAGCCGTTTACAATTTTAAGGATGCTGATGATTACTTCAATAAAATAACAGCCATTGGAGTAGAGCTGAATTTCCCGGCTTTTTATCGTGAGTATTACGATGAGGTAAAAGACATATATCTTGCCGATAAATATTTAGAAGCAAGCAAGCTCCTTGAATCTGAAAAATTTCCGGAAGCCGAAAAATTGTTCCGTGAAATTACCACCCTTCAACCCAATTACAAAGATGCCAAAGAAAAACTTGGTATTGCCCAGTATGAACCGGTTTACCGTCAGGCACAGCTTAAATTCGACAATAAACTGTATCGGTCGGCCTATTATCTGTACGATAAAATCATAAACGAGTATGGTAATTACAAAGACTCTTACGATTTAAAAGCCGAGAGCCTTAAAAAAGCCACATTAAATCTGGTTATTTTTCCGGTCGAAAATAAGACTACCAGCCGTGATATTGAATCGGGACTTGAAGCACTGATTTATAAATCGATTCAGGAAAAACAAAACCCGTTTATTAAACTCATGGAAGCTCCGACACAATCGAATCAGATGAATTCTGCAACTGCCCGATCGGCTGCTGATATCAGTTTATATACCAGTATAACCGCATTTGCATACGACAAAGGCACCCTGAAAGAAACCGAAAAACGGGGCTACATAAAAAAGCTACGGCAGGTAAAAGACGAGGCTGGCAACGTAAAAACTGTTACCGATTACGAAAAAGTGATTTATAAAGAGTTCTCGATGGGACGCAGTGTGAAGATTTCGTTTACCTATAAGCTCGTGAAAAGTAAAACCGGCGAAATTATCAGCACCAACAGCCACACCTTTATCAGCGAAGACAATATAGTGTACGCTGATTATGGGGGTGATAAGAAGAATCTCATACCCGGTTACTGGAAAAACTCAGGTTCTGCCAGTTCCGAAGATGTGGTTAACGACAACCCGAAAGATATAAAAGCATTGCAGGATTTGCTGAATGGCCGCAGGGTAATCAAAGATTACAATACCTTGAACGGAGAAGCCATGACTGTAGCTGCAGGAAAAGTTGCTGATGCTGTAAACACTTATGATCCTGAAAAATGAGAATCTCAATTGTTTTAATATTCGCATCTCTCCTGCTGCTTACGGCTTGTGATAGCCTCAAACAGTCAGCAAGCCAGAAGTCGCCACCTCCCGAATGGGTAAAAACCAAACCGGTAAATTCGTTCTACTATATTGGAATCGGCTCGGCTCCAAAAACAGGATACGACCCTGCCGACTACACACAGACAGCCCAGCAACAGGCATTAGGTGATTTGAGCCGCGAGATTTCGGTAAATATTTCGAGTTCATCTGTTTTGTCGGTAATCGAAAACAATTATCATATCAACGAAAACTGGTCAAGCGAAATAAAAGCTTCCTCCGACATTTTTCTGGAAGGATACGAACTGGTCGAAACCTGGGAAAGCAAAGAATACTATTGGGTTTATTACCGGCTCTCGAAAGAGAAACATGCCAGCCTGAAAGCCGAGCGAAAAAATCAGGCAATCAACGATGCGTTACTGAAATATAACGAAGGACTGAAGCAACTGAAGAATAATGCATATTTTGAAGCTTTCAGTTTTTTTGCCGATGGACTTGCCGTTCTTAAACCCTATATGGGAGAAAGCACCGCCGCTAATGTCAATGGAGAATCGACCGATCTTGCCCGTTTATGCTTTTCGTCGATGATAGAAATATTGCAGTCGCTTCAGGTAAAATATCCCCAACCCGAACTATCGGTTGTACGGGGTAAAACCATTGCAGCTGCCGATAAAACATTTACCGTTTATGATTCGAAAAACATACCCGTTGCCAACATACCGGTCGAAGTAAACCTGTCGTCGGGAAATCTCATACAAACCAAATATATAAGCGACAATACGGGTAGGATTGTTTGCAATCTGAATAAAATCACCAGTTCCAACAAAAACGAGACACTTTCGTCGGGGCTTGATATGGTTGCCTGGTCGCGCGTAACGAAAGATCCGTTGGTGAGAAGTATCATCCGGCAAATTCCGGTCAGCAAAAGCACATTATTGATACAGATTAGTAAACCCTCATTTTTTATCGAAAGTTTCGAGAAACAATTGGGGCAACCCAACAACAAAACCATTATGCGTGATGCCATGCAGGGCTCACTGGCCACAAACAATAGTATTGTTAAAGCCGATTCACTGGCTGATTTTAAAATTCAGATAGCATCGGATGCCACCATCAAGGAAAGCTCACACGGATATTGCAGTGCAGGTGTTGAACTCACGGTAAGCATGTCGGACAACCAGAACAATCTGCTATATCAGAAGCGTTTTACAGCCGAAGGCGAAGGCGAAAACAACACCGACGCCATCAACGACGCCTATAAAGAAGCAACCGTAATAATAAACCGGAAGGTAAGCAGCGAAATAAACAACTTATTGTTCGGATACCTCCCTTAGCACAAAGTATCATGTCTGTACTGATGAGTTTTGCCATGTTCCCTACCGACTGCGGAAGCAGTGTAAGTCCTTATGTGAGCCGAATTGTCAAAATGGTTGCCGAATCGGGCTACGATTACCGGCTGACCCCCATGGCTACCATCGTGGAAACCGCAACCCTGCAGGAATCGCTAAACCTGGTCGACAAGGCGTATGCATTGGTGGCAGATGCGGGAAACCGTGTGTACTGTACAGCTACATTCGATATTCAAACCAATAAACCGATGGGCAGAATTACCGGCAAAATTGCCTCGATTGAAGAAAAAATTGGTAAGGTAAAATAAACAACTACAAATATTCGCTTTCGTTTGTATTGGTGGTGAACGGGGCCACAGCACGCTGATAAATGCCATGCATCCAGGCTATTGCCATGCCATAGTTGGTTACCGGAATACCGGCTTCAACCGCAGGCCTCAGCCGGTTGATAACCTGCCGGCGGGTTAAAACACATCCCCCACACTGAACCACCAGGGCATAATTGTGAATATCGCGGGGCAGTTTGTCTAAGCCGGTTACCACATCAAACTCCAATTGCTTTCCGGTATAATTGGTGAGCCATCTGGGTATTTTCACCCGGCCAATATCATCACACGAAACATGATGGGTGCAACTTTCGAGAATTAACACCCTGTCGCCGTTTGTCAAATCCGAAATTTTTGGGGTTCCTTTCAAATAGTTTTCGAAGTCGCCTTTGTAACGCGCCAGTAATACACTAAAACCGGTTAGCGGAATTTCTTTCGGAATACTTGCATCGGCTTTAAGAAAAATCTGAGAATCGGTGATAACCAATGCGGGTTTGATGTTGGTTTTCCTCAGAAAAGCATCAACCTCACGCTCTTTGACCACGATGGCAGTACAATCGTTGTCGAGTATGTCGCGGATAGTCTGCACCTGTGGTAGAATAAGCCTGCCTTCGGGAGCCTCTATGTCGATGGGAGTAATCAACAGTACGATATCACCATAAGCCACCAGTCCGCCCAGCATCGACTGCGTTTTCCACGATAAGTCGGGAATGCTTCTTTTAATAAGCCCGATAATTTGCTCAATATTATTGTCGGTGGCTGCCGAATAATCAGTCACCGAAACATTGAATTCCTTTTTTAATTTGTCAGCCAAAACGGGGTCAAGCGGACTTATATCTGACTTATTGTGAACGATAAAAAAGGGGATTTCCTTTTTTTGGAACAATTCAAATAGTGTTTTTTCACTATCCGCAATGGTATTATCAGTAATTACAACAATTGCCAAATCGATACTATCGACCGAATGCAGGGTTTTGGCCACCCGTTTTTCGCCCAGCGGACCGACATCATCCACACCGGCAGTATCAATAATAATCACAGGGCCAAAACCTGTAATTTCAACGCTTTTTTTTACCGGATCGGTAGTTGTACCGGCGTGTTCCGATACAATGGAAATCTCCTGATTGGTAAGACGGTTTATCAGCGTACTTTTCCCGGCATTACGCCTCCCGTAAATTCCAATATGCGGTTTGTTTTCTTTTCCTGAGCTCATAGTTTCGTGCACAATTAACAATAATAACAAATAAAACAATTAAATGTTATGATTAAAAATATTTGATAAATTGCGTTTTTCGATTCGACACATGATTTGTTCTTTATGAAGTACCCGGAAAAACTCAAATATCGTTTTAAGGTTTGGCTTGGCGTAGTTTCAACCTTAGTATTTCTTACAATTGGATGTAACGCAGGAGCCCAATATCTGGAACATGGCCTGCCCCGTTTCATTAATTTTGCTCCCAAGGAATATAAACAGGAAAGCCAGAATTTTTCGGTTACTCAGGATCAGCTGGGCATTATGTATTTTGGAAATCTGAACAACATCCTGCGATTCGACAATGCAAGCTGGCAAAGTTACCCGCTCAAAGGAACACCAATTTTATGCGTTACACCCAAAGGGGATATTTATGCCGGAGGGTATAACTCAATTGTAAGACTGCAATCCCACTTCAACCGGGTCGAAATTAAAGAACTTGCAATACCTGAGAACATATTTTTCGGGCAGATTAATTTGATTACAGCATTGGGGAGTCAGGTTTATTTTATTGGTCAGGATATGATTTTAACCAATAAAAACGACTCATTGCAGGTGATATATAAATCTCAGGAACCCATAAAAGCTTTCGAAGCTCAAGGGAAAATTTATATTTCGACTCCACGCATTGGTTTACAGGTTTTCGATCCGGGAAGCAAAAGAATCAAACCTGTGAACAACAATGAGTATTTTATAGGTAATCGTGTGATTGATGTTTTAAAATTTAACGATACAACAATCTTAGTAAAGTGCCTCGAAACCGATGGATTCTATTTTTTGAGTCCCGGAAAAATCAGCTATTTTGCTACAGATGCTGATTCTTATATCAACGAGAACGGATACGTTAAAAGCATCATGCTCTCGGATCGTTCCATTGTCACAGGTACCGAGTATGGTGGTATAATTTGTTACGACGATTACGGGCAATATAAATTTTCACTCAATAAAAAACATGGCATGCTCGACAATCGGGTAACCGATTTGTATGTAGGTAGAAGCGGTCAGTTGTGGATAACCACCTATAACGGAATTACCATGGTCGATTATCCTTCTGCGCTGGGATACTTCAACACGAGTTATGGCATTAACGGGGCCATCAGTACAATGTTCCGCTATCGTGGAACGCTTTACCTGGGCAGCACACAGGGCCTGTATTATTACAATACGCCCTACATGAGAAATCCGGAGTTGAGCGATTACAACGACGAAAATTCCTTTGTACGGGTTTCGGACATTGCGGCTGAAACTCATGACATCACCGAGATAAACGACGCATTATTTCTAGCCACTTCGAAGGGTATTTACCAGTTATTAGAAAACGACAAAGTAAAATTGATTTTTGAGGGAGACTTCAGGAAAATACACCTGAGTAAGATATTCATCAACTATGCATTTGCCATCGGAAAAAACGGAATTTCACTGTTTGAATATCATGGCGACACCCTCACTCTTACAGGAAACATACAGAATTTGAATTATGACGTAAGAACCATTGCCGAAGACAATAATAAAATCGTCTGGATTGGCTCAAACAACGACGGGCTTTTCAGACTAGATTTCGGTAATAACAGCTTGCTGAAACCCGCAATTACACATTATGATGAAAAAAACGGTCTACCTGCCGATTTCACCTGGATTGATGTTTACAAAACCAGGGATGGAATTATATTCAGTACACAGAAAGGTGTTCTCGAGTATGTAAACAAAAAATTTGTCCAACATCATCTATTTAAAAATATCGAAATCACCGGCACCAAAAATTTCTTTCCGATTCTGGAGCAATATCCGCGTAAAATCTGGTTTAGCAGTATAAACGAGAGAGAGTCGAACCGGGTTACCGGTTACCTGACCTACGACGATAAAAAAATTGTGCAATATCACACCCATGAACTTGAAATACTGAAGCAAACCAATGTTGAAAGTATTTACTGCGACAACGACAGTATCGTATGGTTTGGTGGGTTCGATGGTTTGGTAAAATACGATTATTCAAAAACAAACCATGGGAACAGAAAAACCCATTGCCTGATCAGAAAAACCGACTTGCCTGATGAAATCGAAAACAGTTTATTCGATCGCACAGGAAAACAACATAAATTTCCGGTACTGAATTATTCGAAGAACCACATACGCTTCGATTTCACAGCCCTGTTTTATGATTCATACGGAGAAATTGAGTACACTACCCTATTGGATGGATTTCAGGACGATTGGTCAGAATGGGGAAAAACTGACTTTAAAGAATATACCTACCTTCCTGCCGGCGATTATACTTTTAAAGTCAGAGCACGCAATGTTTCTGGTAATATTTCCGAAACACTTGAATTTAAGTTTTCGGTTCAGTCACCCATATACCTGCGTTGGTGGGCATTTGTTTTTTATGTTTTAATTGTTGCCTCAATCATTTATCTTATTTTAAGGCTTAACGGGTTAAAACATTCTGCCGACAAACTCAAACTCGAAAAAATGGTTGCCGAGCGAACCGATGAGCTAATACGTCAAAAAGAGCAAACCGAGAAGCTGGTTCAGCGGCTGCTACCCGAAAAAACCGTGGAAGAAATTCAAAAAGACGGAACGGCACAGTCGAAACGATACGAACTGGTAACGGTGCTCTTTGCCGATATACAGGGATTCACACAAATTGCCGAAACTGTTGAAGCTTCGGTACTGGTCGGTTATCTTAATAAAATATTTTCGACATTCGACAGTGTAATTGCAAAATACGAAATCGACAAAATTAAAACCATTGGCGATGCATATATGTGTGCAGGCGGAATGCGACAGAAAGACCGGTCAACGCCCATAGAAGTAGTGCTTGCAGCCTTGCAGATGCAGGAAGCCATAGCGGTTATCAACAAAGACTTCAGCGTTGATATTAATATTCGAATTGGTATTCACACAGGTTCGGTAATTGCCGGAGTGGTTGGTGCTCAAAAAATTGAATACGACATTTGGGGTGACACGGTAAATATTGCCAGCCGAATGGAATCGTATGGGGTGGTGGGAGCAGTAAATCTATCATCGGCAACCTACGAATTTGCCAAGGATTTCTTCGAATGCGAAGCACGTGGCAAAACTGCCGTGAAATATAAAGGCGATCTCGATATGTTTTTGGCCCACCGTATTAAATCTGATTTATCGGAATTTGGTACCGGAAAAACACCCAATAAAGTATTCAGTCTGAAACTTCAAAATATGCGGTATGCCGATCTCGAAGAATTTATGTTACAGAAAATTGAACGCGACCTACCGAAAAACCTGTATTATCACAACGTACGACACACGGTGAATGTTTGTTCAAGGGTTGAAACCATCGGCATAGATGAAAAAGTAAGCGAGGAAGAATTACTGCTTCTCAAAACCGCTGCACTATTTCATGATGCAGGATTTATCATTTCGTACGATAACAACGAGCCTCTTGGGGCAAATCTGGCTTCGGATATTTTGCCTATGTATCGCTATAAACCAGAGCAAATTCAGCGCATCAGAGAATTAATTCTGGCAACAAAAATGCCACCTAAACCTAAAAATCATCTGGAGCAGATTATTTGTGATGCTGACCTTGATTATTTAGGGAGGCCCGACTTTATTGTAGTTTCACAAAACTTATTCAGGGAGCTTTTCGAACGTCATAAGGTAAACACCATCGAAGAATGGAACCGATTTCAATACCGGTTTATCAGCAAGCACGAATACTTCACAGCCACAGCGAGGAAATTTCGCGATGAAGGAAAGAAAATGGTACTCGAAGAGTTAAAGAAAAGAATCTGAAAATCTAGTCTTCAAAATCGTCGTGTGTCTCCCGTAATTGGTTAAACACCTCGACTGCCTTTTCGAAATCGCTTTCGCGCACCAACACCATTACGCCATCGATTTGTCTGAATACAGACTCACTCGTTAATGCACATTCAATACCCGCTTCCAGTAACTTGTCTTTCAACAAATAAGCCCTGTACTCATAACGAAAGCGGGCAATAGTCACCAATTTATCTTTCATCTTGCAGAAGCTTTTATCGCTTATACTGCTTTATCGTATAAAATGTTTCAATTAAAATTGCTTCTTCGATCTCATTACGAATTTTTGACAAATGAATTTTGTAGTTTTGTGCTTTATTATCAGGTATTATGCAAAAAGTTGTTGATTTTTTGGTTATAGGCTCAGGCATTGCCGGATTAAGCTATGCTTTAAAGGTTAGCCGTTATGGCAAGGTTTGTCTGGTGACCAAAAACTCACTTGAAGACAGTGCTACTATTTATGCTCAGGGAGGAATTGCTTCGGTAACCTACCAACCCGACAGCTACGAAAAACATATAAACGACACCCTGGTTGCCGGCTGTTTTCTGAATCGTGAAGAAGTAGTCCGAACCGTTGTGAACGAAGGTCCTGAGCGGATTCAGGAACTCATCGAATGGGGAACACATTTCGACAAGAACCGTGATGGAAAATTCGATTTGGCCAAAGAAGGCGGGCACACCGAATACAGGGTATTACACAGCAAGGACAGTACCGGCCGCGAAATACAACTTGCATTGATTCATCAGGTAAAGCAAAATTCTGAAATAGAAGTTTTAGACAATCATTTTGCTATCGATTTAATTACCCAGCACCATCTGGGACATCTGGTCAAACGTATTTACAACGATATTGAATGTTATGGTGCTTATGTTCAAAACCGAAGCACACGCGAAATCATTACCATTCTGTCGAAAACCACGTTGCTGGCTACCGGTGGGGCTGGAAACGTTTATCAAAACACCACCAATCCTTCGGTGGCAACCGGCGATGGAATCGCTATGGTGTATCGTGCCAAAGGGATAATCGACGATATGGAATTCTTTCAGTTCCATCCAACAGCCCTGTATCATCCCGTCGACAGGCCTTCGTTTCTTATAACCGAAGCCCTTCGTGGTCATGGAGCCATCCTTAAAAATCAAAAGGGTCGCGAGTTTATGCAAAAATACGATAGCCGGGCTTCGCTGGCGCCCCGCGATATTGTTGCAAGGGCTATCGACAACGAGATGAAATTATCGGGCGACGATTACGTTTGCCTCGATGCAACCGGTATCGCTGCCAACGAACTAAAAGAAAAGTTCCCCAATATCTATAAAAAATGCAGTGAATATGGTATTGACATTACCAAGGACTATATTCCGGTAACTCCGGCCGCTCATTACATGTGTGGAGGAATAGCGACTGATATCAACGGCCAATCGAGTATTAATTTCCTTTATGCTGCCGGCGAAGTTGCTGCAACAGGACTCCATGGAGCCAATCGGCTTGCCTCTAACTCGCTGCTTGAGGCTGTCGTATTTTCGCACCGTGCAGCAGAAAAAGCAATACAAGATATTTCAAATTCTAGCATTAAAACCAATATTCCTGATTGGGACGATTCAGGGACTATACACAACGAAGAAATGGTACTCATTACCCAAAGTCTTAAAGAAATGCGCCAGATAATGAGTAATTATGTGGGCATTGTGCGGTCTGACCTTCGTCTTCAAAGGGCATTTGTCCGCCTTGAGATATTATTTCGTGAAACCGAAGCATTGTACAAATCTTCGAAAATTACACCTGAAATATGTGAACTTCGCAATATGATTAACATCTCGTATCTCATTATTAAAATGGCTATGGCACGAAAAAAAAGCATTGGCTTGCACTATAATATTGACCATCAATAGTTTTTTGTATAAATCAATTTAAGCTGATACATTTTTGTTGAAATATAATTTATCTTTGTTAGCAAACTTTAATGACTTAAAATGAAAAAATTTGTTCTCTTCTTACTGATTGCCATGTTCAGTATGTCGCTGTTTGGCAATATTGTCAAACAGAATGACGCCGAAAAAGTAGCAAAAAGCTATTACTACCAACACGTTCAGCATTATCAACAACTTTCGTGGGATGATATCCGATTAACCCCGATAATGAAACCTGAAGATGGAATTTGTCCGTTTTATGTGTTTAACATAAACGAAAACGAAGGCTTTATCATTATTTCATCGCTTGACATTGTGCAGCCTGTGCTCGCCTACTCATTCGAAGGACCGTTTAACTACGACAATATGTCGCCGGGGCAGACCACTTTTATCAATTATTATTCATCGGTATTGAATCGCCTGATTCAAAACCCGGAACCGGCAAAAGATGGCGTAAATGCGGAATGGGAAAGCCTTCTATCGTATAATCCTTCGATGGGTTTACAAAAAGAAACCACTGTTGGGCCATTCATTTTAGCAGAATGGAATCAGGATTGGCCATTTAACGCAGATTGTCCAACTGATACTGATTGTACTGCTCCGGGTGCCAACGGACACGTTTATGTTGGTTGTGTTGCTACCGCCATGGTGCATGTGATGAAATACTATAACTGGCCTCCCAGTGGTGAAGGTTCTAAAACACACCTCTCATGGGTAAACGGTGGATATGGTAACCGCACTGTAAATTTTGCCCAGCAAACTTACAACTGGTACTCGATGACCAACAGTGTAAGTGGCGAAAACAGTGAAATAGCCAAAATTTGTTATCACGCCGGAGTTGCAGTAGCCATGTATTGGGGATGCGACGGCAGTGGTTCTCAGACGTCGAATATTGCCAGCGCAATGAAAAATTACTTTAAGTACTCTACTTCGATACAGTACGTTGAAAAATCGGACTACACCGATACCAACTGGAAAAACTTGCTGCGCACCCAATTAGACGCAACAAAACCGATGGTATATTCGGGATCACCTTCGAGCGGAGCAGGCCATGCCTGGAATTGCGACGGCTATCAGGGCACAACGCACTTCCACATGAACTGGGGCTGGGGTGGTGCCGGTAACGGTTTCTACACACTCGAAAACCTGACTTCCTCGGCAACTCCCGGTGGTGACGAATACAACTTTATTTATGGTCAGGAAGCCATTATCAATATCTACCCACGTGAAACCTATCCGCTCTATTGTGATCAAAACATTAATTTAACCACACCGGTAGGCGCTTTTGGCGATGGCAGTGCCAATCTTGATTATCAGAACAACCACCAGTGTACTTATGTGATTGCTCCTGCATGCGGTGAAATTGTTCAGTTAAAATTTGAAAGCTTCGACCTGGGAACCGGCGATGTAGTCAGACTTTACAATGGCGAAAACACATCTTCACCCCTTCTTCAGACATTTACCTCAGCAGCCGGACCGGGAACCTCGATGTTTGTGGCCGATAAAGGAGCAATGTGTATTGAATTTGTTACCGATGGATCAGATACCGGAACCGGTTGGGATGTATCGTATTCAGTGAAAAACTGCAAGACGAATATCATTTATTCCGAACCTGAAGGAAGTATTAACGACGGTAGTGGAACCTGCGACTACAGCAACTCCACCATGTGTTCATGGTTTATTCAGCCAGCCGGAGCCACCTGGATCAGCATCGATTTTACCGAATTCAATCTGGCCGGATCAATCGATTATGTTAAGGTTTATAAAAATGCAACCGGAACAGCCAATTTGGTAGCTACATTTAACTCGACAACTCCTCCCACCGAAGATGTTATTGTTGAAAGCGGTGTCGCAGTGATTCAGTTCTTTGCCGATGCAAACAATGTTGGTACAGGCTGGACCATTGATTACACATCGTCGTTGGTAGGTATCGAAAGCGAAAGCTTAAAACCAATAACCCACATTTACCCGAATCCCTCCGACGGAAATGCAGTAATTAACTACTATACTCAGGGAACGACGCAAGCCACATTTACCATCAGCGACATTACCGGTAAAACCATTTATAAAACCAGCCTCAGCAGCGAAAACAGCATATTCAACCTGCCATTTGGTGAAGTAATCGGAAGCAGCCTGAGCGACGGAATGTATTTCTTAGATATTGAATCAGAAGGAATCAGAACGACCGAAAAAATTATTATTTCGCGTTAATCGCCGAAATATTCATACTCAAAACGCACTATCTCATCGGGGGAATGTTCGGAAACGACATTCCCCTCGCTGTTTAATTCAACTTCGGTTCGTGAATAAACCATTCCTCCGGCATCGCTGTGCTTTTCGATGCGGTGCAACTCATCGGGGTATTCAATGGTAATCGTGTGACCATTCATTGTGGTTTGCTTCACCGGACGGTTGTTTTCGTCGTATTCCACCTTAACCCAATTCTGCACTTTATCTTTATGATTAAGTGTTTTTACGCCGGTAAGCCGTCCCGATTCGTGATAGTAATACTCGTGGTACTGGATGGTTTTATACCGTAAATCGTTTTCCTCCTTGCGGATAAGGCGCTGGTTCTGATCGAAAGAGTTTTTAATCCGGCTAATCGCTTTATTATTATCGTCGTACACCGTTTCTTCAAGCAAGTTACCGTTGGTGTCGAATACCCGGGTTTTTGTTTCTTCAACCACCCCGTCCTCATCCTGTTCCGAAATGGTCAGTTGTCGCTTTGAAGAATCACGATGGTAGGCATACACCGTAAGAAAACCCTGCCCGAAATCGACAGTTTCTTTTAACAACTCACCCCGTTCGTTATAAATAAAGCTGTGCGTTTCGGTGGTTTCTTGTAGTGAATCATAATATTGCGTTTCAATAAGTTTGCCATCCGCATCATAAATGTTTGCGGTTCTGGCGATTACACTGCCTTCTTCGTTATAACGATTCTCACAAATCAAATCACCTGCTACATTAAACTCTTTGTAGGAGGATTTATAAAATTGGGGTTCATCATTGGTTACGTGATTTGTAAAGGCAGTTACCGAACGGATTGATTTCATAAGTCGATTTGTTTTATGTTTCAAAATTATTAAATCAATGTAAAAAAACGTAACATTGCAGCAAATTAATCGAAACAGCATTGGATAATTTATTATTTATAATCAATCCGAAAGCAGGAAACGGAGACATTCAGCTGGCACTCGACGATATAGGAAGGCTGGCCCGCGACCGTGGGATAGATTACGAGACCTATTTTACTACAGCGCAAAACGATGGATGCAATCAGGTGAAATTGTTTCTTAAACAAGGATACCGCAACTTTATTGTAATGGGTGGCGATGGTACCATCAACGAGGTGGTAAACGGCATATTTCAGCAGCAGGAGGTTCCTTACAGTGAAATTGCAATTGGTCTAATATCGAAAGGTACGGGTAACGACTGGGGCAGATACTACCATTATACGGGTGACCATCTGGAGGCATTTCGTTCAATTATTTCGGGAAAAATCAGCACCCAGGATATTGGAGTGATCCGTCATACAAATCAAGGAGAACTACAAACTTCTTATTTTGCCAACATTGCCGGGTTTGGTTTCGATGCCGAGGTGGTGATGGCCACCAACCGAATGATGGCGCGGGGAAGACGCAAGCAAAGTGCGTATTTATTTAACCTGCTCAAATGCCTCATCAACAACAAAAGCGTTGAAATGCGAATCGAGTCCGATGGTCGGGTAATCGAAGGCGCAGTATTTTCGATCAGCGTTGGTAACGGAAAATACTCGGGTGGTGGCATGATGCAAACCCCGGCTGCTATTATCGATGATGGGCTGCTCGACGTTACTATATACCTGCACATGCCCAAAACCCGGGTACTGGCCAATGTTAAAAGATTGTACAATGGAACCATTCAGCAGGTTAAGGGCATTATCAGCCTGCGCAGTAAGCATATTAAAATAGAATTCAATAAACCGGTTTTTGCCGAAACTGATGGCGAAATTATTGGCGACGGACCTTACGAAATCAGCGTATTACCAGGCGCTTTAAGGATATTGGGGGTGGAGGAATAAGTTTTTTACCCTGCCCAGCCTTCCCTGTCGAGACTGCGGTACTGAATGGCCTCGGCAATATGGCTACTGCTGATGTTTTCTTCGCCCTCGAGATCGGCAATGGTTCTCGAAACCTTGATAATCCGGTCGTAAGCACGCGCCGACAAACCCAGTCTTTCCATGGCCGTTTTTAGTAGTGCCATCGATGTTTCGTCGAGAACGCAATATTTTCTTAACTGCCGGCTGTTCATCTGTGCGTTACAATACATGCTTTTAATTCCCTTAAAACGCTCGCTTTGCACCTGACGGGCTGCAATTACCCTTTCACGTATCTGAGCACTGGATTCGCCTGTTTTTGCCTCTGCCAGCCGGTCGAACGGAACCGGCACTACTTCAAGATGAATATCAATACGGTCGAGTAGCGGCCCCGAAATTCGCGACAAATATTTTTGAACCATGGCTGTAGTACACAGGCATCGTTTTTCGGGATGATTATAAAAACCACATGGGCAGGGATTCATTGATGCTATCAGCATTACTGCCGCCGGATACTCTACACTGTGTTTGGCTCTCGAAATGGTTACAACACGGTCTTCGAGCGGCTGCCGCATTACTTCGAGAACCGTACGCTTAAATTCCGGCAATTCGTCGAGAAACAGCACCCCGTTGTGCGCCAGCGATATCTCGCCGGGTTGCGGATAGCTGCCGCCTCCTACCATGGCCACATCAGAAATAGTATGGTGGGGCGAACGAAACGGACGCTGTGTGATAAGCGATGCCTTTGTGCCTGTCTTACCCGCCACCGAATGTATTTTTGTAGTCTCGAGGGCTTCGTCGAGGCTGAGGGGTGGAAGAATTCCCGGCATACGTCGCGCCAGCATCGTCTTTCCGGCACCCGGGGCTCCAATCATAATCAGATTGTGTCCACCTGCCGCAGCAATCTCTAAGGCCCTTTTTACATTTTCCTGACCCTTGACCTCCGAAAAATCGGGCATATTCAGCTCGTCAACACGTGCAAATTCAGCGGCAATATCAACATGCACCGGCTCAGGAATTTCTCCGGTATTAAATAAATGTATCACTTCGCTGATATGGTTTACCGCGATTACCTTGATGTCTTGCACCACCGCCGCTTCACGGGCATTGTCTTCGGGCAATATCAGATATTCGAATCCCTCGGCAGCGGCATTGATGGCAATAGGCAGGGCTCCTTTTACGGGTTTTACCAATCCATCGAGCGACAATTCGCCCATAATCACAAAACGCTCAATAGCAGGTGCTTCTATCTGCCCCGAGGCAGCCAGAATTCCAATAGCTAATGGTAAATCGAATGAAGATCCTTCTTTGCGCACATCGGCCGGAGCCATATTGATGACAATTTTCTTTGCCGGCCATGTAAAACCATTGTTGCTGTAGGCACTCAAAATACGGTACTGACTTTCTTTTACCGCATTATCGGGTAGCCCCACCAGGTTGTAGGCATAACCACGTGTTGCATTCACCTCAACGGTAATGGTGCGGGCCTGAATTCCCTGAACTGCACTGGCGTAGGTTTTTACGAGCATAATGGCGCTTTATTTGGCGAATAAAGATACACATAATGAAATTATGTGCAATTAAACCAGATGATTTTATCTTGTCCGACAGGTTCAGTTATCAATCAATCCACACAGGACTTCCATAACACATTCTTTGCTTCACCCAGAATCAGCCTTTGCTTTCGAGGTGTTCAACAATCGACTTCAGAATATACAGTCCATCGGTGTTTCCGAGTTCGCTGTCGGCAGCGCGCTCGGGATGGGGCATCATTCCAAACACATTGCGACCGGCATTACACACTCCGGCAATATTCATCAATGACCCGTTGGGATTACTTTTTTCGGAGAGTTCACCTTTTGAATCACAATAGCGCCATACAATCTGATTGTTTTCGATAAGTTCCGACAGCACTTCGTTGGGGGCATAATAACGACCTTCGCCGTGGGCAATGGGTATTTTAAGGGCTTTGCCTGCAGGCACCAGTGCGGTCATTGCCGTATCGTCGTGTTCGGCACGGATATATTGATTACGGCAGATAAACTTCTGATTGCTGTTGTGCAGCAAGGCTCCCGGCAGCAAACCTGTTTCGCAGAGAATCTGAAAACCATTGCAAACACCAAACACGAAACCTCCCTGGTTGGCAAACTCAATCACTTTTTCCATAACCGGCGAAAACCGCGCAAGGGCACCCGAACGCAGGTAATCGCCAAACGAGAACCCACCCGGAATGGCAATGGCATCGCAGTTTTTCAGCTGGCTGTCCTTATGCCACAACTCGGTAACTTCCTGTTTCAGCACATCGCCCAGTGCATACAGCATATCGTGGTCGCAGTTCGACCCGGGAAAAATAACAACTCCGAATTTCATTGTGTTCGTGTTTTCAGTTTCATGCAAAAATAAAAATAATGCCCCGCAATGAATGCAGGGCGATTAAGAATAATTCATAAAATATCAACAACCCTTATTTCGGCTTCTCGTTCTTCAAACCTTTTATTTTGGCTTCCTGATCCATAATCATTTTACCGGTGTTCTCGATGGTCGTCTGGTTGTTTTTTATTTTTTGCTGGTTTTCCTGAATCTGTTGCCGGAGATCTTCGTTTTTCTTGGCGATTTTTTCGTTTTCCTTTTCCAGCTTTTTCTTGTCTTTCTCAAGGGTTGACAATACTTTCTCTTCCGATTTCAGATTGCTCTTATAGGCCGATTTCGATTGGTCTTCAACAAATTTCTCAATGAATTTCTGGGCACTTTTGAACAAAGCCGGTTGCTGGGCTGAACTCATAAAATAACCGCCCAAATCGAAAGCAATGGTAATTTTAACTTCATCGTCGCGGCCACGTTCCACACGGGCATATACATCCATGGGATTATCGGATATTGATTTTATAATCGCGTTATCACCAAGTATTTCTTCTTTTCCCGACACATCGGCTTTGTACTTTTTCATCAGGTTTTTCCATTCTTTGGCAATCAGTTCAATATCGCCTTTGGGAATGCGTCCCACCAGGGCATTCTGTTTCGATCCGGCAATAAAGGCTTCTGTTTCAGTAACCGATTGAGCAAAACCAGCGAGTGCAATGCAGCTGGCAAACAAGAAAGATACGAATTTAGTCATGGCGAATATTTTTTGTAAATGTACACATTTTTCGTTTTGATTAAAAACACCGTGAATACCAATTCGAAATATAAGTCATTGAATTTTCTTTTACCTTAGCCGATGTAAACAACAGCATCATGAAACGCAGCGATCGGTTCATTTCGTGGGGAATTTGCATTGCAGGGGCTTTGTTGTATCTGATTACCATGGAGCCTGCCGGAGGATATTGGGACAGCAGCGAGTGGATTGCCACCGCAGTAAAGCTTGAGGTTGGGCATCCGCCCGGAGCACCTTTTTATATTCTTCTGGCAAGGCTATTTGCTATATTTTCGTTTGGCAGCGGAACGGCGGCGGCTTTTTTGGTTAACCTGCTATCGGTGGTGGCATCAGCATTAACATTGTATTTTTTGTATCATACCATAAGGATGTTGCTGGTGCGTATTGGTGAAAAAGCCCAATTTGCCACCCCAAAGGCTGCAGAACTTATCATAAGCGGAAGCAGCGCCATTGGTGCACTGGCATACGCTGTATCGGATACATTCTGGAATTCAGCCAACGAAGCCGAGGTGTACAGCCTTTCATCGCTATTTACTGCCATTGTGGTATGGGCCATCCTGCGCTGGGATGCTGAACACGAAAAACCCGGTTCGTCACGCTGGTTATATCTCATCGCGCTGCTGATTGGTCTGTCGGTAGGTACTCACCTGCTTAATATGCTGGCCATTCCGGCCATTGTATTTGTTTTTGGGTTCAGGATGTACCGTATGAACTGGAAAAATATTGTTTTGTTAAGCCTCGCCTCGCTGGGCCTGCTGGCGTTCATGGTTTACCTGTTCATTCCGGGGATCAGCCGCATTGTGGCTTATAGCGACGTGTTGTTTGTAAACAGTTTTGGCCTTCCGCTGCGGTCCGGTATTTATACATCATTTTTATTGATATGGGGATTTCTGTTTGCCGGCTCATGGCTGGCCATGAAAAACAAGAAACCCCGACTGCAGATAGTGTTCACCATGCTGTTGTTACTGGTAGCAGGTTATTCGGCCTATGGTCTTACCGTAATACGTTCGGCTGCCGGCACACCCATTAACGAGGCGAACCCCTCGCATGCATACAGCCTGATGGCATACATCGAACGCGAGCAATACGGTGAACAACCCCTGTTCAGCGGCCAGTTTTTCAATTCACAGCCCGACAAACGACTTCCCTATATTGAAGCAGGAGAACACCGCAAACCCGTGAACGGTCGTTACGAAACCACAGGCAAGCGAATGAAACCCAATTTTCCGAAACGCGAAATAAAACCATTTCCACGAATGTGGAGCAGTCGCCCCGATCACATTGCTGCCTATAAAGAATGGTCGGGAACCGATGGACTGAAACTGCCCGGCTCAGCCGAAAACTTCAGGTTTCTGACCCGTTATCAGCTGGGACACATGTACCTGCGTTACTTCATGTGGAATTTTGTTGGCCGACAAAACGATATTCAGGGACATGGCGGACCCTTGTATGGAAACTGGATTTCGGGAATCGGTTTTATTGATAAACTCCGGTTGGGTGACCCGGGCGACTGCACTCCGGTTCTATCGGACAATAAGGCAAGAAATACCTATTATTTCCTTCCGTTGCTGCTTGGAATTGCCGGACTTGTTTATCAGTTCCGTCGCGACAAAAAAGGTTTCACCATGGTAAGCCTGCTATTTGTGTTTACCGGCATTGCCATCGCCTTTTGGCTGAATCAGCACCCCCTCCAACTCCGGGAGCGCGACTACAGTTATGCCGGTTCCTTCTATAGTTTTGCGCTTTGGATGGGGATAGGCAGCTTTGCCCTGTTTCAGCAACTGAAACTCCGGCACCGCAACTTCCGGAATGCCATTGTCGTGATTACCCTGTTTGGATTGGCGGTACCCGTGTTGATGGGAGTACAGAATTACGACGATCACAATAAATCGAAGCGTCGTACCAGTGTAGAAATGGCCTATAATTATCTCACCGGTCTGGCTCCCAACGCCATTCTGTTCACCAACGGCGACAACGACACCTATCCGCTCTGGTACCTTCAGGAGGTAGAGGGCATACGCACCGATGTGAGGGTTATCAACCTGAGTTTACTCAACTATGATTACTATATTGATGCGTGTCGCAAAAAACAATACGAAAGTGACCCGGTGCCATGCCGGTTACAACCTTCGGATTATTCCGCCGGAAATCGCGATTACATTTATGTGTACGACCATGTTTTCGGTATGGTTGATAAGATATATGAAACCAACCGCGTCGAATTCGACACTACCATGGCTGGCATTTACAGGCATTGGACAGAATTGCTCGACAACACGGAATATGCCCGACAGAAATCCGATGAGTACACAAAGCTTAAAAAAGATTTTCTGTTCATGGCCCCTCATGGGAAAAACCCACAGTTCAAGGCATTCCGGACATTTACCGAAACCATTTGCAAGCCTGAGTCTCTGGCAACCTGGGGAATTAATCCCGAAAAAGCACATGCCTTGCTTCTTGAGATAGATGCCATGCTAAAAAAGCAGCTCACCAAACCAGTACCCCTGGGAGATGCCCTGGCATTTGCATTTTCTGACAATCCCGACAATAAAGTAAAACACAATTATTCCGATGCACAGGTTAATTATTTCCCTTCAGCAAAAATGATGATGGACGTCGATCCGCAACAGTTGCTGAAAACCGGCACCCTCCGTAAAGACCAGCTGCAATGGACAGTCAGCCGTATGGAATGGACAATACCAAAGCAAATATTAACACGTTCAGACCTTCTGGTGTTGCAAATTATCAACGACAACCAATGGGAAAGGCCTGTGTACTTCGCTGTAACAGCAGGAACTGGGAGCTATCTGGGGCTTGAAAAATATTTTGCCCTCGAAGGAATGGCCTTCAGGCTGATGCCGGTTGTTAACGAGCTCAGCGAACAAAGCATCGGGTATGTGGATGCCTCATTGCTTTTCAACAACCTGAAAAACAATTTCAAGTTACAATCGTATGCCGACAAAAGTGTTTACCTCGATGCCAACATGCGTACCATGGCGTCAAACTACCGTAATATTTTTGGGCATTGCGCCCGTGCACTATATTTCGAGGGAAGGGTGAAAGAATCGGAAGAAATAATTGACCTGTGCCTGAAACAAATACCCAACGACCGGGTTCCCTACGAATACTATACGGCACCACTCATTCACGGCTATTACCGCATCAACCGAAAGAAAAAAGCGCGCGAAACGGCTTCGTTGCTAGCCCGAAATACCATTGAGCATCTGACTTACCTGCTGGCTTTCGACGACGCCTACCAGCTCAGTCTGCGCGCTGAAGAAAAGAAATGCCTTGCCACACTGCAATACCTCTATCGCATGGCGAAAGAGTACAACCACAAGGAATACCTTCCCGAAATTGAGATGCAGTATGGCAAAATGATTACTGCTTTCGAAAAATCAGGAGGTAAACTCAGTGAGAAATAACATTCCGATACCCCGTTGGGCTCTGTGGCTGATGCCCTCAATTATTGTGAGAAAATCGCCTGACGAGAAGGTGTTATACCTGAGCTTCGACGACGGACCCAGGCCTGAAACCACCGGGAAAATTCTGGAAATATTGCACCGATACCAGGCAAAAGCCAGCTTCTTTTGCACGGGCACTATGGTAAATAAGCACCCCGATTTATTAGAAAAAATCAGATGCGGAGGGCACAGTATCGGGAATCATGGCATGTACCACAAAAAACAAGGCTTATTCGGGTACAAAAAATTCATCAGCGAAACAGATGTCGCTGCTCGTTTACTCAACAGCCGTCTCTTCAGACCACCCTACGGGTTTATTACTCCGGGCGTATATCGTAAGCTGAGGCAGCGATACGACATAGTGCTGTGGGATGTCATGCCCGGCGATTTTATCGACGCGCGCGATGCTGCTTCTATGATGGAAACGGTGAAACTCTCGGTGCGCAATGGCAGTATAATCGTGCTGCACGAAAAATTTCAGAACAGCCATAACACACTGGAATTACTCGAAATAATACTGAGGCACTACACTGCCCTGGGGTTTAGATTTGAGGGCTTGTAGGCTGCTCGTTAGAGGATTCTTCGGTTGTTTCGGCAATAACAGGTTTTTTAAGAGACTCACGGAATACTTTGCGATAAAAAACAATCATTATGGCAACAGCAACCGTAATCGACGAGTCGGCTACATTGAATACCGGTTTAAAGAACAATGTTTTACCTGCACTATCGCGGATTACCGGGCAATAAAACATATCAACCACATAGCCATACAAAAACTTACCGTATCCTCCCCCTTCGGGAAACATGCTTGCCGTTTGAAACAAGCTATCGCTGAAAATCAGTCCGTAAAAAGCACTGTCGATAAGGTTTCCGGCAGCACCGGCTATAATAAGTGAGATACAAACCACAAAAAGTAAATTGGCACCCGCCTTAATCATGCGGTGCAGGTAAATCGACATAGCAATACAGGCCAGAAACCTGAAAATAGTAAGGGCAGGTTTGCCCCAGCTACCGCCTAGTTCCATCCCGAAAGCCATACCCGGGTTTTCGGTGAAATGAAGCATTGCAGAATTACCAATCAAATGAATTTCTTCGCCGAGGTGCATGTTGGTTTTTACCCATATTTTCAGGCTTTGATCGAGTAGCAATACCAGAAATACCACCAGAATGGCTACAATAGTTGCTTTTTTCTTCACTGATTCAGAATTTGTGACAAAGAAACGAAAAGTTTATGTACTGCCAGCCTATTTCTGATTGTTTTTGGCATCAATACACAATGTAGCATGGGGCACTGCACGCAGTCTTTCTTTCGAAATCAGTTTGCCTGTTTCGCGACATATTCCGTAAGTTCCATTTTCGATACGAACCAGGGCGGCCTGCAGGTGCTGTATGAACTTGAGCTGACGCTGCGCCAGACGACCGGCTTCCTCCTTGCTCAACACGGCAGCACCTTCTTCGAGTACCTTAAAAGTCGGGGACGTATCGGCGGTGTCGTTGGTATCGCCATGATTCAACGCATTCTTATACAGGTCGTAATCTTTTCTGGCCTTTTCGAGTTTTTCGAGAATTATCGCCTTGAATTCATCCAACTCTGCTTTGCTGTATCTCTTCTTTTCTTCAGTCATGATCGAATAGTTTTCGTTAATATCAAATACGTTCCACCCAAATAAGCGTTTCAAAATTATCTACTTCTACGAGCTTCGCCGAATTATGTTCCATTTTTTCAATAATATTTATTGAAGAACCCAATGTTTGTGAACAGATGTAGTTGCCGTAAACATCGATTGTTTCGCTTAACTCAGGATTTTTTTCGATGTAAATATTGATTTTGTCGGTTACGTCGAAACCACTTTCTTTACGGAGGTTCTGAATACGGTTGACCAGCTCGCGCGCCAGTCCTTCGAGTTTCAGGGCTTCGGTAACATGAATGTCGAGGGCTACGGTGAGCCTGCCTTCGTTGGCCACCAACCATCCGGGAATGTCTTCCGACATAATTTCGACATCGGCAATATCGAGAAGTAATTCACTTCCATCGATGTGTATGGTTTTGCTGCCGTTGCGCTCTATTTCGGCAATATCTTGCTGCGAAAACGATTGAATGCAATCGCCAATGGGTTTGAGCAGCTTGCCGTATTTCGGACCCAGGGTTTTGAAGTTGGGTTTTATTTTCTTGACCAGTAAGCCTGAAGCATCGGTAAGGTACTGAATCTGCTTGATGTTGGTTTCTGTAAGAATGATGCTTTCGACCTGCCTGAGCTGCTGCCCGAAATCGTCGCTGAGCACGGGCACCATAATTTGCTGCAAGGGCTGACGCACCTTGATATTGACTTTACGGCGCAGGCTGAGGATCATCGACGAAATGTCCTGTGCCAGCTGCATGCGTTCTTCGAGTTTTTTGTCGATGCATGCTTTGTCGGCTTCGGGGAAACGGCTCAGATGCACAGAAGTGTATTCCTCAAGGCCGGTGGTGGCATTCAGGTCGCGGTATATGCGGTCGGTTATAAACGGGGCAATTGGCGAAGCCAGCTTCGACACTGTAACAAGGCATTGATAGAGGGTCTGATACGCCGAAATTTTGTCGGTATCGTATTCGCCGCCCCAGTAGCGCTTGCGGCCCAGACGAACATACCAGTTGCTGAGGTGGTCGGTAACAAAAGTCTGTATTGCCCTGCCAGCCCGTGTGGGTTCATAGTTTTCGTAGTGGTCTTTTACTTCGATAATAAGCGAATTGAGCAAGGAAATAATCCAGCGATCCAACTCGGGACGCGCGGCAAACGGTATCAGCGGCTCGCCGGCCCGGTAGTTATCCACATTGGCATAGAGTGCAAAGAAACTGTAGGTGTTGTAGAGCGTACCGAAAAACTTGCGTTTCACTTCCTCGATGCCGGTGTACACTATTTTTCCGGTTTCTTTATCGGTTTCTACCTCAAATTTCAGGTTATCCCAGGGTTGGGCATTGGTAATCATATACCAGCGCAGGGCATCGGCGCCGTGGAGTTCCATCACCTCGAAGGGATCGACCGTGTTGTTGAGGCGTTTCGACATTTTGTTACCGAATTTATCGAGCACCAATCCGTTCGAAATAATGTTTCGGTACGAAACATTGTCGCTGATCATGGTGGCAATGGCATGCAGTGTGAAGAACCAACCACGGGTCTGATCAACACCTTCGGCAATAAAGTCGGCAGGGAACAGCTTGTCGAAGTTTTCGTTGTTCTCGAAGGGATAGTGCCATTGTGCGTAAGGCATAGCACCGCTGTCGAACCACACATCAATGAGGTCGGGTTCACGGTACATGGGTTTCCCGGACTCCGAAACGAGAACAATGCGATCGACATAAGGCCGGTGCAAATCTATTTTTCGATAGTTTTCGGCACTGTTGTCGCCCGGTACAAAATCCGCATAGGGGTTTTCTGACATAAAACCGGCGGCGATTGCTTTTTCGATTCCCAGCATAAGTTCTTCGGCAGAGCCGATACATAAGCGTTCGCTGCCATCGGCGGTGCTCCAGATGGGCAACGGGGTTCCCCAATAGCGTGAGCGGCTGAGGTTCCAGTCGACCAGGTTCTCGAGCCATTTGCCAAAACGACCCTCGCCGGTGGATGCCGGTTTCCAGTTGATGGTTTTGTTGAGTTCAATCAACCGGTCTTTAAAGGCGGTTGTCCTGATAAACCACGAGTCGAGCGGGTAGTAGAGAATGGGTTTATCGGTTCGCCAGCAATGCGGATAGTTGTGGGTGTGTTTTTCGACACGGAATGCCTTGCCTTCGGATTTCAGCATCACGGCAATATCAACATCTACCGGAGCAGTATCTGCTGTGGCGGAGTTGTCGTATTCGTTTTTCACAAAGCGGCCTTCGTAAGCGGCGTAGGTTTGTGTATTGACAAAAGCCGAGAGGTATTGCGGATGCATGTCGGCCATGCGGTAGAAACGTCCCTGTTTATCGACGAGGGCCTGGTGGTTGCCGTCGGTATCGGTAATGAGCAGTGGCACGATGCCTGCTGCGCGGGCTACCCTGAGGTCGTCGGCACCAAAGGTGGGCGCAATGTGCACAATGCCGGTACCATCGTCGGTGGTGACATAATCACCTGCAATTACGCGGAAAGCATCTCCATCGGGGCGAACCCAGTTGATGAGCTGCTGGTAGTGTATGCCAACGAGCCGAGACCCGCTGAACTGACCCAGAATTTTGTAGGGTATGATCTTATCGCCGGGTTTATAGGTATCCAATGCGAGTCCTTCGGCTTCGGGTTTGAAGTATGCCGCCAGTCTGTCGCTGCAAAGCACCACGTTTACCTCGCTGCCGAGGTATGGGTTGAAGGTTTTTACGAGTACATAGTTGATGTGGTTACCCACGGCCAGTGCGGTATTCGACGGAAGTGTCCAGGGTGTGGTGGTCCATGCCATGATTGAAACATCGGCTCCGGCCAGATCGAAAAGGAATTGTGAAGCCTTGTTGCGGATGAGCGAAAACATGCTGACGCAGGTGGTGTCTTTCACATCTTTGTAGCAACCCGGCTGGTTGAGTTCGTGGGTGCTGAGACCGGTGCCGGCAGCCGGCGAATAGGGCTGAATGGTGTATCCTTTGTAGAGGCAGTCTTTGTTGTAGAGCGTTTTCAGCAGGTGCCAGAGGGTTTCGATGTAGCGGTTATCGTAGGTGATGTAGGGGTTTTCCATATCGACCCAGTAACCCATTTTGCGGGTAAGGTCTTCCCACTCGCGGGTGTATTTCATCACCTCTTTGCGGCAGGTGTTGTTGTAGTCTTCGATGCTGATTTTTTTGCCGATGTCTTCTTTGGTGATGCCGAGGTTTTTTTCGACACTGAGTTCGACGGGCAGACCATGGGTATCCCAGCCGGCCTTACGGTCGACGCGGTAGCCGTCGAGGGTTTTGTAGCGGCAGAAAATATCTTTGATGGTGCGCGACATTACGTGGTGAATACCGGGTTTGCCATTGGCGGAGGGAGGCCCTTCGTAGAATACAAAGCTTTTGTTGTTGCGGCGCGTTGAGATGCTTGCTTCGAATGTGTTTTCGCTGTCCCAAACCTGATTGATGCCTTTGTTTATAGCAGGCAAATCGAGGTTCTTATATTCCGGAAATTTCTTTCCCATGTTCTGTTTCGTTTAATTTTTAAAAAGATTTGCAAATATAGACTATCGCGCAAAACTTTCAAAACCTAATTTGGGAGCGGTGGATGATGTTGCTTTCGCTGGTTGGATGAAAGGGGCGCGATGAAGGAGACGCGATACAGGAGACGCGATAAATCGCGTCTCTACGGGCGTGCAATTGGCATTGACGGGTGTTCAATCGACACTGACGGACGTTCAATCGGTATTGACAGGCGTTCAATCGACACTGACGGGCGTTCAATCGGCATTGACGGGCGTTCAATCGGCATTGACATATTGACAAGCTTAATGTAAACTCGAGCGAACGGCAAATTTTTTGGGGGGGTTTTTGATTGAAGATTTGGGATTGAATTGACGAATTGCATTACAAATGCTGAGATAGATACACCCGCGTTGCAAACGCGGGCGAGACACGGGGAATAGGGGAAACCAGAATGGATACACCACAAACCATAGTTCGTTTAATCGAAAAAACGAATAGGAATGATGCTAAAAACAGATGTTGTGAGCTTGCTGCTAGAGTGCTTTTACCCCGACAATGCGGCGCACTTCGCGCAGGGTGGCAGCGGCCGATTCGCGGGCTTTTTCGGCACCACGGGCAGCCACACGGGCTAAATAGTCGTTGTCGTTCATCAGCTCGGTAATGCGCTTGCCAATGGGTTCAACGGCAGCGATTACGTCGTCGGCAATCTGCTTTTTCAAATCGCCGTATCGTATATTGCATTCGGCATATTGTTGCCTGAAGAACTGCAATGTTTCGGGCTGCGACACCACTTCCATAATGGTGAACAGGTTCTGCACCGGCTCGGTGGGTTTCGAATTGGGTTCGGTGGGCCCGGTGTCGGTTACAGCGCGCATTATTTTTTTGCGGATTACATCGGGGGTATCCGACAGGAATATGCCGTTGCCTTCGGATTTACCCATTTTACCGCTGCCATCGAGTCCGGGAATTTTTATCAGTGCCCGGCCAAAGTTGTCGGGTTCGGGTTCTTTAAAGAAATCGGTGTCGTAGAGCTGATTGAAACGCCTTACATATTTGCGGGTCATTTCGAGGTGCTGCTCCTGATCTTTGCCCACCGGCACCTTGTCGGCACGGTGAATGAGTATGTCGGCAGCCATGAGCACCGGATAGGTGAGCAAACCGGCGTTGATGTTATCGGGTTGTTTGCGGGCTTTTTCCTTGAACGAAGCGGTGCGCTCGAGTTCACCCTTGTAGGCCAACATGTTGAGTATCAGGTAAAGTTCGAATATTTCGGGCACATCGCTCTGCACATAGAGGGTGGAAACCTCGGGGTCGAGGCCGGCTGCAATGTATTCGACCAGCACCTGCTTTACGTTGGCATGAAAATCGTCGGATTTCGGGTGGGTGGTGAGGGCGTGATAGTCGGCTATAAAGAAGAAACAACGGTTGTGGTGCTGCATTTTCACAAAGTTCTGCACCGCCCCGAAATAATTTCCCAAATGTAGTTTTCCGGTTGACCTGATTCCGCTTAATACTGTTTCCATTGTTTGAATTATTTTCGGGTTCCACTTAAAATACTCTGATAGCGAACGCTGTCGTTAATAACGTCGATGGCTGCCTGCAGTTCTTTATCGTACTTCATCATATACTGGGTACGGCCTTTCTGATAGTAGTAGCGGTGCACAATTTCGTCACCGATAAGTTCCGAAATTTCGCTTTTAAAAATCTGCAGGTCTTTGTTTTTGTCGTGGGCAAACTTCAGTTTCAGGGCTTCGAGTTCCTGTGCTGCCACATCGTAGTATTTTTCTTTTTGGGCTGTTTCGATCATCTCGTTGAGCTGTTCTTCGGTTTCGGTTTTGTAGTCGAAATCCTTATCGGCAATAAAGCTGAGAAAATCGGCATATATTTTTTCGTCGATGGTAAAACTGCCTGCATCGGCAATAGTGGGGTTGTTGTTTACAAACCAGGTCGCAAAGTCGAAAATTATGTTTTTGGCTAGCAGGCTGACGGCGATATTGCTGAAGGTTTCGGTTTCGGTGATAATATCGGGCAGTACCCCTCCCCCATCGAACACCTTGCGTCCGTGGAGCGTTGAGAATTCCGAAACCAGCGAATCGGGAACACGCCCCACACTACCGTCTTCGTTGCGGTGGGTGTAGTCGAGCGCCTGAATGCAGCGGCCACTGGGGATGTAGTATTTGGCGGTAGTCACTTTGAGTTTGGTGTTGTAGCTGAGGTCGCGTGTGGTTTGCACCAGGCCCTTGCCAAAGGTACGCTGGCCAACAATAACCCCACGGTCGAGATCCTGAATGCAACCCGACACAATTTCGGAAGCGGAAGCAGAACCACGGTTTACCAGTACCACCAGAGGTATTCCGGCATCGACAGGAGTGTCGGTGGTGAGATAGGTTTTGTCCCACTGCGCCACCTTGCCTTTGGTGCTCACCACGGTTTGCCCCTTATCGACAAATATGTTGCAGATTTTAACTGCTTCGATGAGCAATCCGCCCGGGTTTCCGCGCAGATCGAGAATAACGCCTTTAAGTTCCTTGTCTTTTTTGAGTTCGAGAAAGGCGTCTTTTACTTCGGAAGCGGCTGTGTTGGTAAAACTGCTGAGCTGAATGTAGGCGATGTTGCCTTCGAGCAACTGATAGTGGGGAACGCTGGGGATTTTAATTTCCATGCGGGTGAGCGAAAATTCCATGTCGTTTTCGACACCGGGGCGGCGGATAAGCAGTTTAACCACGGTATTGGGCTGTCCTTTGAGTAATTCGGAGACATCGGAGGTGTTTTTGTCTTTCATGCTTTTGCCATCGATCGACACAATGGCATCGCCGGCACGCAGTCCGGCTTTTTGGGCAGGGTAGTTTTCGTACGGCTCCGAAATCACCACAAACTCGTTGTGTTTGCGTATCAGGGCACCCACGCCGCCATATTCGCCGGTGGTCATAAAGCGGAGGTCTTCGATTTCGGATTCGGTGATGTACACGGTGTAGGGGTCCAGCGATTCGAGCATGGCATCGATGGCAGTACCAATGGTTTTGGATGGATCGAGTTCATCGACGTAAAACAGATCGACTTCTTTATAGAGCGAATAAAATATATCGAGGTGCTTAACTGTTTCGAAGCTTTTATCGGTTTCGGTCTGTGCAAACAGAGGCAACAGGGCAATGGCCATGAATCCGGTCAACAGCGGTTTCATCAGTAATCGGGTAAGGCGTTTAGCGGGAAGAATTTTCATTATGTTGAATTTTTTGCTGTACTATAATGTTTAAACGCTGTAAAGATAGAACTATTTTATTTTCGATTTCGGAATAGCTCAGAATATCGGAAGCGGTGTACACAAAGGCAAGGCGCAACGAAAACCCTGATGATCCGACTGTGTGGTAAAGAATGTGTTTATTGCGGCGGTATGCTTCTCTCAGTCGCCTTTTGAGGAGGTTTCGGTCGTGGGCTTTACGAAACAAACGTTTCGGCACACTCACGAGTACCCTGACGGGTTCAGCTTCGGCAGGAACAAAAACGTACACGGTTTTTACGGGGGCATTGTTCAGGTGTTTTCCACGGGAGAACAGTGCTGTAATGTTTTTATCACCACACAGGTGCTGTTGTTTTCCAAAACTGAGTTTTAGCGATTGGGTATGTCGGCAGGCGCCGGTATCGTCGGACACGCTGTTATTTCTTGTTTTCGCGGTTCAACTGACAGATATAGTTTTCGAGAGCCATCACCATGGATGGTGAAACCGGGTTGGGCGCTTCGATATCGATGCGTAGCTGTGCGTCGCGGACAGCTTTTGCCGTGGCTTCGCCAAAAGTGGCAATACGTGTTTCGTTTTGGGCAAAATCGGGGAAATTCTGAAACAGGGATGCAATTTCCATGGGGCTGAAGAAAACGAGCACATCGTAGTTCACGTGTTTCAGATCCGAAAGATCGGCACTTACTGTCTGATAGAGCACCGCACGGCTGAAGCGGATACCAGCCCGTTCGAGGGTGTCGGGGATATCGGGTTTATGCGGGTTGCTTAATGGCAGCAGAAAACATTCTTCTTTGTTCTTCATAATATCGGTCATGAGGTCGTCGAATGAACCGTTGCCAAAAAATATTTTGCGTTTGCGATACACGATGTATTTCTGCAGGTAATAGGCAATCGACTCGGCTACACAAAAATATTTGGTGTTTTCTGATATGGTACATTTGAGTTCCTCACAAATCCTGAAATAGTGATCTATGGCCAGTTTGCTGGTGAAAATTACGGCTGAATGGGTGGCTACATCAACACGCGATTTCCGGAATTCTTTCGAATCGACACCCTCAACCTGAATAAACGGCCTGAAATCGATTTTGAGATTGTGTTTACGAGCCAGTTCGGCGTAAGGCGATTTATCGTTTTCGGGCTTGGGTTGAGAAACCAGAATTGTTTTAATTTTCTGTGCCATTTCTTTAAAATTTCTTTACTCCAGCAATCATAAGAAAAATAACCCGCTGATTTTAACGACAAACAAAACAGGTATTATTTCAAGGGCACAAAGATACAAAAACAAGTATAAAATTGAAAATTTTGTTTTACGGCTTATTGTATACGCCCGAACGAAAATCAGTATTTGTGAAAAAGCAAACAGTACCAAGGCTGCCACAAAAACCGCGTTAGTAACATTACCAGTAAAAAAAGGTACGGCAATTATCACAGGGAATAAAATAAATCCGTAACCGCGGTAAATTATCATCACATTATGGGAATACCAGCGTGATTGATCGATTTCGGAAAACGAAAAACCCACAAAAAGATAGGCCATTACCTTGAGTGTAAAAAACAATGCGGTGGCGGCAAGAATAATCAGAAAATCAACAGCGTAATTGTGAGTCATGACAACTGAATTTTGCTGTGCCAATTGAAAAAAAAGGACCGAGAAATTTATTAGTAAAATAACATTGTGAATTACAAAATTGCGTTGTGTGGTCGAACTTTTTTCGTTCCACATTTTCAGCGCACGTTTTTCGGAAACCACAGCCAGACTGGCATCGGCGAGGTATTTGGCAGCATTGGTACGCAACCAGGCAAGCAGGGCAAGGCTAATAAACGCTGCTGCCAGACTAATTATGGTTGGTAATACATCGGGGCGCGCGATAATTTCCATTGAGAAAAGATTCCCGGCTTCAGGCTATTTGGCAATCAGGAAACTACTGCCACCCATCATATATCCATCAACAAACAATTCGGCATTATAGGTTCCCGGTTTCAGCTCACCCTGAACATCAAAATAGATGGCCACCTCAAGGTTGTTGCCTTCGTATAGTACCTGGCGTGCGGCAGAATAAGCCACTGGCTCTCCATGAATTGTCATGGTTTTTCCACTTGACATTACGCTACCATCAGGATTAAAAATGCGCATATACACCATTTTGTTTCCCTGGGTTGCTAGGCTGTTTTCGACCATGGTAAAGTTGGCTTTCAGCTTGGTTATTTTCGAGGCTTTTGTTGTTTCTTTGCCGCGGCTGTTCAGATATTGAATGTATATATTGTTTGCTTTCACCATGGATGCTTTTTCGACTACCACTTCGTATTCGGCATTTTTCTCAACAATCACATCGTATTGATACTCGAGCTGTTCCTTATCGCGGCGTATGGTTTCGTTTTCGGCCATTAGGGTTTGATTCAACGTGTTGAGAGAGTCAATCTGATAGACATAATGCTTCATGATGTCGCGCAGTGTTTCAAGCTCTTTTTTGTATTTAGTCATTTGCGAAGCACTGATACTCTTCATGTTTTCGATTTCGCCAATGAGTTGCTTTATGCGGGCCTTCTCTTTTTCGAGTTCCCCATTCAAACTGTCGTTGTTGGTACTCAGGTCTTCGTAATCTTCGAGCAGGTTAGTCAGTTCAAGCTTTACGAGTTCTTTCTCGTTGGTAACAATTACTGTTTTTTGCGTCAGATTCTGATTTTGATTTTTCAGGTCAATTACCATCCAGGTAAGAAAACCAATTCCTACAACTAAAATTGCAATCAATGCGATAAGGACTTTGGTTGTCCGTTCTTTTTTTGCTGTGTTTTCCATGATTCTTGAACGATTATACAGGGTACAAAAATAATAATTTTTGAAGAGTTTGCCGATGTTAGAAAATATCAAAAAAACCTTCGGGCATATTGATTAAAATCATTGAATTTTGGTCATCGACGGCTTCAATAAAATCGTCGTGAGCCGGCACCAGTATCTGGGTTCCGTTGTTGTCGATTTCGAAAAGGGGGTTTTCGGGAATCAGGTTAAACCCGGTAATATGGCCAACAAAACCCGCATTTTTGTCGTATACGGCAAAGCCAATCAGGTCGGATTGACCGGAAGATTTTCGCGAAGATGACCGTTTCGAATTTTGTACAGACATATATACCTTGCAATCCCGCAGTTTCAGGGCTTTTTCGACTGTGTCGATTGTACTGAGTTGCAGCATGGCAGTCTTCGAAAGTACTTCGATTTCGTCGATCCTAAAAGGAACGAGCAGACCGTCGATAAAAAGGAACACCGAATTGCATTTGTTCAGCAATCCGGTGTTACAATTTTCGTCGAGTTTTATCTGAAGCTTGCCTTTGTTACCCAAAGGTTTGGCTGCAACGCCAACAAGCCGGCACAACCCGATGTCGATCATCGCGAAAACGCAATTATTCGTTTTCGGGGGCTTTTTCTTCAGCGGCTTCGGCCGATTCTTCGGCAACAGCTTCAACTGCTTCTTCAGCAGCAGCTTCGGCGGCTTCTTCAGCAGCTTTTTGGGCGGCAGCTTCTTCGGCATACTTACGGGCAAGTGCCTGTGCGCGCTCTTCTTTAACTTTTACCTCAGCTGCATGTTTTTGTTTTTCTTCGGCGTTCTTTTCCGACGATAAACGGTCAACTTTGGCAGCTACTTTGGCAGCCTTTTCTTTCATCCACTTTTCGAAGCGCAGTTCGGCTTCGTTTGCATCGAAAGCACCTTTGGTAACTCCTTCGAGGAGGTGTTTTTTCATCATCACACCCTTGTAGGATAAGATGAGCCTGCAGGTGTCGGAGGGCTGAGCCCCGTTTTGCAACCAGGTTAATGCCTTGTCGAAATCAAGGTCTATGGTTGCGGGATTGGTATTCGGATTGTAAGATCCGATACGTTCTACAAATCTGCCATCGCGTGGCGATCTGCTGTCGGCAACAACAATGTGATAGTAAGCAAAGCTTTTTCTACCATGTCGTGCAAGTCTGATTTTTAATGCCATTTTTTATCAGTTTAATTAAACGTTACTAAACCGGTTTCTCGAACCGGACGGCAAAGATAATTAATATTTTGAAAATCAAACTGTAAAACACAATTTTCGCAACAATCAGAATCATTTCCTGCAAAAGCCTCAAAAGCAGGCTTAAATATGCATCGGAATATTTCGCGGGAAAATCATTACATTTGGGAAGTTTTTACAAATATTCAGGTTATGATAAAAACCCAGTTCAACGAAGCCCTTTCGGTTTTGCAGGCTTTTATTGAGGGCGCCGGCAATTTCGACCGTATCGAACAAGCCGCCACACTGATGACGGAGGCATTGAAATCGGATAAAAAAATTATCAGTTGTGGCAATGGGGGCAGCATGTGCGATGCCATGCATTTTGCCGAGGAACTGAGCGGCCGTTTCCGCGACGATCGACCCGGGCTGGCTGCGATTGCCATTTCGGACCCTGGTCATTTAAGCTGTGTCGGTAACGATTATGGGTTTTCGCATGTTTTTTCACGGTACATCGAAGCGGTGGGTAAACCGGGCGATGTGTTGCTGGCCATCAGCACCAGCGGAAACTCCGAAAATGTTTTGTTTGCCATCAGGGCAGCACATTGCCGGGGAATGAAAGTTGTGGGTCTTACCGGAAAGGATGGCGGAAAAATCGGACCTCTGTGCGACATCGAAATCAGGGTTCCGTGGAACGGGTATGCCGACAGAATTCAGGAAATTCACATCAAAATAATTCACAGTCTGATTTTGCTTATCGAAAAGCAAAATGGGTATTAATTCCGTGTTTTTACAACTTACCGTGCATGGCGACAGGGATAAATGACCTGATGTCGCCCCCGTTTTTGTAAACATCGCGAACTATCGACGATGAGATAAAGCTGTGCTCGGGACGGGTCAGCAGAAAAATAGTTTCTACCCTGTTGTCAAGAACTTTGTTTACCTGACCCACGGCCCTTTCGAATTCGAAATCAGCCGATGTACGTAAACCCCTGATGAGATATTGCGCTCCGATTTTTTTACAAAACTCTATGGTAAGACCAGAATAGGTGGTAACCTGCACCGACGGATCTTCGGCAAAAACACTTTTTACCCATTCAACACGCGACAGCAGGGGGAAAAAATCGTGTTTTGCCTCGTTAACGCCAATACCGATAATAATTGTGTCGAACAAGGGAAGCGCCCGTTTCACAATGGATTCGTGACCCACAGTAAAAGGGTCGAAAGAGCCCGGAAACAATGCGATTTTTTTCATAGTATTTTTATTTTGACGCCAGTTTAGCCCAGGTATCTTTTAAATCGACAACCCGGTTGAATACCTGCAATTGGTTACTTGAATCGGGGTCGCAGCAGAAATATCCTTTGCGTTCAAATTGTATTTTGTCGGATACCTGTACTTCGGCAATGGCTGTTTCAGCCTTGGCACGAATCACAGTAAGTGAATCCGGATTAAGAAAATCTTTGAAATCGCCACCTTCGGGAACATCATCGGGATTGGGAACCGAGAACAAGCGGTCGTAAAGGCGTACCTCTATGTCGCGGGCATGAGCTGCCGAAACCCAGTGAATTGTACTTTTCACTTTTCGTCCGTCAGGCGATTTTCCGCCTTTGCTTTCGGGGTCGTAGGTACACAAAATTGTATTTATGCTACCGTCATCGTTTTTAATCACCGATTCGCATTTCAGGAAGTATGCATAGCGCAAACGCACTTCTTTTCCGGGACTTAACCTGAAGAAATCTTTATGGGGAATTTCCTGAAAATCGTCGTGTTCAATCCATATTTCGCGGCCAAACTCAACGATTCGTGTTCCGGCTTCGGGTTCTTCGGGGTTATTGACCGCTTCGAGTGGTTCGATTTGGTTGTCGGGATAATTGGTAATTACCACTTTTACCGGATCGAGCACGGCCATGAACCTGCGTGCTTTTTTGTTGAGGTCTTCGCGCACACAATATTCGAGCAAGCCAACATCAATTACATTTTCGCGTTTAGCTACTCCGATGCGTTCGGCAAAGTTGCGAATCGATTCGGGTGTATAGCCTCTGCGGCGCAATCCGCTGATGGTGGGCAGGCGTGGGTCGTCCCAACCGTTTACATACGCGCCTTTAACCAATTCGAGCAGTTTTCGCTTACTCATAACGGTATACGACAGGTTGAGCCTTGCAAATTCGATTTGTCGCGGGCGATAGCTTCCTTCGATAATCTGATCGAGAAACCAGTCGTACAGCGGTCGGTGCACTTCGAATTCGAGGGTACAGATACTGTGGGTGATTCCTTCGATGTAATCGCTCTGGCCGTGGGCATAATCATACATCGGGTATATGCACCATGCATCTCCTGTGCGGTGATGGTGCTGCTTCAGGATACGATACATTATGGGGTCGCGCATGTGCATGTTGGGCGAGTTCATGTCGATTTTTGCCCTGAGCACCATACTCCCGTTTTCGAACTCTCCGTTTTTCATGCGTTCGAACATGGCCAGGTTTTCGGCAACAGGCCGATTTCTGAAGGGGCTTTCAATACCCGGTTCAGTCGGGTTTGTGCGTTGCCTGCTTATTTCGTCGGGTGTTTGCTCATCAACGTAGGCTTTGCCTTGCTGAATAAGTTGAACGGCCCAGTCGTAGAGCTGACCAAAATAATCGGAAGCATAAAAAAGCTTATCCCATTCGAAACCCAGCCAGCGAACATCTTCCATGATACTGTTCACATATTCCACATCTTCGGCAGTGGGGTTTGTATCGTCGAAACGGAGGTTGGTTTTTCCATTAAAATCTCGCTTCAACCCGAAGTTCAGACAGATTGATTTGGCGTGGCCAATGTGCAGATAGCCATTGGGTTCCGGGGGAAACCTCGTGATAATACTGCTGTGTTTTCCTGACTTCAGATCCTCATCAACAATCTGCTCAATAAAATTCAACGATGTGTTTTCGGGCGACATAATGCTACAATAATGTTAATCAGGCAAAAATAACACTTAATTTATTTGCGGAATAGCCGAAATTCATTTAATTTTATTCGTTTAATTCTATATGAAGATTTGGGCTTTATCGGGGCTAATGTGTTTCTGGTTGGTTTTCAGTCAGGAAGCAGGGGCTATGCGCGTTCAGCCTTCGTTGCACAAGGCTTGCGATATCACAGCTCTTGCCAACGGAAAACCCGAAAAGTTGAATCTTGCCGAAGGCTGGGAATACTACGATACGGTATTTCTTGAGCCTTCGATGATACACAGCTACCGGTTTAAACCCATTGCACGTACATTGCCGGAGTTGTGGGGAAAATCGTTTTCGCTGGTTCGGTCTGCGAAATTCGGTATCGGGTTCGGCACCTACCATATCGCCCTGAAAGCACCAAAAATTGCATTGGGTATACGTTTCGACCATATCCACACAGCCTCGAAGATTTTTGTAAACAACGATCTGGTATTCGAAAATGGCGTTCCAGGGACAAATGCCGCCTCGTCCCAACCAATGGTAATTACCCGGTATTATTATTTCAATAACGAATCCGATACCATTCACATAACCATTCAGGTCTCGAATTTCCATCACCAGACCGGAGGAATTACCGGGATGGTAAGCATTGGCACCGAAACCCGGATTCGGAGGATGGAATATCAACATCTGGTGTCCGACATATTCAGCATAAATCTGTTGCTGGCCACTTCGCTGGTGTTTTTACTCCTGTTCGTTTTCCGCCTTCAGGATAAACCGCAATTTTATTTTGCGGTACTGCTCGCCATTGTTGCCGCACGAATTCTGTTTCATAATGATGCCCTGATTTATGGATGGGTCCACTTATCGTTCAGCAATGCCGTACGCTTCAATTTCTTTTCGCAGAACCTTATGGCCATGGCAATTTTTGGGTACTATTTTACGCTGTATCCTACTCCAAGGCTGAAAATTCCTAATATTATCATTGCTGTAATTCTTGCGTTGGCAGGAGGAGCAGGCTTTTTTACCCACCTCTATGATTTATCGTTACTCGTGTATTACAATCAATATTTTCTGGTGGGTGTTTCGTTATACGGGCTGATTGTAATTTGTGTCAGGTTGTTTCTGCGCAAACACATTGCACCCTTGTTTTTGTTTGCCTATCTGCTATTTATTGTGTTTTCGATTCTTGAGCTGCTCTATCGTGGTTCACACCCCGAGTTGCACATGCTCTTTACTTTAATCAGTATATTTCTGTTTGTAACATCGCAGATTGCTTTATTGGCCAAACGACAGGCCAGTCTTTTGAAAAAACAGGAAGAAATGGCCGACGAACTGGCTGCAGCAAATCAAAGCCTTGAGGAGCGAGTACACCAACGCACCGTTATGCTTGAGCGTAAAAACAAATCGTTGCAGCAAAGCAAAAACGAACTGGAACATGTTGTAAAAACAAAAGATAAACTGTTCAGTATTATCGGTCACGATTTACGGAGTCCGCTTAGTGTTATCAATCTGTATTCCGAAGTACTCTGGGAGGAATGCGATAACGATGAACGCCGGAAAAAACTGAATTATATCATCAACTCATCCACCTCGGCTCTGCATTTATTAGAGAATTTATTAATCTGGGGTAAAAAGGAACTGGGCGGCGTTAAATTAAACCCGGTTTTTGTAGCAGTTGACGGTTTGATATCGGAAAGCATACAGTCGTTTCATGGCATTTCGGAATCGAAAAAAATCAAAATAACATCCGATTGCGACGATTCGGTGGTATTTGCCGACCGCTTTGTGCTGCTTCTTGTGATTAACAACCTGATTAACAATGCCCTGAAGTTCTCTTATCCGGATTCTGAAATCACAATCAGCAGTCGTTTGATAAGCCCTGCCCCCGATGGAAAAGTAATGATTTCGGTAAAAGACAGTGGTGTTGGCATTGAAGCCGGCACACTAAAGAAACTGCGCGAAGGCCTCGGAAACATCAGCACCCGCGGAACTGCCGACGAAAAAGGGTCCGGTCTGGGTCTGTTGATTGTGAAAGAGTTCACCCAACTAAACCACGGAGAGTTGCTGATTGAATCGGAGCCGGGAAAAGGAAGCGTTTTTAGTATTATCTTGCGCACCAAAATGTGGAGTTAATATGGGAAGAATAACGCTCGAGGGCATGGAGTTTTTTGCCTGCCACGGCCACTATGCCGAAGAAAAAGAAAGTGGAACCCGTTTTCTGGCTGATGTGTGGATGGATACCGACACCTGTCCGGCTGCAACCTCCGATAACATTGCCGACGCTCTGAATTACCAGGAAGCTTACGTCTGTATCCGGCGTGTATTCGAAGAAGGGCAGTACAACCTGCTGGAAGCCCTGGCCTCGCATTGTCTGGATGCTCTGTTCGAACGGTTCGACGGGTTACAACTGGCCGGCATACGCGTGCGAAAAATCAACCCGGCCATGGGCGGACCCATTGCAGGCGTGAGTGTGAGCATGGAGAGAGGGAGAGGGTAGGACAATCTTCGCTACATGAATTCTCATCAACGGGTAATCAGTATTTTCTTTACCGGCATGCCCTGAGCCATAATCAGGTACATTCCCGGAAAAAGGTTTGCAACGGGCAAACTTAACCCGGTTTCCTGATATGGGAATGTGCAGATAATTCGCCCCATCGCGTCGCACAGGTTGATGTCGCCACGATAACCCGGATTGTTTACTTCAATATATAGTGTTTCGTTGGCCGGATTGGGATAGCACAGCATGGATGAATGGTTTTGCAACTGTTCGACAGAAGCCTGATAACGCTGAAGGCGGGCTATCTGATTCCGGCCTTTTTGCCAGATTTCTTCAGGAGTAAAAATGAAGCTGCCAAGTTCTTCATAACCGAATGTACTGCCATAGGAAGGCTGCATCCATACATACTCGTTACCATCGGTAACATAGGTTCCTGTGCGGGTAATAAACCATATCAGGCCTGTATAAGGGTCTTTTTCCATTGAGTACATCGAATCAAAGTCTGTGCTTTTTTCCATCCATTGGCCGTCATAATAAATAAACAAACCGTCAGACAAGGTAGCTACCCAAAGTTGTTCTTCGTGATATACGATAGAAATAATGCTAGAAGTAGAAGGAAAACCAGTTTCGGTGATATAATCAGTTATGTTTCCATTCACAACATGATATATTTCATGGGGTCCGAACAGAAAGCACTCGTTTTGACGATCCGGATTTACATAAATATTTTTAATCGAAATATTGTCAATCGGGGTAAATTGCCAACTAACACCATCAAAATAAAACAAGCCTTTGGCCGATAATATCCAGATTTTAGAATTTTGGCACACAATATTTTTAACGATTCCTATTTCCTGCCCGTTGATTTCATCATGATACACAAATTCAACTCCATTGAAATGAAAATAGCCAAGGGAACCGATATAAACATTTCCCGAATCATCAGTTTCCAAACACCTCGGGTTAGAGTTTTCATGGTGAGGCAACCCGGGATAATGCGTCCACACAGAATCGCTGAATACCGAAACACCATAATAACCAAGTAACCATAACTGATTTTGGGTAATCCCAAAATCTATTGGGTTACCCAGAAATCCTTCAATGAAATAGTTTTCAAAACCTCCGTCACGAAAGCGACTTAAACAAAATTGTCTATACAAGGAATCTGGTTCCGAAATTTTCCTAAATGTCCACAGGGTATTCGATGGGTCAAACGACAGACCATGTATTGCAAAGTTATGATCAGGGTCTTCGCTTCCCGTCAGGCAATTCCACTGGCCATCAGAATGATAATACAACGAAAACAGGGTAGACATCCAAAGAGTTTCGTTATTGTCGAGGCACATGTCGCTGATTCCCGAAATCTCACCGTTGTATGCCTGGGCTTCTTCGTGCCAGATTTCACCGTCGAACCGGATTATCCTACCATTGTAATCGGTAATCCACAGATGATTCATCGAATCTACTTCTGTACCATAAATACAACAGGTTATATAGCAGGTTGTATCAGTGTAATAGTTGTGTAACGTGTAGTTAATCCCGTCGTAGAAATAAAATCCATTATAACTAATAAGCCAAACATCATCATGCTTATCCATCAATACTTTTACCGGATCTACAATGGGGCTGTTGTTAATCGTGGTAATATTTACCCATTGACCGCCAATATTTACAGCATACCCACCGGGAAAACCGCTATGTGAGGGTAAAGTAAGCCATACATTGCCCGACGCGGAAGCAGCCACATGCAATGCAAAATTGTTCATCAGTCCCTGTTCGGTTGTAATTGCTGTCATCTGACCATTTTTGTAGCGCATTACTTCCGACTCTGCCGCAAACCACATCCATCCGTATTTATCTTTTGCTATTGAGGTCACTTCCGTATTCGTATAAATAAAATCAAAGTTTCTTCCTGTAGTATCGAATACAGCCACACCACTTTTCATTCCAACATAAATCAAATCATTATCTACAAATAAAGAATAGGAATCTTGCGCTGCATTAACAAAATATTCCCATTTCTGTGCAATTACTTGAGAAATTACCGCTAAAAGTAATATCAATGAAAAAAGTCTTTTCATCTTACAAGTATTAATATTATCTATCAAAGATACAAAATAAATGATTTAGTTAAAATTCATGAATTCTCATCACCGGGTAATCAGTATTTTCTTTACCGGCATGCCCTGAGCCATAATAAGGTACATTCCCTGAGTAAGGTTTGCAACGGGCAAACTTAATCGGCTTCCTTTATATGGGAATGTGCAGATAATTCGCCCCATCGCGTCGCACAGGTTGATGTCGCCACGATAATCCGGATTGTTTACTTCAATATACAGTGTTTCGTTGGCCGGATTGGGGTAGCAAACAAAAGTATTCAGGCTACTGAGTATTTCTGATGATGACACATTGCGACCGAGGCGGGCAATATAGCGACCACCACTTTGCCAGATGGCTTTTGGCGTAAATACAAATTTACCTTTGTTAGTGTCTCCGCTGTAGGGATGCATAAATACATATTCGTTGCCATCGGTAACAAATGTGCCTATATTGGTTGAGAGCCACAGTAAGCCGGTTGCGGGGTCACAGAATAAGTATGTGATATTATTGGTTGGCAAACCCGTTTCGGTGTTCTGGAGCAACCATTCCCCATTATTAAAAATATAAATACCCTTATTGCCCGTAGCCACCCAAATCTGATTTCCGGAGAATGCTACTGCACTGATACTGTAAATGTCGGGAGAGCCCGGTGTTTCAAGAATATTTGTAAACACAGCTTCCGAAAATGAATATAACTCTCCTAGTGTGCTCAACCAGCATTCACTTTCCGATTTAGGCCAAATTTTCGAAAATCCCAAACTGTTAGAATAATAGTTCCACTGATTGCCTACGTGCTGAAACAATCCCGTATAAGTTAACACCCACAACACATTGCCCCAACAACGAATATCTCTGACCAAGCCCACTGGTTCACCGGCCAGTTCATCAAAATAGGTCAATTCCATATTTGCCAATAGAAAAAGTCCATAGGAACCCATCCAGACATTTCCGGTACTATCGGCTTCCATACAGTAAACAGACCTTCCCTGAAGGATTGATTCATAGTTATAATTATTCCAGCCGCTTTCGTCGAGTACCGACAAACCATTGGTTGCTCTTACATACACTTCATCGTTGGTGGCACAAAACGGGAAATTAAGACCTGAGTACGTTCTTGCAAAAAAGTAATTAAAAGAGCCATTGAAAAAACAAGCCAAACCACCTTTTCGGCCTATCGAATCCAAGGAGTTGAAGTTAAAGCCATACCAAACGGCACCCCGATTATCGCAGGCCAACTGGTTTATATAGTAATTTTTTTGTGGATCGGAGTACTCTGTCCATTGCCCCATGCTATTACACAATAATGCATTTTGCGCAGCAACCCAGACATTGTTTTGAATATCGCAGCCCAAACCAGAAACCGAACGTGAACCCAAAACCGGATTTTGATGGTTATACCATTGTTCCCCATCGAAACTCACCAAATGACCAATGCAACCACCAAACCATAAGCCATTATCATTGTCAATAACTGCAGCATGAACACAGTTAATATCGCAGGCGCTATCGGTGTTTTGATTATGCAATTCGTAGTCATAGTCGCGATATCGGATAAATGATAAGTTACCCGTTAAGTCCTTCGCTACCAGCCAGTGTGTATCATTGTTATCGCTTAAAACCCAATAGGCATCCTCCCAATAATAATTATCAAGATGCGTGAAATTGTACCATTGACCCCCGAAATAACGACTGAAACCGGGCTCAGCTGATTGAACACGTGGATGCGCCGCCCAAATTTCGGTACTGCCGGAAGCGTCTATACTTATACAGTAATTGTTGTGCAACCCGTCTTCCTGTGTAAAGTGTGTCCATACTTCATTCCGATACCGCAACAAACCGTCGCCATACAGCGAAAACCAATAGGCACCTGACTGGTCTTTGCAAATCGACAAAACTGCGCAATCGGTAAAATGGTTCCATAAGTTATTTCCTGTAGTATCAAAAACCGCAATACCATATTCTGTTCCGAGAAAAATCTTTGCATCGTCATAGTAAATTGAATATGTTACGTTAGATGCATCAAAATAATATTCCCAATTTTGAGCATTTGAACATAGAGCGAGGAACAAAAGGAAACTAATAAAAGCGTATTTCATACTGTAGAGATTTCAATACATACCAAAGGTACAAAAAATTCTATTCAAAAAACATCTAAATTAAGTTTGAGATTTGTGGTTACGCTGGCGGTAAAAATATTTTTTTTAGCTATTGCAAAATTAAAAAACCTGATTTATTTTTGCAGTCCCTAATTAGACATGGGTACACGGTCCGGTCGTCTAGGGGTTAGGACGTCAGATTTTCATTCTGGTAACCGGGGTTCGATTCCCCGTCGGACTGCTGAGCTGAAAAGCAAAACAACGTAAAAGCCTGAAATTCAATGAATTCAGGCTTTTTTGTTTTCCGTTAAAGGGGCAAAAAACACCGTATTTCCGCGAATTGCCGTTACCAAATCGTTACCAAAAATTTGTTCAGAAAAATGGTAACGAAACGGGTTCTTTTGCGCTGATTTGCAGCACTTTGCATTTGTAAAATTCATTCCATTTGTAGTATTTTTGTCTAACAGAATTAGTATTAAACTTATGGAAAAAAGAAACACATTTTCGATGTCGTTCTACCTGAAGAAAACCGTAATTAACAAATCAGGGGAATCTCCTATTTACTTGAGAATCAACTACAATGGTGGCTACTCAAGCATTTCGCTTCATCGTTCGATTAACTCTCAAAATTGGAACACCGAAACCGGAACACCGTTGGGCACGAGCAAGGCAATAAAAGATCTGGCCGGATATCTGCTTTCGGTGAAATCAACCGTGTTCGAACATTTCAAACATTTTCGTGAAAGTGGCGAACCCTTTACAGTTACCGATATTCGTAATACCTATCTGGGAATTGCTTCACCAACCGACGAGGAAAAGAAATTACTCGAATTGTTTCTCGAACACAACGAAAGAATAAAAGCCCTCGAAAACATTGATTTCGTTCCTTCAACCGTTAAGCGCTACGTAACCACCTTTGACCACATTCAGGCATTTATAAAACATCAATACCAAAAAGATGACCTGAATTTGAGTGCGCTTAATTACCAGTTTGCCTGCGACCTAGAAGTTTTCTTAAAAACCAGACGCGGATGTAGCCACAACACGGCCATGAAATACATCAAAAACCTAAAAAAGATTATCCGCATTGCCATTGCCAACGGCGACCTCAGTCAGGATCCGTTTTATAACTTCAGGGTTAAACCCAAAAATGTGGACCGGGGATACCTCACCGAGGATGAACTCGATATGCTGATGCAGCGAAAATTCGGCATCACCCGCATTGAAGAGGTGCGCGATTGTTTTGTGTTTTCGTGCTTTACCGGACTGGCTTATTCCGATTTGCTCAGGCTAAGCAAAGACAACATCGTTACCGGAACTGATGGCGGCTCGTGGATAAAGATTAACCGTAAGAAGACCTCAAAGCAAAGCAGCATCCCAGTGCTCTCGGTAACCGGACAACTGCTCGACAAATACAAAAACCATCCCTATTGCCAAGAAAATAACGTTATACTGCCGGTATGCTCAAACCAAAAAATGAACGCTTACTTAAAAGAAATTGCTGACATTTGCGGAATAAAGAAAAAATTCACCAGCCACCTGGCACGCCATACTTTTGCCACCACGGTAACACTCAACAATAACGTCCCCATAGAGACTGTCTCAAAAATGCTGGGCCACTCCTCCCTCGAAATGACCCGAATTTATGCCCGCCTCCTCGATAAAAAGGTTGGCCAAGACATGAAACATTTGAATGAGAGGTATAAGATGAGTTCTTAGGGAAAAGTGTATGCAATTGTTGGGGGGCAGTTTGAGCCGAAAATCCAACCACTAAATACTTGTAACAAACTAAGGGTTAAAATTCTCAATATTTGTAACAAAATAAGGGTATAATATTGAGAATTTATTCATGTGCGGCATCAGCAAAAACCTGTCGTGCCAACTCGCCCGCCACACATTTGCCACTACCGTTACCCTGAACATAATGTACCAATAGAGACCGTTTCAAAAATGCTCGGACACTCAACCATTGATATGACTCGTGTTTATGCCAGATTGCTTGATAAGAAGGTTGTCCAGGATATGATGCATTTGGAGGGTAAGTGGGATTTTGGGGGGTGAAATTAACGGCTGGGGGGTGGTAAAGTGCAGGAGATTGAAACGTTTTCTTGTCCCACGCTACGAAGCTACGAAAAAGCTGGAACGTTCCCTAATCCGCTGAAAACCTGCATTTTATTAACCCCTTGTTGTAGCCTGTGCTTTAATTATTTCTTGTTTTCTATTCCTCGCCAAAATAGTCGTGGTCAATTTTCTTGATTTCATAAACATTTGATGGGAGTGTTCAAAAAAGTGTGTCAAGTAAATTTTTGCACAGTAATGCCCTGAAGCCGTAGGCGAAAGGGCATTACTGTGCAAATGTAAATATTTACAGATATTTTTCAAAGCGTTCTCCATATTTGTCGGTTAGTTCCCGCTGAATCGATACCCAGCTAAAGGCTTTGCGCTTCCAGCTTTTTTCGTTGTATTTCAGAGCAAGATATAGCTGTTTCAATAACCCCTTATCGTTGCTCCAGGCTCCTTTAGATTTAGTCACTTTTCGCATAACCCGATGAAGGGCTTCTACTGGATTAGTCGTGTAAATCATGCGCCTGATGTTATGTCCATAATCCATAAATGCCATTAACTCGTTCCAATTCGCCTCCCATTTTTGCTTGATTTCTTTGTATTTTTTATCCCAGTTTTGCCCGAAAGCTTCTAGAGCAAGCTCTGCCTGTTGCCTGTTGGCCGCAGCGTAAATTTTTCGCAAATCAGCACATACTGCCTTTATATCTTTATCGTTCACAAATCGAGTCGAATTTCGAATCATATGAACGATACAACGCTGTACAATGGACTGTGGATAAACTTGCTCTATTACATCTTTAAAGCCCGTAAGGCCATCGATACAGAAGAAAAACACTTCATCAACTCCGCGTTGCTTTATATCCTCAAGAATCAATCCCCAGTGGCGGGCTCCCTCCGAATCGTTTAAATATAAACCCAAAATATCGCGTTGCCCATCGGCAGTGACTCCATAGCAGGTGTAGACGGCCTTTGTAGTGATTTGGCCTGCATCTCTAACCTTGTAGTGTATGGCATCAAGGTAAACTATTGGATAACATGGCGCCAAAGGTCTTTGTTGCCATTCAAGTATCTCTGACCATACCCGATCTGTTACTGAACTGATGACGCCTGCGCTTATATCTAACCCATATAATGACTGTAACTGAAACCGTATGTCTTCGATGGATTGACCTCTGGCATAGAGGCTTATTATTATATCGTCAATGCCGGTTCCTAGCTCTCTTTCCCACTTCTTTATCAATATTGGCTCGTGGGAACCAAGGCGATCTCTTGGCGTGTGAACTTCAATTGGACCTGTATTGCTTCGCACAATTTTATGCGTATGTCCGTTGCGCCTGTTAGCGTCACCTTGGTCTTTATCATCTTTCAGACTTTCGTCAATCTCGCCCTCTAAGGCTGCATTTACAAAGGCTTGAAGCATATCGGTAAATATACCTCCGTCGCCCAATATCGGATCGCCTTTGTATAATCGACTTAATACCTCTTTGCGTTTTGCCTCGTCTGGGATCAAATCTTCCATCCGTGGCCTCTGTTTTCGTTTTTTCTTTTCCATTTGTCAAAATTATTAATTTTTACTTCGCTAATTTTGACACACTTTTTTGAAAAGACCCACCTGGACGTTAGAGGAACTGAAAATAAGTCGAAGTACATTCTACGGCTGGTATGATAAATACCTGAAATATGGCTTCGATGGCCTCTTGCCCAAGACTCCATGTAGGCGGAGCTTTTGGAATAAAATACCAGAAGAACAAAGGCAGGAAGTAGTTGAATTTGCCTTGGATCATGTCGCATTAACGCCACGTGAGCTGGCGCATAAGATTACAAATGAGAAATCCTGGTATATAAGCGAAAGCAGCGTGTATAGGATACTAAAAGAAAGGGGACTGATAACAAGCCCTGTTTGGATAGTGATGAGTGCAGCCGATGAGTTTAAAGACAAAACAACAAGGCCCAACCAGTTATGGCAGACCGATTTTACATACATGAAAATAGTTAGTTGGGGCTGGTATTATCTTGCCACGGTAATAGACGATTATTCACGTTATATAGTCCATTGGGAGCTTTGCAAGTACCAGAAAAATGAAGATGCCGAAAGAGTTGTTAGCGATGCAATAATCAAGTCAGGCTTGCCACCAAACAAAAGGCCAAGGCTATTATCGGACAACGGCCCATGCTATATTGCTGCGGGGTTTGATGAATACCTCGCAAGCCTGGGAGTGAAACACATCAGAGGTCGCAAGCTTCACCCACAAACACAGGGGAAAATAGAGCGCTACCACAGAACAATGAAAAATGTAATCAAACTTGAAAATTATTATTATCCCGAGGAACTAGAACAAAGAATCAGGGAGTCTGTAAACTATTATAACAACGAGAGATACCATGAATCGATAAACAACGTAACTCCGGCTGATGCTTATTACAGAAGAGATAAAGAAATATTAAGGAGAAGGGAAATAATAAAAACAAAAACATTACCAGAAAGGAAATTAAATAACCAAATTGCATGTTAAAATCAAACCGTTTGGAAATAACAAAAATACACCTTAACTTTGATAAGAATTTTGTCCAACATGTTCAGACTTCGTACACCCAAATCTTATTTATCAATACAATATCAGTTTGATACGTCCTAATGGCAGTAAATATCCCGGTGGCTATGAAACTAATTGGATAAAAGGAGTAGAAACAAAATCATTCGATACAAAAGAATGGAAAGACAACAAATGGAATACGATTAAGGTAGAATTAACAAGATAAAAATTAACATATGCAAGAAGAAACCATACAAGAATTCAAAGAATTATAAACCGACACTATAAGTACTCATGAAAACGGGTTAAATTTTACCTGCGAGCAGCCACACGAGTAAATGGGACAAATAATTAATAATTAAACACCGTCTGTTTTAAAGGAAGCGAGACGTTAAACTAAAAAATATAAATGAGGAATTTTCTTTTAATCTTGGTAGCCTTAATTGGCTTTGGAGTTACTGTTAGTGCACAAAATTCTACTATTTTGGCTAATTCTATTTGGGATGTAACAATAGAAGAAGATGGTGAATCGCTTTCTATGCAACTCAAATTTAAGGAAAACTATGAATGTGTGATAATTTATGAATACGATGGAAAAACGATTGTGTCAGGAACAGATAAAAATAATAGTTTTACTTACAAAATGAACAGTACAAACAATGGAGGTGTTATAGAATGTAGCGAAAAACCCAATAAAAATCTTTGGTTCAAATTGCAAGATAAAACTACTATGATCCTTACTGATTATGATGGAGAAACAATAACTGCTAAAAAGATTAAATAAATATGAAAAAACTATTACTAATATTTTGCTAAGTACATGACAAAACATTTAGGCAAATCTTGTAATCTTTTGAATTTCTGTTAAATAGAGCATGTGCAGTAAAAATCAAGCCGTATTTAAATAGGCTCATTGCTCTTCTTCCGTGTTTTTTAATTTCTATTTTTTTGAT
>JAKQPY010000109.1:0-13936 GCA_029564465.1 Bacteroidota bacterium | reverse complement strand
GCCCAGCAAACAGGTGTCGGGGAATACTCCGAAGCTGTAATCGGGAATGGGCGGTTCGTAAATCGTGTCGCGGAATACCGGACTTTCGCATTCCCACCAGTTGGTGGTCACCAGCGTTACAAAGTGTGCTGTGTCGGTGTTATGCCACATCACCGAATGGCGGTAGTCGCCTCCCTGAGGCGTAAATCCGCTTACTGCGTCGGTGTGGCTACCCACAAACTGCCAGTTGTAGGTAGCCAGTGTGTCTTCGGTGGCTATCAGCGTGGCGTATTCGCCAAAGCATTTGGGTGGCTTGATTTCGAATTCTCCCGTAGGTATGCGGGCAAAGGTTACAAAAACTGTGTCAATATCGGTGCAGTTATGTGTGTTGTTTTCGGTCCATACCAACTTGTAGTACGGATTCTCCGAAGAAGTATTCAGTACATTGGTCTCGATGGCAGTTGAAGGATTGTTATTGTTTTCGAAAAAAACATTGTTACTTGATATATTTGTCCACGTGCCGGTACCGCAAGATGGATGAGCATTTAAATGACCTGAGTTGCCGCAGAAAAGAGTGTCGATTCCGGCATCGGCTTCGGGGATGCGGATGAAGCGTATGGGCAATGGTCCTGCGGTGTCGGTACAGAAACCTGCCGGTTCCGATTCGGGTCCGGTTTCTTCAATCCAATAGAAATTATGAACGCCATATTGTGTTACACAAACCGAAATGGGACCTGAATTTGTGATATCCTCAAAACTGGCACTCGGATCATTAACATCACGCCACGAGCCAGAAATGCCAGTTCCGGGAATACCTGCCTGCAAACGGTTAAAGCAAAGACCACACTGGGTGGAATCAGCTTCATCTGTAAGAATTTCGGCTGTTGGAACGCGCCAGAATGTAATTATTACTTCGTCCCGTCCAAAGCACATCCCGTTGGTTTCCTGCCATATAAACTCACGGGGACCATAGGTTTGTGAGCAAATTTCGGAATTTGGGTCACTCGGGTCGCCCCAGCTTATTCCCGGCATAGGTTGCCAGGTTCCCTGATACCCTGCGCTGATGCAGTTCAGCGAGGTGCATTGTCCACAAACATTAAAGTCGTCGCCTGCATCAATCACCGGAATTTCGATGAATTTTATCTCGACGGTATCAGTGGTATAGCAACTGGGCATATTGGTGTTGGACTCTCTCCACACAAAGAGGTATATACCCGGAGCCGTAACTGTAACGCTACTTGTATTGCTGTTCTGGTTTGATATTGATGCCAGTTCCGGCCCGCTGAGGAAACTCCACCAGCCGGTGGGAGTGTAATTTTCTGTCTGTTGAACACTGTAATATGAATGCAGCATATACTCAAAGCCACATATTGAATCGTTGATACCGGCATTGGCAACAGGGCTGTTATAAAAAGTTACATACATAGTATCGACGGCTGTACAACCACTGTTATTCATAACCCAAATGATTGGAACCGTCACGTTTCCATCGTCTCCATAAACTCCCGGTGAGCTTAAAGTTATGGTCGCATTGGGCGAATTTATATCATCAAATTCGGCAATCACATTGGGTGAAACCCAACTTCCCCATGCCCATCCTGACCCTGAAGTATCGGCAGCCAGCGTAAATTGATTGCCGCAAACCTGTTCAAAATTGTCTGGGCCTACACTTGCCGAAGGTTCTCGGGCAAATGTAACAAAGACTTCTACCGACCCGAAGCATTGAACCCCACTATTCTGGTTGACTTCGGTCCATACAAATGTAATGGTATTGTGTAAAGACAAGAAGTTTGGAATTACAATGTTAGCGGTAGGTTGATAACAATTTGTACCATTAACGAAAGTTGGAAAGATCTGAATGCCATCATCAAAAGCTTGCCACTGACCCGGATACTGAGAATTCAGCACCTGAAGAGTATAACTGTTTCCACACACGGTGTCATGATATGATGTTGTATTAGGAACAGGTTCCTGAATAAAAGTAACCGATACATTATCCTGATCGAAGCATAATCCATTGTTTTCGGACCATGTGAAAACATAGGTACCGTAGCTGGCAACACAGACATTGGTTTGTTCTAAATTCGGGGAAGTGAAATTGCCACCATTGCCACTCCATTGTCCTGCAGATCCGGGGACACTGTAGAATGCTTGTAAATTGGCGCAATAGCCACAAACAATTATATCGGTTCCGGCATATGCATTTGGTGTCTGATTAAAATGGACTATTGTTTCGTCGGAATTAGTACAAACTGTATTGGTTACATTCCATGTAAACGTTACTTCGCCATATTCCAATACATACACATCCAGTTCCGGATTTGATACAAAGCCGCCATTGAGTGGAATAAAGTCACAATTTGCTGTCCACCAGCCTGTTTCTCCCGGTGCCGGAGGTACTGCACTCAGGTGTATGTTTTTTCCACAGGTACTATGGTCAAGTTCGTTAATATGTGCAACAGGAATCGGATACCAGATTACGGGTGTTCCCATTGCCATGCTAAAACAAAAATCTGTGGTATCCACATGCCCTCCGATATTATCGCCAGCAATTGCCGAAATATAGTAGGTGTTCCCAAATTGTCCGCCTCCGGGTATACTGTTCATGCAAAATGACGTGGAATTGTTTCGTGCATATATTATGGGAGGATTCGCTCCATTATGGATAATGAATTCAAGCATGTCATTCTCATCGAAAAATTGATCTCCATTGTGTAAATTTTCTGAAGTACAATCGCCGGCACACAAATAAATCGGGGCAAGGCTGGTCATGGTACCAGCGTTTGTTTCGCATCCGCAATCAAAGCTGCCTGCAACCAACAATTCATGACAGTGATACATGTCGGTAACTGTAACGCTATAAGAAGAAGGAGAAAAATAGTTTTGACTGAACTCATCAAACATTTCCACTTCACCGTTACCCCAGTTGGCATAGAAACCGACCGGATCTCCCTGTGTATTTGTGACGTTGAAACTTATGGTATATATCGAATTTGTTGCATTACAGGTAATCGCTGTATCGTTAATGTAGATTTCATCAATAAAGTTCACTTCAAAACTTTCCTGATCATTACACATACCGTTTGCATCATAAATATATACTGTTTGAGAGGTGGTAACTGGTGATGTTACAATTGATCCAACCCCATCGGGAAATGAGTAGTAGTTTTGGTTGCCGGTTAGATTAACTCCGGTAATTGGCGGTAATTCGTATGACATGCAGGCTAAAACATTCTCCAAATCATCTATCTCAATCGGAGGAGGCAATAAGACATTATATTCTGCCAAAACGCATGAGTTACCATAAGAAAAAACAACCTGGTATTCTCCCAGGGGATAAGAATTTTCTGATATATTCAACGTGTCGTTTACTTCTCCTGTTAATGCAATCCCATCGTGATACCACTGAAAAGTTCCGATTGTATCGACCGGTAGTGTTAGAAATAAGTTTCCCGTACAGTAATTTCCACCTTCAACAAGTGCTTCCGAAAAAACCGATGTTTTATTCAGAATCAGATTGTCTATAAAAAAATAGGGGATACAATCTCCTGTGATATCATAAATTCCGTTACCCGGCAAGGTACAGGGAGCCCCAATTGCGATTGCATACAGGTTTTCATCCGGCGTAAATGATACTTCAAATTGATTCCAAACATGATAAATATTTTCAGGATCTATTGTGATATAACCAACTTCATGCCAATCGCCGGTCCCTACCGGGCAACCTGTTCCATAGAATGGCAGGTATGAGCAATCTGATGTCCCGAAAATAGTTACATTTACAGGTGGCAGGTTTGGATAGCTGCCATTGCAACCCTCAATACTATATATGTCAGCGAATATAAACGACATGTTGAATTGTAGCGTGTAATCGGTATTTTCAACCAACGGACTTAAAAGACACGCGCCAATATATTCCAGCCAATCTTCCGCAAATATCATTCCTGCAATACCATTCCCATCGGGGTAGGGCATTATTGTCCCGTTGGTATAGCCACATGTGTTAAAATAATCGGTAGTTGCTTCTCCTGCCTGAATCCAGTTTTCGGCACAATTTAGCTCCGAAAACCATTGCGGGCAACATTCATAGGCTTCAAACGAAGGATTGGGAATTAGTGAAGGAACGTTTACGGTTGTACTTCCGGTGCAGTAACAATCGTTTGTGTCGTTCAGGTCAATCAGCCCGTCGGCATCATCGTCAATGCCGTTGTTGCAAATTTCCTGCGAAAAAGCAATCGCGGCCGACAGCAGCATTGCTATGGTTAACAGCTTTTTCATGGTTTTTTGTTTTTAAGGTTTGTATTGCGGCCATTTCGTAATTTCTGCTTAGTATTGATTCCTGTTGTGTTTGTTAGACATATTATTTAGACAAATAGTTGCCTGAGTCGTTAATTGTTTTAATTAATTGCTATGAAATTTAAACGGATTTCTGGTTACATTGCGGATTACAACCAGAAATCCGTTTGGAATTGGCAGTTAGGTTCAGCACATCGTTTTTTCAAAATCATTTCGTTCTGCACTTTCACTCCGATAATATTCTGCGGGCACATGATGGCGGGGTTTAGCTCTGGTGTCTTATAAGCACTTATTTCAAGTCTTGATTGAGCAAAATTCGCACGACCGGCAACTGCCGCACATAAAATTTTTTGGGCATATTTAAAAAGGGAATTGCCCCCTGTATGTTAAAGCTATTTTATGATAATCTCATCAGCAAAAATCATTGACTCATAGCCTGATCCTGCATGATGCCATTCGGGCAATTTACCGTAATAATAGGCTACAACTCTGATATATCGGGTGTTAACATTCGTGAATCCGGCTTTAAAATCCTGCCTTAATTCGCCTTTTGCCTCCGGACCAATCTCATTAACCAAAGTTTTTAACAGTACATATTCATCGGCTATGTTATCCTTGACAAAAATCTCTATTTTCTTTGGGAATATTACCCATGTATCTGTGTTTTGATAAAAACCCATCGAAAATGAATTAAAGGCTTGAGGTTTTTCCAAATCAATTTCGATATCAATATTCTGACCGGAAAAGCCTTGCCATTTTCCACTTCTTAAGAATTCTGGTTCTCCCTGCTTTCCATCAAGTAACGCATATTTTCCGCCTCCATCATAACTTGGATGATATGTGCTGTAATTGGAATTCATCTTGTGTAAACGCCCGATACCTTTATGATATAAAATCTTGCATTCGGTAGCATTAAACGTTTTGCCGTCTTTAACAACGCGGGCTTTAATATTTGCATTATAGTCTAAAACCAGCGTATCAGTGTATTTTTTTGAGAAATCCGGAGCTTCATCATTTATCGAGTAATAAACCGGCAAATCACCGAAAAGCGAACGCATGGTAATTGCTCTTCCTTTTTCGGTGATTTTATCATCTGCAGAAATTATGCAATACCCCTCAAGATTCTCCAGATCACTTTTCAGGGCATCAAACTTTTTTAAATTAACTTCGAGCCAATCCGGTCTGCTCTCTTCATTCCATAAGTCGGCATATTCATTTTTTAGAAACACTGCTTCATCAACAAGCTCACTGATTTTTGATTTTAATGCTTCTTCTGAAATGCTTTTGTTTCCGGTTACAAATTGGTGTAAATCTATCCTGAGCAAATTCTTTTTCAAACTAAACTCGACCTGCTTCATGGCAAAATTAAGATAAGCGATGGTCTTATTGTTTCTTTTTATTTGTGGTTCCAGCTTCAGAACTTGATCATTAAACCCTTCGAGTTGCTTTAGCAAATCAAGATTCATTGCTCTCATTTCATCTGTAACGTATTCGTTATAAATTGGAAAAACGGGCTCAAAGAACCTGCCATTTCTTACAATATCTCTTACCGCTGATTGATGAAAACCAGAAAAATCAACCAGAACTTCCGTAATTGATCCGCTGTTTAATCCATAAAAGATTTTATCATAAGCTTCATTAAAGACATTATACCTGGTTTCCATTGCTCTTTCCGATTCTTGTGTTGAACTTGTGCAAACGGGAGCTTTCCAACTGTTTTCGGCACCCCATAGAAAGCCGTGCCAGTTGTTATTAAAGAGGTTTGATCCATCATCGTCCCAACTTGTATTCAGAACGCCCGATGCCTTATGTTTATAGCCGTCGCGAATAAAATTGTAAACATTAATTTTTGTTTCATTAAAATTCGGGAATATATTCGACCAACAATTAATTCCGGGTGCAACCCAAAAATTAATTCCGGTAGATGAAATTGGAGTAATTGCATAATCAAAACTTTCGGCAGCATGATAACCCCATACGATAACAGTAATATCCTCTGGCAATTTTTTAACTGAATTTGGGTAACTGCCAACAATATCTCCCCACATAAGAAGCTTTTTGTTGTATCTTTTTAATAGCCCATTCAGTTTGTTAATATGATAAATATACACGCCATCAATCCCCATACTGTCAACCATACTTTTCGATTTTCCCTCTCCCAAACCAAAGGTTTCGTCACAATTGATATTAAAATACTCACTATTAAATACCGGAACAATTTCTTCATAAACATCGCTCAAAAACTCATATGTTTCGGGTACTGCAGGAGAAATAATATGCGAATTTTCTGCTAAGTGTTGATATTCGGGAAGTTTCAAGGTTTTTTCCATGTGTCCGAATGACTGATAACCTCCAATCAACTGTACGTGATATTTACTTGCATACGCTGTAAGTTCCTCAATCTGCTCTTTTGTGATACCGTCGTTCGGCGCAATTCCGGGATGCTTATCAAGTTTAAAGACATGTTCGATATATAAATAAAAATAATTCAACTTATACGAGGCCATTTGCCTTATTTGCTCTTTCAGTAGTTCCATTGAGGGTATTGGACCACGGCTAATATCATCCTGCCAGGCACGAACCGCAAAATCGGGATAGTCATAAATTGTTAAACAAGGAATGCTTTCACCGGTTCGGTTAGCTGCAATGAGTTGTTGTAAAGTTTGGATACCATAAAAGATTCCGGCGTCTGTTATTGCAATAATTTTAATTCTATTTTCTGAAATATCCAGAACATATCCTTCTGCTCCGGTTCGGAATGCTGAATCTAATTTATTGCTGCTTAAAATGGAAATCAATTCTTCATCATTTTTAAGTCTGATAAGTTCAATCGCACTCTTACCCGGCTTATCCACGATACTGAGCTGAAGCGACATTTCCTTACTAATAAAACTCGAAAGCTCTTCAGCATAAAATGAATCGGTATTTGTGCATGTCAAGGCAGTTTTATTGTAAATCCTGAAACAGGTGTTTTTGATATCAATCCGTTGGGGTGCAGGAATAAGTTTTACCTGTGCAGTCAGGCAAAATGCAAGTGAAGTAAAGACGATAACAAAGAGAATACTTTTTTTCATTACAATTTGAAGTAAGTGTTGTCCGGTAAAGATAGAAAATATTCATATTGTTAATTTGGTCAACCGCATCCCGACCTTGTCTGCATCGAATCCCCTGTCATGCTGAGTAGTGGAGCGCAGCGGAACGTTAATCGAAGCATAGGCAGGGGTTACGGAGATATAAAGGCTTCGGAGACACCCTTCGATTACCGCTTCGCTACTCAGGGTGACAAACTCGATTACCGCTTCGCTACTCAGGGTGACAACGCCCCTGTCATGCTGAGTACTGGAGCGTAGCCGAACAGTAATCGAAGCATAGACAGGGGTTACGGAGAACTGTCTTCGGAATCACCCTTCGATTTACTCAGGGTGACAAATCAAAGTATTACAAACGAGGATTAGTGTCATGGACGAGTGGTGGTTGCAAAAAACAATCCATTACTACCTTACAATTATCTCATCCACAAAAATCCAGGTTTTCCCTTCAGATCCGTGCCATTCGGGAAGTGCACCGATGTTTTTCAGTTTTATATTCAGGAAACGACATTTTTGTGTGGTGGAAAATTCAATTCGAAAAGGGACAATCGACTTTCCCATCTTATTTTTTGCCTCTGCATTACCGTAAGTCGCAATTTCAGAATAGTCGTTGCCGTTGTTTGAGACCCGCACCGTGATGCTTTCGGGTGCAAATATCCAGCTTGCCTGGTTAATCAGACAATTCAGCTGAATACTGCTTACGGAATCTATTGACCCCAGATCTATCGTGGCATCTATGTCCTCGCCATACCATCCCTGCCACAACGAAAAATAATTGTCGGTGCCACAAACCCCGTCTATCAGCGTGTGCGGGCCATTGGCCGAATATTTTGGAGAAGGGGGTGAAACAAACGAAATGCTTTTACCTACCGCCTTGTGCACCTGAATACCGTTCTCAAAATACGCTGACATTCGTCCGTAATATTCCTGTGGTTTTATACTTGTTTCATGAAAAAGTACAGGGCCATAGATGCTTGCGGTATCACATAATTCCCTGAGGTATTGCCCGGCTTTTTCTTTTACGCGATATGAACCTTTTTCATCTTTTTCAAACAGCCAGTCATCGGTAAACGGAAGCGATTTTGCGACCTCGAGCCATGCATAACGTAAGGGCTGCATGGCCATTTGTATGCGATGATAATATACCTTGTTCCCATGGGAAGCCATAAGGGCATCATCAAATAAGTCAAAATAGATATCAATATTTTCCGGTGACAGGAAACCCTGTGCATGTGCCGACATGGGTTCGTACAGGGTAAGCGCCTTGCCCGATGCTAAAAGGTTCTGTGTGGCTAGCTGAATATAGTGGTACACATATTTACCTCCGGGACCATAATAGCCGTTGCAGAAATCCTGCATCAGGCTGTCGGTATCAAGCGATGGATCCCATAACAGTTTTGCCAGTACATAACACCGCAGTTCGGTGAATTCACCGCTATTATGAGGCCAACCCTGTTCAAAAACCATGGAAACATGATTTTTTTCGAATAATTGCAGGTTGGGTTTCAAGACGTGAAAGTTCGGGAAAGGCCCGATAATGTTGGAAAAATTAATTACATAATCCCAGATTAACACATTATCGGTAAGTGCACCCCAGTCGTTTAGGTCTTTGGTAAAACTTCCTTCGAGAGAATCCTGACTGATGGGCTTATTCCGGTCGCATTCTATGGTGCAAAGCATGATGTTTACATTGGGCAAAGGCTTTACACGGAGTGGCGTCTTTCGCGAGTATTGATACGCCAGCGTGGAAATTATTTTATCGGGAAACTCCTTGGCGATGGCGTTTACAAAGCTAATCACCGATCCGGATGGAGATCCGTTAGCCTCGTCGATGGCCCTGCACTTATCGCACATACAATAATTGAAATTATCCATTTGGCTTACTGACCAATAAAGCGCTTCGGGCTTCTCCTTCATCTCCTCACGCAACGATGCTATGCTGATATTTAGAACATCAGGATTGCTGAGGCAAAGCTGATCTTTTACGCGGACTCCGTTACGAAGTGCGAAATATTCCGGGTGCGTGTCAAACCATTTTTCGGGAGGCACCAGTGTATGAAGCGTATGTACCCACAAACCCCAGTCTTCCGAAATTTCGAAATCTCCCGTATTAGTGTTTCGTGGTTTGTTATGCAGCCCGTGCCATTGACCGAATTCCTTGTTAAAAGCATCACCGTTATAGTTGCTCCGGAATTCGAAAGCGGGATTCTGCAGCGTGTTTACGGGAGAAATTTTTATTTCTTTGTTCTTCGGGATGAGCTTTGCATCAACTGCATAAAAGCGGCATCCCAGCTGATGTTCCAGAAAATAAAACACGGCATTCCGGAAACCGGCAGCATTTTTTGCATATACGTAAATATTTTTACCCACAGTAGAAATAATAAAACCATCGCTGCGCAGACTGTCGTGGGAGGTGCCGGCAGCCAGTTCGGAATAATCAACAAAACTGATCGTGTTGTTTTTTCTTACTTTTTTTGCAGATATAGGTAATAGAACTCCGGAAACTGAATCAACATATTGTTGAAGAATACAGGCCGCATTGGCAGCCGCCGGAGATTCGGTTTGGATGCAGTAATTGGCTTTTCCTTTACTTATAATGGTTAAGGAATCGTTGTTCTGTGCCTCACCGGTAAGGAAGACAAACGAAAGTAAAAAAGTGAAAACAGTTTTCATTTTTTACAAGCCTCCCTTAGCTTTGTAAAGCGACACCGGTTTATCGAATGTGACTTTAACGACCGTCATGTATTCATCCTGAACGCCTTCGGGAATATCGATATAAACAAGGCCCGGAACATCGCTCCACGACATTTTTCCGATTACTTTATGTGAGAGTTTTGTTTTATTGCCAACAACTTCAATGTTTTTAATATCGTTCGTAATTCCTTTGAGAATGATGCTTCCGCTTTGTCTTCCCTGTAGAAAAAGATACAGGTTGCAAGAATCTTTCGATAGGGTAGTGGGACCGTAAAAATACCCCGGAGGCAAACCGCCCAGCGTACCGAAAATGGCTTCGCTGTGCTTGTTTGTCCAATTGCCGAGTGTTGTAAGCAGGAATTGTTGCTCTTCAGGAATGCTGCCATCTTCACGGGGTCCGATGTCAAGCAGCAGGTTTCCGCCCATGCTGATACAGTCGGCAAAGATGCTGATGATCTCGTACGGTGTTTTATAGGAATTATCTCCGATATAATATCCCCACGAATCGTTAGTGGTCATGCACAGTTCCCAGTTTTTCATGGCAGGACGTGTAACCGGAAAACTTTGTTCGGGTGTATCGTAGTCACCGTATCCTTGCAGCCTGCCATTGATAATGGTACTGGGATTATTGGTGAGTATCATCTGTCGGATTTTTGCAGCCTGCCATTCTTCGGCATTATGTTCCCAGTCGCCGTCGAACCAAACCAGGTCAGGGTTGTAGGCTTTAAGAAGTTCCGCAATCTGGCCGTGGCAAAATTTTAAAAAACGCGCCCAGCGGGCGGTATCGTTTTCAATCTTGTATTTTGAAGAATCCCGTAAAAAACCCGGATAATCAGGATAAGTCCAGTCGATGAGGGAGTAGTACAGACCCACTTTCAGGCTGTCTTCGCGCAACTGGTTAACAAATGGTGTCAACACATCCTTTTTGGCAGGTGATTTTTTGGGAATACTCAGGTCGTTCATTTTAGTATTCCACAGAGCTACTCCGTCGTGATGTTTAGAGGTAATGACGACATATTTTGCGCCTGATGATTTGATGAGGGCAGTCCATTGTTCAGGCTTGTAATTTGTGGCTGTAAATTCGTTTATCTGCGCCATATAATCCTTATGGCTGATGTGTTTGTTGTAAAATTCCCAGGATTCCGAAGTTTTTCCGGTGGAATAAATTCCCCAGTGAATGAATATTCCCAGTTTGGCATCGCTGAACCATTGCATTTTATTGGCATCTGTGGTGGTCGGATTGACCTGAGCCTGTATTCCGATGCCTGAAACAAGGAATAATAAGATTAACAGCGGGAAGCTTTTACACATTGTTTGCATTTGACAGTTTTTTAAACTCATACAAAAATACAATTATTTCAATTCGGGAAAACCTGGGGGGAAATCCCTGCAGGTAACGATTTGGTTGCTGTAGAGAGATTATGCTATGGGAAGTGATTAAACCATGTATATGGCAATGTTATTCATAAATTTCAAATTATAATACATTTGCCAATTTTTTACAAAAAGCTATGAAGCGATCTTATCACAGCGATGTATTTATTCAGTATAAGCTGGGAATATTGAGCAGTCAGGTGCAGGCGAGCATACCCACCAGCACATTGCATAACTGGAAAAACCGAGATGTGCATCAGTTGTTTGGGCTGGATGTTGCAGAGGATTTCGAGAAAAACAGAGAACTTGTGAAAGCATTTTTCGAGTCGAAACGCCTTATTGAAGTTGCAAAGGCTATGTTTTCGGTGTATAACACTTACAACCAGATTATTTCGGGCATTGCGAAAAAGAGCAACATATTCAGAGATTCGAAAGACACCATTATCAAAACCATCGAAAGTGTCAGGCCGGCGCTTGGGTTTAAACGAAGCATGAGGGCTTTCGGCATCAGCTATCAGCAATTCTATGCATGGAAGAAGCACATAAAATGCAAGAAGCACGACAAAGCACTCTGTCGCCGGCTCAATACAAGGCAATTGACGCAAAAAGAAGTTGACACCATTGCTGATTACCTGCAGAATCCGGTCTATAAATATTGGAGTCTTTCGAGCCTGTACTATCAAATTTTGCGTGATAGTGCCGCATTCTTCAGCAAATCCAGTTTTTACAAATATGCCGATCGTCTGCATATCGAGCGTTTGGCTGGTCTCAGACGAAAGCCCCGGTTGGGAATACGTGCAGAATGTCCGAAGCAATTGCTGCACATGGATGTTACCATTTACCGGCCCTTAGATTACAGCCGGGTGTACATCTATTCCTGACTTCATACGCTTTCCCAAATTAGTGCGGTAACAAAATTGTAACACATTGATATTAAGTTGAATAAATGTTGTAAATTTGTCAATTTACCGCACTAACGGCATTTGATATGCTTAGAATTAGAAAAGTGAAAACTAAATCTGGAGCAATTGCTTTTCAGGTTGTTCAGTACAAAGGACATAGGGTTAAGATTGAAAAACACATTGGAAGTGCCCAAAACGAAGAACAATGTAATATTTTACACTCATTGGCAACTGAGTGGATTGAAAAACGCACATCACAGTTAACATTGTTTCCGGTTGAAAAACAAAAAATACTTTTTGTTGAAAAGTCCAAATGCATTGCAGTTACGCACAATTTTTCCTATCAGTTCTTTTTAAAATGTATTGAGGCTTGTGGATTATCGCAATTACCACAATTATTGATTGATTTGGCGATTATGAGATTAATAGAGCCTTCATCCAAATTACAAGCAATACATCTGCTGTCCCGCTATTTTGGGAAGCAATATTCTCAGCGTATATACCAGACTATTCCCAAGTTTATTGATTACAAATCGACCATCGAAAGTCATGCATTTAACACAGCTAAGAAGGTTTTTGACGAGCAATTCTACTATGTGCTTTATGATGTTACGACTTTGTATTTTGAGTCTTTTAAACCTGATGAATTAAGGATTCAGGGATTCAGTAAAGACAATAAATCTCAGCAACCGCAGATAGTAATTGGGTTGCTGGTTACTCAATCAGGCTTTCCTTTATCATATAATGTGTTTGCAGGCAACACTTTTGAAGGTAAAACGATGCTCCCTATCATTGAAAATTTCATTGATATGCACCCTGCTACAAAGCCCATTGTTGTGGCCGATGCTGCAATGCTTGATGAGGAAAGATTAGCAGAACTACGCGATAAGAAGTTATCATACATTGTCGGAGCACGATTAGCAAACGCAAATATCAAGATGGTAAAGCAGATTCATACATCTTTAAACACCAACAAGGAGCCAACGGTTCGTATGAAAACACAGCACGGCGACCTAATTTGTGACTTCTCAATGAAACGCTATAAAAAAGAGTCAAGCGATTTGAACAAGCTGATTCAAAAAGCAGAAGATCTCGTTGCCAAGCAGTCATTGGGCAATAAAGCCAAGTTTGTTAAACGTGTGTCAAAAGAAAAAATAGAGCTTAATACAGCATTGATAGAGAAAAGAAAGTTGTTATTGGGGATAAAGGGCTATTGTACAAATTTGTCTGAAGGACAGCTGTCAAATGGTGCTGTGATTGACAGATACCATCAACTCTGGCATGTAGAACAATCTTTTAGGATGAGTAAATCTGATCTTGAGGCACGACCTATTTACCACCGTAATGAAGAAGCAATCCGCTCACATGTCCTTATTTGTTTTGTGGCTTTAATGGCCGAAAAATACCTTGAGTTAAAAACAAATATATCTCTTAAAAAAATCAGATTATTGGTTTGGAACCTGACTGAATCACACATCCAGGATATAATAACCAAAGAAGTATTTAAGTTCGCTTCTCCAACTTCTGAAATTCTTAATACTCCTTTAGCCCCTTTGATAAAAGAATGGGAACTTCTACCGCACTAATTGTATGAAGTCAGGA
>JAKQPY010000108.1:0-1733 GCA_029564465.1 Bacteroidota bacterium | reverse complement strand
GTCCTGACTTGTCCCTTTTAGTGCGGTGCATCTAATTTTGCGATAAGCTCCATCATTTTGTGGGTTGGCTGGGCTTTGACGGTTACTATTTTATTGGTGATGTGGTTCAGGATTTCTCCATCGACGACTTTTTTGGATTCGTCTATAAATTTTCTGATCGATATGCCTGTTTTTAGTTCGATATGCTTTGATACGACAAGTGCCATAAAACAAATCAGTATATGCAGTTTTATTGGTTGCTCCTTAAAGTGAAAGATTGGCCTTGTTTGCAGGTCGTTTTTTGATATCCTGAAGGCTTGTTCTACCTTATAAAGTTCGTGGTACCGCTCTATTATCATCTTATTGTCGGCTACCGATGCTTCCAGGTTTGTATAGTATCCTTTGATCCCAAGCAGTTTCTGTGTTTTCTCAATCAGTGCTTCATTGAGTTCTATTTTCTGCCCCTTTGTTTGGGTAAACTTCATCTTTTTGCTTTTTGACGGTTCTGCAATTACTTGTTTTGCTTTTTCGATTTGCTTCTCCATTTCGTACCGGTCCTTGCGGTACCTTACCGATGAATAACTGCAAATAAGATAACCGTTATCGGTCTTTATCCGTATGCTTTTCCCGTCTTCCCGGACAATGGTTTTGTCGATGGTTTCCAGTAGTGCCGCGGGGATGTTCCCAAGCCGTGCCCCTACGATGTAGTTGATGTTGTTTTGGGTCAATTGCTGTATGTTTTCTGAGCTGATCATCGCAGCATCAGCCACCACAGTAAATTCCTTCACCCGGTTTCTTTCAATAAAATCTTTAATAACAGGGATGATGGTGTGCCCTTCGAAGGTATTGCCAGAAAACACCTCGTAGGCAACGGGGAAGCCTTCTTTGCTCACCATCAGGGCGATCAGTATTTGTGGCTGTTGGGATTTGTTGTCTTTCGAAAAACCGTTCTTGCGTAACCCGTCTTCTTCAAAAGTTTCAAAGTAAAGCGTTGTTACATCGTAAAACAGGATGTCGAAATTGAACGAGTAATGAAGGCCCGCAAAGCAGGCAACCTTTTGCTCCACCGTTTTCTTCAGTTCGACGCAATCGGGGGCAATCTTATAGTAAGTCTTGCGGCTATGGCTGATGCCGAAGAACTGTGCCAGCAGCTCAAGGGAACGGAGCTTGGAGGCGGGTTCAAATATCCTTATCGCTACCAAATCGTTCAACAAGGAAGGCAGGTCGTCCAGCCGGATAATCTCCTGTATGGCACGCACCTGCGCGTGAAAAAAACGGTATTTTACACCGATAAAGGTGCTGTGGTTCAGGTGCAACAACTTGTTGGGGTCTTCATCGGGGAAAATAGAGAGTTGGTTGGTATTGTCCTTTATCCATTCTTCTGCCAAAATCATTAAATCGATTAGTGCGGCCTCGGTATGTGCCGAACCGATATGCCGCAAAACGATCCGTTTGTTGTTCTGGTAACGGACAATCTGCACTGCCTGTGCCTTTGAGGCAGTTTTGACAACCCTGATTCTCATCCTAAACCTACCCTTAGTGCGGTAAATTTAGTCTTTTTTAATACACAAACATTGAATATTAAACACTTACAACCGCACTAATTTGGGAGGGGACAAGTCAGGAATAACTATTCGATCGAAACCGCACTTATTGCCTCGGAAAGTATTCTGCTGAATACTATTCTTGTTCAAGCAGTAAAAAATACATTGGGAAGAAACCGGCCAAACGATTCTGGCAGCACGAACCCGCAT
>JAKQPY010000106.1:0-30221 GCA_029564465.1 Bacteroidota bacterium | reverse complement strand
AGGGTAAAAATTCTATTCATAATGTGATTTTTTAATTTTCAAGATTATCAGTGAATTTTAAGTCTACAATCCAAAATACTTTTCATATAGGCCCGGATTCAATTTTCTCCATGAATCAAGATTTTGAATAAAGACGTTTTTATCGGCTTTGGGGTTGCCATTGTCCTGATACAATGGGAAATCAGCCGGCAGGCTGCAATCAATAAAACAGCGGTCGAATAGTTTGATGCTGGTGATATCGAAATTCACCCCCAAGTTGGAAACCATATTGCGAACGTCATCAGGAGTTACTGACTTGTCGAGAATAGCATAGCAATACCCCTGATCTTTCATTTTAAATTCAAATACTTTTTCGTTTTTCCCAATCAAGTCTAAAATTTGAGTTTCATACCCCATGGTATTGACCAAGCGGAACAAAACTACCTTCTGATTTTGAAATTCTGATTTCATGGTGGCGTTTCTCTCGAAAAAATCCGCGTTTTTCGTTGCAATCGCCTGCTGCGAAAAAACACTTCCTGAAAATAGAATACATACTGTAAAAAGTAAAAAGTAATGTTTCATGTGTATATAATTTTGTAAACGTTTAAAATTCAGTTAATTAAAAATCAAGTTTAAGAGATTAAATTTTCATGTTCGTACTCCCTTCTGTGTAACAGAATTAGTAACAACGGTTGGTGCTTAAACTTGAGTGCCCGTTTTTACGGACTATGTCAATTTCATACTCGAGCTCTGTTTAGGCTCAGTAAAAAAACGACCTTCATTAAAAAAATCTTCAATGCAAACATCGTATCCCAAAACTTTCAATCTGTTAAGATAATTTCTAACTTGTTTTTGCTTTTTTCTTGGATTTTCATGTAATACCGGTTCTTTGTAAGCTTCTTTGTCTTTAATAACATGGTATGCAGCAATTATTATTTTATGCCCAACGGCAATCAGCGCTTTTTTCTTACCACGTCTTCCGACTAAACTCTCATATTTGCGTTTTAAAAATCCATCTTTCTTTCTGGTCGCACCCCATCCGCATTCAACCAAAGTGCTTTGCAAGTATTTATTGCCATGCACTGTCCTTGCTACTTTTTTTTTCCACCAGTCTCATTATTTCCAGGGCTCATCCCCGCCCAACTGCTTAAATGAGTTTCGTTTGGAAATTTGCTCATATCAACACCTATTTCACTGATTATGCTAATTGCGCTATCCTTTCCAATACCTGGGATACTTTGAAGCAAATCAACTTCTATCTGATATTCCTTTGTAGCTAAATCAATCTGAGCATCAATCCTCTCTATGAGTCTTTCTTTCTCAGCTATACTGTCCCTATGCAGTTGTAACATAAAACGGTGATGATCTGTGACTTTTCCTTCTAAAGCCAGACGAAATTCTTCTCTGCTGGTCTTGATCTTACCGTGGTAGAATGTCATTAGTGCATTTATGTCTGCATTGCCGTCTATCAGACTATTAATAATCTTTGTTCCGACTGCCCCATCAACATTGCTCAATACACTGGAAAGTTTAATGTTTGCATCTTCAAGTATTTTTATAATCCGGTTTTTCTCACTAGATGCTTGGGCTATCACTTTCTTTTTATAACGAACTAAATCGCGAAGATTTCTAATATCGCAGGGTGGAATAAAGCTTCCTTTTAATAAACCACTTAGCAATAGCTTACTCAACCAACGGCTGTCTTTTTTGTCCGTTTTATGACCCGGTACGTTTTTTACATGTCGTGCGTTGACCAAAAGTATCTCAAAGTCTTCTTCCAAAACATTAAAAACTGGCTTCCAGTATACTCCTGTGCTTTCCATAGCAATATGAGTAACTTTCTCTGCTTTGCACCAATCTCTCAAACTTTTCAAAGAACTTGTGTAAGCGTCAAACTCTCTGGTTTCCAGATTATCGTCGCTCTTTCTTATGGTAGCTGTGATTAAACTCCTGTGAACATCAAGACCACAGCCTACCTTTACAACCTGAGGAAATTTTATCTCTGTCATAGCAATTAAGTTTGCTACGAAGGTAAATATTCATCGCGGTTGGTGTGCTTATTTTTATTCGCTCATGGATATTTCATATCGTTAAAATTTTAGTCTGTTGATTTTAGAGATTACTTGCTTTGTCTGATGAATGCAAGAATGAGACAATATCGCAAGTGAAATGAGCATAAATAATCCTTTAATTCCTTATAAACACAATCATTACAAATATAATGAAAAATTTATTTTCAAATTACTTTTAAAAGAAAAAAGAACCTTGTGGGTTCTTTTTTCTTAAATTTAATAAATCCGTATTTTATTTAACTAATGTAACAGTTCCTGTAAACGGGCTTGTCCCATTAAACAGTTCAATCACATAGAGATATACACCCGTAGGCATGAGTTTTCCATTATACACACCGTCCCAGTCGCCTTCGCGGAAATCGGAATTGTAAAGTTCCTGCCCCCAGCGGTTAAACACCTGAACGCGCGCTTTTGGAAACATCTCGATGTTTTCGATAATCCATGTGTCGTTTACCCCATCAGCATTCGGTGTAAAAGCATCCGGTATGCGGATACAACTTACCGGATCGTCTTCAAGAATCAATGGTCCGACATTTACTCGACAATCATTGTAATCGACCACCGCAAAGGTGTAACTACCTTCGCCCAGACCATCAAAAAATGGCAGGTTAAAGGTGTTGGTTTCCCACAGATATCTGTAGGGTTCTGTACCTCCTGCTGCCACGATGGCAATGGCACCATCGTTGTTGCCAATACAAGTCGGGTCGCTCAGCACAGTGCTTACAGTAATTTGTGCAGGTTCAATGATGTTGACTATCGTATCGTCGGTGCAGCCATAGTAGTCGGATACAACCAGCATATATTCTCCTGTACTCAATGAACCAACGGATGATTGCCCTTCAGGAATGCCATGGTTGTTGCAACTATATACGAAAGGAACAGTGCCGCCGGTGGCGTTCATAAGTATGCTTCCGTCGTTACCGCCATAGCAGCTTACATGGTTAATTAAGGCGTGTATTGTAACCGGCATCAGGGGCTCTCCAACAAACGCCGTGTGAGTCTTTTGACAATTCTGAGCATCAGTAACGGTTACTGTGTAAGTTCCACCGGGTAAACCCTGCAAAAATGTCTGGTGTGAGCCCGTTGTCCAATTATACGTGTAGGGTGAAATACCCCCGCTGGCAGATACATTAATAGTTCCATCAGCACCGCCACGGCAGTGTACGTTTTGTACTGTTGAGTTAATAACCATCTCGGTAGGTTGGGTAATGCTCTCGCTTGCTGTTCCTGTGCATCCCCAGTTGTCGTTGATTGTTACTGTGTAGCTTCCTGCAGGCAGATTCGAAATGGTTTGCTGGATGGAATTATTCGACCAGTGATAGGATACAGGGTTTTGTGCATCTGCAGCACTTGCACTAAGTACTCCGTTTGCTGAACCGAAACACGATATCTGTTGTAACTGACTGATTGTCGGGTTTATAATTCCGGTCAGTGTAACCACTGTACCGGCCAATGCTGTACATCCATGTTGATCAGTGGCAGTTACCGAATAATTACCTGTCAGCAGATTGGATACCGAAGCACCACTGAAACTATTTGACCAAAGGTAGGTGTATGGTGGTGTTCCGCCCGATGCTGAAGCGGTTGCAGAACCTGCATTTTGTCCGCATACCAATGGTGAACTGCTTGCTGTAACACTCAGCGCCGGAGGTTCATTTATGGTAACCGAATGGGTGTTGGTGCATCCATTGTAGTCGGTTACTGTAACGTAGTACGTACCTGCAACCAGATATCCGATCATCGGATTTGGACTGTTGTTGCTCCAGTGATAGAAGTAGGGAGGTGTTCCGCCACCTGTTACATTAACACTGGCCGAGCCGTTGTTGCCTCCACCACAGGTAACATCCACCCCGGAAACAACCGAAGTCAGTAATGCCGGCTCAGTTATGCTTACTGTACTGGAATAGGGACATCCCAAATTATCGCTAACGGTGTATCCGAAATTGGTACCTGCCGGGATATTGTTGTTGGTAAACTGTGTACTGTTATCCTGCCAGAGAATGCTATAGGGTGGAGTTCCTCCACTTACAACCTGTACGGTAGCAGAACCGGTTTCGCCAAAACAGGCTGCATTTTGAGTTGTTACCGACACCACAATATCGCTGTTTTCGTTAATTGTAAACGATTGTGTGGCAGTGCAACTATGAGAATCAGAAACAGTTACTGAATAATTACCGGCACTCAGACCTGTTGGGTTCTGACCCGAAACCCATGCGGGGTTCCACACGAAAGTATAACCCGGAGTGCCGCCGTTCACCGAAATTGAGGCTGACCCATTGCTTAGCCCACTACAGGTAACATGATTAATTGATGCAACTGATGCCGATAGAGCAGGAGGTTCCGAAATAGTGATGTTATTCAGTGTGGTTGAGCAGCCATTCAGGTCGCTTACGGTAATATTGTAATTGCCGGCAGAAAGGTTGCTGATGGTATAGCTTGTGGACGCCGTAGATGCAGTACCACTGCCCCAGTTAATGGTGTAGGGTGCTGTACCGGGTGTAATGGTAAGCGCAATACTGCCGTTGTTTTGTCCAAAACATGTAATATTATTTACTGTGCCCAAGCTTGCCCCCACACTGCCGGAAGTTCCGACAGAGACCGGAATTGTTGTGCTACACCCCAATTGATCAACCACCGAAACAGTATAATTCCCTGCTGCCAGGTTGTTGGCCGTAGCCCCGACTACACCACCTGCCGATGCAGGCCATGTAAAGGTATATGGGCCTGTTCCTCCGGAAGCTGATACGGTTGCACTACCCAGTGTATTGCATACACAGGGTGTTACTGAAACAACGGATCCAACTACCGGATTGGGTTGAGAAAGTGTTGCAGCTGTTGAGCCGGTGCAACCATAAAAATCGGTTACCACCAGTGAGTAATTGCCTGCCCCTACATTAAATAAATCCTGAGTTATCGCTCCGGTATTCCACAAAAACGAATAGGGAGTTGTTCCGCCTGTAACACTTACCACAATGCTGCCATCGGTACTGCCTGAGCAGGATGGGTTACCATGAATGGTCGCTGTCGGAACCGGATTCTGACGGGTGGTGATATTCATGGTTGCTGTCGATGCGCATTGACCAGCGGTTGGTGTAAACGTATAGGTAGTCGTTCCGGGTGTCGATGTGTTTATCGTAGCAGGACTCCATGTCCCTGTAACCCCGTTGGTGGAAGTGGTCGGCAGGGTTCCGGGTGCCTGACCCGTGCAATAGGGCCCCAATGCATTAAAGGTGGGTGTAGGGCTTGCATTAACCGTAACTGTCATGGTAGTGTTCGAGGCACATTGACCTGCATTGGGAGTAAAGGTGTACACTGTGTTTCCGACTGCAGCTGTACTAATGGTGGCCGGACTCCAGCTTCCTGTGATACCATTTGTTGAGGTAGTTGGCAGCGCCCCGGGCGATGCCCCCATACAGTATGGCCCCAACTGGGTGAATGTTGGTGTAACAAATGGCGCGATGCTGACATTCACAGAGCTGGAACCTGTGGTGCAGCCTGTAGAACTCGAAACAGTTACGCTATATGTGCCAGCCGTAGTTGCGGTAATGGTTTGCGATGTAGCCCCCGTGTTCCAACTATACGATGGATACCCACTACCGGCATCAAGAACAACACTTCCTCCTGCACAGAATGACAATGGTCCGGAAGCCGTAATACTTGGGGTAATCACATCAGGGTCAACATAAGTGAAAATTAGCACTGCGCGATTGATACACATGGGGCCGGACGAGCAAAGATTGAAAGTGTTGTTGCCTCCGTAATTGTATCCCGGCATACCGCATGGATAATTTGCCGATACCGAAGTTGTCATCATGCATGGCAGGTCATCGCATAAGCAACCGGACGCTCCATCCCACGCCATTGGCACTGAAAAACTATTGATTGACGCAACAAATGATGCGCCCTCGCAACTGGCTGTATAGTAATTTATGGTAACACTCGTCACCACGTGACCTGCAGGAACAGGATCAAAAAATGTTTTTGACTGGCAGGGAGGCGTATCCCCGCAGTAGCTGCCGGGGGTATTGGTACACCAATAGTCTGCGCCGCACACAGTACACCCGCCGCACGCTTGAAATCCTGAATAAGTAACTGTTGTAGTGGCAGTTTGACCATATGCATCGGTGACAAATGCCGTGATAAGTATGGTTGATGCGAGGATAATTAAGTAAATGTGCTTCATTATATAATAATTTTATTAATATATATTATTTAATTTAAAATTACAACTTTAAGTGAAAATGCCCTGAACCTGACAGCGTTTTCGGGCTTGTCAATCAGTTGTTTCAACGGAAAACTTAGGTTTTCGTCATTGCATATTCCATAAACCTCTGATTTAACACCGATTATTTGCTTCTGTGTTGTCTCAGTATCCTCCACCCAAACCGATTCGTTGGTGAAAATGCCATTGTGCCATTCAACTTCAACATTGTTTTCGTTGTGGTTAATAATCCTTATTACACATGTCTGTTCACCGTTGCAGTCGATAAATTTGTAGTGCATTTCGATTCCCTTATAGCTATTATTGCCTGTAACTGCAATGCCCACAGGACTCCATTCGGCTTCGGTCTGCGAAAAAGCCGATGTAATTGTTAAGGTGCATATTACAGTTAAAATGGTAGAAATCAATCTCATATCTGTCCTTATTTATGTTTGTTAACAAATGTAGTTAAATAATTGTTAAATCCCAAAATATTTATTGAATTTTGAAAAACCAACTTATAATGTATATAAATGATATAAAAACAAATATATAAACGTATTGACTGCCTTTGCTTCATTTCTTGTGGCATTATTTACGTAAAACACTACTTTGTGTTATAATTATCACAGGTAAGACTGAAAAATTGACTTTAGGTTGCTTCAAAATCTGAATATTTGATTTTTGTTTTACATTTGTTCCTCAATGGCAAATACAAAACCATATAAAAAAACAAGTTCAGCCGCTGATTCTTTAAAAAGAAAGAGCCGTTGGATGATTGGTATTCTTGTAGTTTTCTTGCTTGCATTGGTATGGACACAGACATTGAAATTCGGCTTTTTAAGTTGGGACGACAATATGCAAATCACTTCAAATCCCAATGTGACTCATTTAACCACCGAAACTATTACCCATAATTTTGAGCAGGAGCGGTTTACTTTTATTCCTCTTACATGCTATTCGGTCTTGTATTCTTTTTGGGGTAACAATCCACTGCCATTTCGTGCAATGAATTTACTGCTTCACGTTTTAAATGTTGTATTGGTTTTGGTTTTACTACGACAGTTTGTGAAGAATAACTTTGTTTTAGTGTTGATAATTGTTCTTTTTGCTCTTCACCCGCAGCGGGTTGAATCGGTTGCCTGGATTTCGGAAACCAAGGGATTGATGATGGCGTTTTTCTCGCTCCTCGCTTTTGTTTTTTATTCACAGTATCTTAAAAACACAACCAAAAGGGTATATCTGGCCGCTACATTTATAATGGCAATAGGGGCATCACTGTCGAAAGTGCCTGGCCTGATGGTTCCGTTGAGTCTTTTTGTTTTTGATTATTTGGCAGAACGAAAATTCAGCCTGATTTCGATACTTGAGAAGATTCTCATTCTGGCAGCGGTAATTTTTATTAATTTCCCGTTGGTTCCCGCTGTTTCACTGATATTAAGCATGGCAATGCCGCACATCGAAAAGAAACTGTTTTCGGTTAATCGAAAGATTATATGGCTGATATCCTTTGGAATTCTAATACTTATTGCATATTTCATAGTTCCGGAATTATCGAAACTAAATTTGTCTTATTGGCGCGACCTACCCGAAAACCGCTTTGTTTTTACCTTTAGCGAGCGTTTTTTACTTGCCGGTGCAGCCCTGTGGCTGTATATCAGATATTTTTTTGTTCCATTTCCACTCAATGCCGTATACCCGTATCCTGTAAAAATTGATGGAACCCTACCAGCCTATTTTTATTTATTTTTAATAGTACTGGTGGCGGTTGTAATAATTTCATTTTTACTGATTTATTACCGAAAAAAGCTGCCAAAACTGTTGCTCGCCGGTTGGTTTTTCTTTCTGATAAATATCTCGGTATTCCTACACCTGATACCCATCGAGGGGCGGGTAATTGCTGCCGACCGTTACAGTTATCTTCCCGGTTTGGGCCTGGCTTTGTTGGTTGCGGTGCTTTTCGAAAAGTATTTGTTTTCGAAGGTTCACAAAGCCATTTCAGTTACTTTGTTGGTTTTTCTGGTGGCTATTACTACACTTTCTTCATATAGCCGGACAAAGACATGGAGGGATTCAAAAACATTATTTACTGATGTTTTACAAAAGAATCCTGATATTTCGTTTGCCTATACCCTGATTGCAGGCGATTTTCTTGCTCGACAACATGCCGACAGTGCCATAGTCTGTCTGAATAAAGCCATTGAGATCGACCCAGATGATCTTTCGGCACGATACAACCGGGGATTGGCCAATATGGCTGCTTTGCGTCCCGACAGTGCACTGAACGATTTCAATTCGTTTTTAAAACTTACGCAAAATCCCCGACATCACGCCCTGGCTTATACACAAATTGGAGAGATTTACAGGAATGCTGCAGCCGATAGCCTGGCCTTGCATTATTTTAATAAGGCACTGCAAAACGATACGAGTTTGGCGTTAGCTTACAACCGGAGGGGTGTGGTTTATCTAAGTCGCAACAACCCCCAAATGGCATGTGCCGATTTTCAGCTTGCCACCCGATACAATCCATATTATGCCGAAGCATGGAATAATTTGGGTTTTTCGCAATTGCAGATGGGCAAAACCGACGAAGCTATTTTATGTTATAATAAGGCAATTTTGCTAAACCCGACTTATTATCAGGCTTATGGAAATCGGGCATTTGCTATGCAGCAAAAGGGAGATATTGAGGCTGCAATTGCCGATTTCAACGAAGAAATACGCCTGAATCCCGGTGGTCTTGAGGCCTATGTAAACAGGGGAAGGGCTTATGCCTCACGCAAAAGTTATCCTCAGGCAATAGCCGATTTTACAGGGGTTATTGAGAAGAATCCCAATCATTTACCTGCCCTGACCAACAGGGCGTATGCATATTTTTATTCCGGTGATACATTACATGCAAAGGCCGATTTTATCGCACTGACCGGAGTAGCTGCTGCGGATGCCAGTGTCTGGCTGAATCTGGCCTGGTTTTATATGCAAACCGACCAGCCCGGTCAATCAGTCCTTTGCATCGACAGGGCTGTTGCCATAGCTCCGCTGCAAACCGACAATTATATCAATGCCGGCTGGATATGTTTGTCGAAACAACAATGGAAACTGGCAGGAAACTATGCGCTGAAAGCGCTGGATATTAATAAATCCGATAGCAACGCCCTTTATCTGTTAGCTGAGGTTTACCGCCTGTCGGACAAATTGCCACAGGCCTGCGAATATTATCATAAAGCCTCCGAAATGGGGAATAAAAAGGCCGAAGAATCAATCACAAAGTACTGTAAACCTTAGTTCTTATCAGGTTTTTTCTTGAAAGAAATTTGTTTCTCGTTTCCGCATATCAGTCTTCGGATGTTTTTATAATGCAGTGCGATAATCAAAAAGGCTGCTACAACCGAAAACCACCCCATTAGTTCTGAATTGTCCGAAAAGATAAAGAGTGTAAATATGGGAAAACTGATGGCTGCCATTATTGAGCCTACCGAAACAATTCTGAAAATGAGAAAAAACAAAACGAAAACACCCAGGGAACAGCATGCCACAACCGGATTTATTGCCAGAATAACACCCAGCATACTTGCAACACCCTTTCCGCCTTTGAATCCACTGAATATTGGAAAAATATGCCCGGTTACCGCGGCTATCCCCAAGCCAATCTTCAGTAAGTCGGTCTCGAATCCGGTGTCGCCATAATTTGCCAGACTGGAAAGCATTACGGCGGCAAATGCCTTGGCAATATCGGTGACGAAAACCGGAATCGCAATTTTTGCACCCAGCACCCTGAATGCATTGGTGGCGCCGGCATTTCCGCTGCCATGCTCACGGAGGTCAATCCCACGGAACCACTTGCCGAACCACACCGCCGACGAAAATGAACCCAGCAGGTAAGCTGCTATAAGTAATATTGCCGGAATAAAAAACTGCATCTTAAATTTTCTCCAAACTTAATGTAAAAACCCGTTGTGCATTTGAAAAAAACAAAATAAAAGTCCTTTGCTCACGAACCATTGTATTAGTTTAAAAGAGACAAATACAAATTAGCAGAACAACTTTTTCTGTCTTACTTACTTACAATACTTGCAGTATTTGCGGATTTGAGCTGTCGGTTTGCTTTACTGATTTCTTAATCCTTCGCTGATAAACCTTATTCCCTGATAAATACCTTCGCGCCAAAATTTCCATTCGTGTTTGCCATCACGTGCATGGTAAGTGTGCGTAATATTCCTTTTACTCAAAACCATGTGTAGTTGTTTATTTACAGCACTCAACTGATCCTGATTTCCACAATCAATAAACCACTGTACGGCATTCAGTGAGTCTATTGAATTGTTTTGCGCCATTATAATCGGATTATTTTCAATAAAATGCCGGGTAATTCTGTCGTTACCTGTTGCTCCGGGGGCTCCATAGAGCATCGACATATATTTATATAACTGATCAGGCATACGTATGAGGCCATCCTCGCTAAAGATTGAAGCACTCAAAGCCACACAATACGAAAATTTATCGGGATGCTTCATTGCCCATACCAATGAGCCATATCCTCCCATTGATAAACCGGCAACCGCTCTGCTCTCTTTATTTGGAATTGTTTTATATGTGCTGTCAACAAAAGGCAAAAATTCTTCGAACATAAAATCTTCGTATCGGGCTTTACTTTGATAATCATTAATATACCAATAATATTTGCCGTCCGGAATTATTATAATCATTGGCTCTATTTCGCCTGTAGCAAAACCAGAGTCCATTATTTTATTTATTCTGCCTAGGTTTATCCACGATTTATGGTTCCCCTTATAACCATGCAATAAATATAATACTGGATATTTTTTTTCCGAGTTGTAGTAATCAGGTGGAAGATAGATTGAGTAATGAACGTCGTAACCTAAAACAACACTTTTATACCTCAATTCTTTGTTTACTTTTCCTTTTGATGGTTTTATTTTTGTGCTTTGCGCAAATGCACTATTAAAAATAGAAAATAATATGAGTGCCATAAACAGATTTGTTTTCATGATTCTGTAATTTTAAATTACATTGAATTAATATTTCCAAGTTTCTTCAATTCAAAATTCATTCTAATGATTTGTTTCATAAATATTACAAAAAACTTTGGCAATTGTTTTCACAGGAACCAAACTTGCTGTTGTAAGATTCTCAATAGATTTGTTTTTAGGCTAAAGTTAACGAGATTTGGCACAAATACACGACGGGTTGTAAAAATTAAAAAATCACAACAAAATGCTGAATGTTTAAATATTCGTCTTATCTTTGATTAAAATTTAATAACAATGAGTTTGTATTTTAGCAATAACCTGAAATTGCTTCGCAAGAGGCGCAAAAGAACCCAGGACGATGTTGCCTTTACCCTCAAAATGAAGCGCAGCACCTATAGTGGTTACGAAAACGAAATTGCTCAGCCCGGAATGGAAGCCCTGGTGCAGCTAAGTAATTATTATGGGTTGAGCATCGATACCTTGCTTAAAGTTGATTTGACTGCGCTATCCGAAAGCCAGCTGAGGCAGATCGAAATGGGCTCCGATATTTACATGAAAGGTAGTAATCTCCGGGTGTTGGCTACCACGGTTGATGGTGGTAACAACGAAAACATCGAGCTCGTGAACGAAAAGGCCAAAGCCGGATATGCGCTGGGTTATGCCGATCCCGAGTATATCAGGGTGCTTCCGGTGTTTTCGCTGCCATTTTTGTCGCAAAGCAAAAAATACCGCAGTTTTCAGATTTCGGGTGATAGTATGTTACCCATTCCCCATGCTTCCTACATTACCGGGGAGTTTGTTCAGAATTGGTTTTCGCTGCGCGATGGCGATGCGTGCATTGTTATCACCCGCGACGATGGAATTGTGTTCAAGTGTGTCGAGAATAAACTCAAATCGATGGGCAAACTGGGCTTGTACTCGCTGAATCCATTGTATCAGCCATTTAATATTGATGCATCTGATATTACTGAAATCTGGAAATTTGTCAACTATATTTCTTCCGAAATGCCAGAGGCAGTTCCTGCCGATCAGGAGGTGTATAAAACAGTAGCTAATCTGCGCGACGACATACAGCAAATTAAACAAAAGCTGAGTATCGATTAATCCGGATTTTCAACCCTTAAAAACTACTTTAATTGTCAGCCAGATGATTTTCAGGTCTGCTCCCAGCGAAGCTTCACCGATATATTGCATGTTGATGCTGATTTTTTCAGGCATGATGACCTCGATATATTCTTTTTCCGGATCTTTCGATTTGGCCAGTATCTCGTTTTCGTTACGGTATTTGAGTGAGGCATAGTCGGTTATTCCCGGTCTGACCAGCAGTACCTTACGTTGTTCCCCAGTATACATTTCAACATATTTCGGTACTTCCGGTCTGGGCCCTACAAGGCTCATATCTCCAACCAATACATTGATTAGCTGGGGGAGTTCGTCGAGTTTGTGCTTGCGCAGCCAGTAACCGGAACGGGTTATCCGGCTGTCGTTCATCCCAACCGTAAGCAAACCTTTTTTATCGGAGTTGGTGAACATGGTTCTGAACTTCAGTATTTTGAAATTTTTGCCATTTTTCCCGACCCGCACCTGCCTGTAAAATACACCGCCTTTGCTATCGAACAAAACAGCCAGCGATATTATCAGTAAGAGTGGTAAAATAAAAATCAGTATCAGAAACGAAACCACAATGTCGAACCCTCTTTTCATCTCTACAATATTTGGTGATAACGATTTTATTTAATTTGATTATAGGCATGTACCACGGCCTCAACCACCTGCTGACACATTTCTTCGGTGAGATCATAGAAAACGGGCAGGCTGATTTCGTTGGCATAATTGGCATAAGCCACCGGAAAATCCTGCATTCGGTACCCCAGATATTTGTACGCGCTCAGAAGGGGTAAGGGCTGAAAGTGGACGTTTACCGACACTTCGGAACCAAAAATGTCGATTATCATGTTATCGCGAATTTCTTCGGAGATATTTTTAATGCGGAGTAAATACACATGATACGAACTTTCGGATTTTTTATCGCGGCATGTAGGGCTGATCGCCCAGTCATATTTTGCAAAAGCAGTCTGATAATATTCGAAAATGGCTTTCCTTTTTTGTAATGTGTCTTCACGGTATCGGCGCAATTCAACAATGCCCATGGCTGCCTGCATATCGGTCATATTTACCTTGTACCCCGGCATTATAACATCATACTTCCAACTGGCCTTTCCACTCAGTTTTGCAAGGGCATCTTTGCTTTGTCCGTGTAACCCGAAGATATTACAGAACTTATATACTTCTTCGTTGTCGAAAGATTCCGGTAAGTTAAATGCAATGGCTCCTCCTTCGGCAGTAGTCAGATTTTTTACTGCATGAAACGAAAAAACAGTGATGTCGCAGAGTGAACCGGTAGATTTGCCATTATATATGGCTCCCAGCGAATGGGCTGCATCCGAAAGTACCAGTATTCGTCCCAGTTTGCGCTGATTCGGATTCCTTGGTGTGAATTTTCGCCTTAGTTCTTCGTTATTTACCAATTGATTGATTGCATCGTAATCGGCGGGGAAGCCGGCAATATCGACCGGAATTATGGCTTTTGTGCATGCCGAAATTTTCTCGGCAATCTTATCAGGATCAATATTGAATGTGTCAGGTAATACATCGACCATTACCGGTGTGGCACCGCAATGCAACACGACATTAGCCGTTGCACAATACGTGTAGGCGGGAACGATTACTTCGTCGCCCGGCCCGACACCAAACCAGCGCAATACCAGTTCGAGCCCTGCAGTGGCCGAATTTACACATAAGGTCGATTGGTTTCCGTTGAATGCAGTAAGCATTCTTTCGAAGTTTTTTGTGCGTGGTCCAGTGGTTATCCAACCCGATTTCATAGCAGCTACTACCTCTGCAATAATCTCGTCATCTATTCTGGGTGGTGAGAAAGGAATCATTGTTTTCGTTATTGATATTATACATGAAAAAAGTGTAAAAAAACATAAAAAATACTACTCCGGATTGTTTTTCAAGCATCGATTCGAATAAAAAATTAAATCCGACAAGAACCAAAAATATTAAAAACAGGTGATGCCGCCTGCTGCCTTTGATTAAAAGCGGACCAGCAAGAATGGCCCCAAGCAGAAGAATCCCTGTCAGTCCCAGCGAAACCATTGTTTCGAGGTATTGGTTGTGACAGTTCAGCTTTTTAAGTTCTGCCTGAGAATATCCCATGGTATGATATTTTTTTACTAATTCGTCGGATGCATCACCGGGTGATGTGCCCAGAACCCAGTTCTCTTTAACCAGTTCGAGCGAAGCCTTCCACACCAGAATACGCGACTGGGTGCTTTCGCCCGAGTCTTTATGTACACTGGTTCTTTCGCTGATGTGATGTGTGGTCGATGCCAGACGATAATTGTTGAGTAGTAAAAAGCTGATGCCGGCTATTGCAAATAATGATATAGCGAGTTTCAGAAAACTGAATTTCTGGTATATAATAAATGCACTTATCGAAGATATTACAATAATGAGCGACAGCAAGCCTGCTTTGGATGAAATAAAATATATGGTAATCGAAAAAAACAATGCAGCAATCACATAAAAAGTTTTAAGTGGTTTTTTGTCAGCTTGTTTGTACAGATAATACAATGCGGCCAGCGAAAATGCCAGATAAAGTGCATAGTATGATGTATGATGAAAATACGATAACTGTGTGTAGTAAAAAACATCACTGCCTGATTGACTGAAATGAAGAAAAGCCCTTGCAAAGCAAATAATGGATGCAATTAAATTACCCGCAATAAATGCAGTGAGCACGTAGCGTATTTTACGACGGTCGAACCCAATGGCGGGCAAGAAAATAAATGGCAAAATAATGTAGCTGAGTTTTACTTCCAGCTTAAACCAACCTGTCGAAGCGTTTTCGGTAAAAAATATTGTTGAAATAAAGCTTAACACATAAAGCAAAACCGGCAGTATAATCAGCAGATGTTGTCGTTTCATCAACCTGAAAAGGTATAGCCAGCGGTAGAATATCAAAGCCAGCGATGCCCATACTATCAAAATGATAGGCACCAACTCACGATTCAATGGCAGTGCTATTGCTGTGAGCATCATAAAAATCAGACACAGCAATTCGGTGAGTTTTATATGCTTACTACGGCTCAGGGTCATGTTGATAATCTGGATATGTATTAATTGGCTTTTGCCGGAATAAGAAGGACGATGAATAGAATGCGAAAAAAACAACCCCGATCTGAATGGTCATAATATCATCGGTGAAGAACATTAGGAACATAAATACTGACCAGAAAAAGAATGTGATGTTTTTTTCTTTCACCGATTTATAAAACATAGCCCCAAACATGGCAAGCAATGCAAGCAATCCGGTAATCCCGTTCATGATAAAGCTGAATAGATATTGATTGTGGGGATTGGTCTGATGAATGTACGCGCCACTTTTCCCGTGCTGATTGTACCAACTGAGCATCGATTTCTGAACATCTCCTGTACCAACGCCTGAAAACAGATTTTCTTTGATAATGTTTTTTGAGGCTTCGAATGCCGAAAGTCTCAGGGCTGTGGATTCCTGACTTGCAGATTGATTTACTTTATCGCTCTCAAGAACCTTATAGGCAAACTGAATACGTCCCTTGATGTTTGTGGTCTGATACAAATAGAAACCCAGCATCGATACCACGGCAATGATAATCACCGATTGCCATACTGGAATTACCCTGTTTATTATTAAATATAAGATAAATGCAGCCACGAGTACACAGAAAATTAGAAATGCAGCCTTAGAAGCCAGCAGGAATAAAAAGCACATCAATATCAATAATGCCAGTACCTTACTGATTTTTGAGTTGTAGAGTATCAGATTGCTGACCAGACCGGTGAGATCAGTTACAATAAGCAGGATTGCCCATAATACGTAAAACGACAGATGGTTTGGGCTCATAATGTAACTTGATAAGCGTGCGTAAAAAAAGTAATCTTTATTGTGATAATGGGCGAAATTCAGGTAAGCAAGCCCTAGACATAATAAAAATGCGGTGGTAATACCCAGTATAAAAAACGAATTGATATATTGATATTTATTTTGTAACGGGTTCTGCCCGAACGAAATAAATACAAAAGGGAACAGCACCAACGACGACAATACAGTAACCAAACCCCAGCCCTGCGAAAAGCTGTCGGCATTAATCAGTCCTGCAATGGCCACCAAAATGGGTGAAATAAACAGGTAGTACAATGGGTTTTTTAACAGAGACAGGTACGCCTTCCGGTTATCTTTAAGGATGAATGAACTGAAGAATAATAATATAAGTGTAAAGGATGTGAGTTTTATGTACAAAGGAAAAACAAATGCGGTAAGGCAAAGGAAAAACAACTGCAGTTGATGGTATCTGTTTCTCATAATGTAGGGCAAAATTAAAAAAATCAAGCGAAATGACAATCTGGCGAAATCTTTATTGATAATGTAATTGGATTATTTGTCAGTTGCGTGTTTTGTACTCTTTGGTTCATAAATCGGTTTACACTGTTTAAATGAATCAAAACAATTATATTTGTGGCTTTCATGGTATTCCGATTATGAATAAAACACTGAAGAATATTATTCAGTTTGCCCTCTTCCTAGGATTTGGAGCATTTCTGTTCTGGCTTGTTTATAAAGACACCGATTGGAGCAAGCTTATCGATGGGGTTAAACAGGTAAATTATTACTGGTTTCTGGCCATTCTGGTTGTTGGTTTATTCAGTCATGTGAGCCGGGCAATCCGGTGGAATATGCTCATTGAACCACTGGGTTATAAAACCAGGTTCTGGAATACTTTTTTTGCTGTAATGACCGGTTATTTTGCCAATCTGGCGATACCCCGGCTGGGTGAGGTAGCCCGGTGTGGCGTGGTAGCGAAATATGATAAAGTCCCGATTTCGAAGGTGTTGGGTACAATGATCAGCGAAAGGATAATCGACATTTTTACCATGCTGCTTTTTTTATTAGTGGCAGTAATTGCCGACAGCGGGTTCATAAAAGATTTTCTGAATGCTAATCCCGGTGTTGCCGAAAATGTTCAGGGTTTGTTTAATGTAACCAGCCTGGTAATTCTTTTTGTAGTTGCAGTAGTTGGCATTTTTCTTTTTTATCTGATTATGAAGGGGAAATTCGATAGAATTCCATTCTTTGTTAAGCTCAGGAATTTCACTAAGAATCTTTATGCCGGATTGATGAGTATCAGGCATGTAAAGCGTAAATTCTGGTTCGTTTTCCACAGTCTGTTAATCTGGGTATTGTACTATTTAATGGTGGTAGTCAGCCTGCCGGCTTTTGGATTTACCGAGCATCTTGGGTTTCAGGCTGCGCTGTTAATTTTTATCGGCGGATCCTTTGGAATGATTGCCCCTGCGCCTAATGGAATGGGAGCCTATCATTTTATGGTAATTCAGGTCTTGCTTCTGCTGGGTGTTGTTCGCGCTGACGCAGCACTCTACGCCTTTCTGATTCATAGTCTGCAAACGCTGATGCTGATTTTGGCCGGACTTCTGTCGCTGCTCATGTTGCCTCTGATTAACCGGATACCAGCTAAGGGCAATGCCACCACTACCGACCATGAAGCAAAAACCTGATATATGGTATTGGCTTAAAGTTTTAGTAGTAGTCCTCGCCTGGGCTTATGTTATTTATAGCCTGTCGGTTGCTCCTGATGTATCGAATGTTTTTGCGGTGTTGAAAAACATAGGTCTATTTGATTACCTGTTGCTTTTTATTGTTGTTTTACTGATTCCTGTAAACTGGGGTTTCGAGGCCATAAAGTGGAAGATTTTACTGAGACCCCTGCACACCCGGAGTCTTTCGCACTGTTTTGCCGATGTGTTGCGGGGTATCACTGCAGGAATGGCTACACCAAACCGACTGGGTGAATTTGCCGGACGCATTGTTAATTTACCTGCCGAAAAGCGTGCCGAAGCTGGGGTTTTGAGCCTTACCGGAAGCTTTAGTCAGTTGTTTGTTACTTTGTTGGTTGGAGCTTTTGCATTTGTTGGTCTGATGATTTACATTCCTTCGGGTCAAAGCACTTTTTCGGTGAGCGATTACACGATTCTGTCGGTTTCGGTGGTACTGATGGGTATTTTGCTTTGGTTGTTCACGCATACGCAAAAATTATCGAAATGGGTTAATAAAATTCCTTTTGTAAAAAATACTCAGAAGGTTTCAGGTGGAATCGAAAATTTGTCGGGACCTGTCGGCCTGTCAGTGATGCTGTTGAGCTTAGCCCGCTATGCAGTTTTTTTACATCAGTATTATTTTTTGCTGATGATTTTTCGCGTGGACGTTAGTTATCCCGAGGCCGTACTGGCGATTGGGGCCATTTATCTGCTTATGGCGATAATTCCGGTTGTTGCCGCCGGTGAGCCGGGAGTCAGGGGATCGGTCAGCATGTTGGTTTTTGGTCTGTTCGTTGCACAACCGGCAACTGTTTTTTCGGTTTCGCTGCTGCTTTGGTTACTCAATGTGGCAATACCTGCAATAATCGGGAGTACAATGATGCTGCTTCGTAACCGAAACAATGTTCCATTTACACCTTAAATATATTTTGCGATGATCATACGAAAAGCGGTTGTAACAGATATCGAAAACCTTGTCTCATTTCAATTGGCGATGGCTTCCGAAACCGAAAACCTCGCGCTCGATGCTGTCATCCTACGAAATGGGATTCTCAACCTAATCAATTCAGATTCAAAAGGCGAGTATCTGGTAGCCGAAACCGAGGACTCGATAATTGGCTGCTGCATGTTAACCTACGAATGGAGCGATTGGCGTTCGGCTACTTTTATCTGGCTTCAAAGTGTTTATGTTTTACCACAGTTTCGCAGGCAAGGTGTTTTCAGCGAATTTTACAAGTTTGTAAAATCTATGGTAAATAATTCAGACTCTTATGCCGGCATCCGGCTTTATGTTGATAAGCAAAACTCAACTGCTGCGCACGTCTATCAACAGCTTGGGATGATGGAGGAACATTACGTAATGTACGGGTGGGTTAAGAAATAATCAACTGCATTACTCCTTTCTGTTTTCCATTTAGCACGATGTGTTAGGTAAATTTGCTATCTTTACCTGAAATCAAAACTTTATTGCCATGAGCGAACTGATAAACAATTCTTCGGAACGAAAAAAACGCTTAAAAGAGCTGATTCTGAAACTTCATGCCGGCGACCCTGAGTCCCTCGTAAAGCAGGAACTGGTCGATACGCTGGGAAGTATCCCCTATGGTGAAGTGGTAGAAGTGGAACAGGAACTCATCAACGAAGGCCTGCCTGAGGCTGAGGTCTTGAAGTTGTGTGATGTGCATGCCTCGGTATTGCATGGGAATGTCGATTTATCTGCCGCCGGAAACATCCCGACGGGGCATCCGCTCGATGTGATGATTCAAGAGAATATTGCATTAAAGAAACTAACCGACGAAACATCGGTAATTCTGCAAAATCTGAAAGCACTCGATGAGGAAGAAATTCCCCTAGCCATACTTAAACTAAGAACGGCTTTCAATAATTTGTATGATGTCGATAAACATTACCAGCGAAAGGAATATTTGATTTTTCCATACCTCGAAAAGCACGGAATCACAGGCCCTCCAAAAGTAATGTGGGGCAAGCACGACGAAATCCGTGAGCTAATCAAGGGTAGCATCGAGGCACTGCAAACCCCCGATATCAGCCTGGACGAAGTGGAGGCTTTGGCCGAAATACTGCTTTTGCCGGCCATGCGTGGTGTGAGTGATATGATTAAGAAAGAGGAGGAGATACTGTTCCCCATGGCATTAGACAAGCTTATCGAAACCGATTGGTACGAAATTCACCGCCAGTCGCTCGAAATCGGATTTTGTCTTTACGACCCACCGGTTGACTGGAAGCCGGATTGGGTTCACGATAGCAGCCTGCATGAAATGAATAAATCGCTGAATCACATTCAGTTGCCGTCTGGCTCATTCGAAATAGAAGAGTTGCTTTGCCTGTTGAATACCTTGCCGCTTGATATGACTTTTGTGGATAGAAACGATAAGGTGAAGTATTTTTCGCAGGGAGCCGAACGGGTATTTCAGCGAAACCGGGCTATTCTGAACCGCGATGTAAGGCATTGTCATCCACCTGCCAGTGCCCACATTGTCGATAAAATTATTGAAGATTTTAAATCGGGGAAAGCCAGTAAAGCGCCATTTTGGATTAAAATGGGGGATAAATATATTCATATCGAGTATTTTGCCATGCGAAATGCCGCCGGTGAATACCTTGGCACCCTTGAGGTTTCGCACGATGTTTCTTATTATCGTAATCTTACCGGAGAACAACGTATCCTGTCTTACACAAAATAGCTATGGAAGAAAATAAAATAATAATCAGCCCTAAAACAAAAGTTTTACAGCTGATAGAAGCATACCCTCATCTCGAAGATATTTTAATTTCACGGGTACCTGCTTTTAAAAAACTTAAGAATCCTGTGCTGCGAAATACCGTTGCAAAAATTGCCACCTTGCAGCAGGCAGCTGCCATCGGAAACATTAAAACAGAAGAGTTAATCAACCTGCTCAGGCTTGAAGCAGGGCAGGATATGACAAGTTTCGATGACGACAAAACTTATACAACCCAACGCCCTGAGTGGTTTGATGAAACCCTCGTTTACAAAGAAACCAATATTAAGCCTATGCTCGACGCCGGTGATCAGCCGGTGAATCTGGTGATGTCGGAATTAAACGAAATGCCTAGAGGTAGTATTTACAAAGTAATTGCACCCTTTATTCCGGCTCCCCTCATCGACAAATCGCTGAGCGTGGGTTTTCTGCATTGGGTAAATCACGAAAGCGACGACATGGTTCTGGTATATTTCGTTAAGCCCCGAAGGAGTTGAATTTGCTGTAAATAATTTTTTGAAGCAGCATTTCTGTGTTTTCGCTTGCAGAAAAAACTTAAATTTGTAGCTTGAAAATCGGATACAAGTGACGATTGCCGAAAAAATATCAGACTTAAAACAACAATTGCCGGCAGGTGTGCAGTTAATTGCGGTTTCTAAAACTCAGCCTCCTGCTGTAATTTTTGAAGCTTATCAGGCCGGACAAATGGTGTTTGGCGAAAACAAAGTTCAGGAACTTTCTGCAAAACAAGCAACGCTGCCTGCCGATATTCAATGGCATTTTATCGGACATTTACAATCGAATAAAGTTAAGAAAATTGCAGCTTTCGCGTCGCTGATTCACAGTGTCGACAGTCTGAAATTGCTTGAAGAAATCAACCGTCAGGCCTTAATTCAGCAACGAAAGATTCGGGTGTTACTCCAGTTTTATATTGCCGAAGAAGAGAGTAAATTTGGCTTTTCATACGATGAGGCCTGCCGGATGCTCGACTCCAAGGAATTTTCCATTTTACAGAATGTGCAGCTTGCCGGGGTTATGGGAATGGCAAGCTTTACACGCGATCAAAACCGTATCCGTACCGAATTTAAAACACTTCGAAAATACTTTTCTCAGCTAAAATCCGTTTATTTCAGTAGCGATGATGTTTTTAAAGAAATCAGTATGGGAATGAGCGACGACTGGCATATAGCCATCGAAGAGGGTAGCACAATGATTCGTTTGGGAACAGCTATTTTTGGTAGCCGGGTCTATTCACAACAAATTGCAGGCCAATGAAACACACAGGCATGACAATTTTGATGGTGATTTTTGTGGGCTTTCTGTCGGCGCAGAATATTCATGTACATGAACAGTATGTATTCGACCGGTATTTGTTGAATCCTGCATTTTGCGGGCTGGGGGAGGGGACTAATATCAAGCTTACACACCGTCAGCAATGGGTGGGTTTCGAAAATAGCCCGAAAACCTCTTTTCTTAGTTTAACCTCGCGACCGGCAGGTCAACCCATGGGTTTGGGTGCCTATGTTTATAATGATATGAACGGACCCAACCAGCGCATCGGTGCTCAGTTTACTTTTGCTTATCACTTATTACTGCGTTCGCGCCGTTACGATCAGACAATTCTTTCGATGGCACTTTCATTCAACGGACAGTACCATATTCTCGACGAATCAGGTTTCGACCGGGATATGTTCGACCCTATCATAACGTATACACGCCTCAGTTCGTTTCTTCCCGATTTTAATGCCGGGGCGGTGCTTACCCATACCAATATGATGGTGGGTTTTAGTGCCGATCATCTCATTCCGGGCTATGACAAAATCTATAATCGCGAACTGGAAGAAGCCTTACCCATGGTTATGAATATGCATGCGGCTTACATTGTTAACCTGCAATATAATTTTAAGCTGAAACCATTGTTAAATGTGCGTACCGATATGAAGGGTCACACACAGATGGAACTTATGGCGCGCGTTTCGTATGGTTATGGTAAAAGAATCCAGTCTGTGGTAATGCGTTACCCCAATGAGTTTTATGTCGGATTTTGCTACCGGCACACTCTCGATTACACCAATTCGGCTCCTCTGAGCTTTCAGCCTTTCTTCGGTGTTAAAGTCGGCGCATTTACTTTTTCGTATATGTTCGACATGGGCCTGACAGCCATTCAATTAAATAATTATGGTTCTCACCAGATCTCAATCGGATTATTTTTTGTCGGTGATAAAACCATGAATGTTGGCAGGAACAAAATACCCATTAATAACAACGATTTTTAATGCTCAATAGGGTTATACATATTGTGTTTGTTTTGTTGGCGCTACTGCCAATCAGGTCTTTTGCCGATTCGATGAGCGATTCAGTAAATTGCCTGCATAGCTTGAATTTGTCGTGGGTGAAAACTGCAGGAAGCGATACCCTCGATGCTGCAACGGGTGTTTGTGCCGATGCCGGCGGAAATGTGTATGTTACAGGTTATTTTAAACATAACGCCGGTTTTGAATCGACTGAGGTTATTTCCGGTGGACTAAAAGATATTTACCTTGCAAAATATGCTCCTTCCGGCGAACTTCTTTGGGTGAAAACTGCCGGCGGATCGGGTGACGATGTGGCTGCAGGTGTTGTTTGTGGTACGTCGGGTGACATTTATATTACCGGTATGTTTACCGAATATGCCCTGTTTGGAGATGTCGAGCTGTATGCTTATGGTATGCAGGATGCTTTTATTGCCTGTTATGCCCCGGATGGTGAGTTGAAATGGGTTGAACCGGCCGGTGGTTGGCAGAACGACTGGGCTACCGATATTGCCGTCGGTGAATCGGGCGATATCGCCATAACGGGCACTTTCGATGAAGCCATTGGGATTGGTAGTACCACACTGCTGGGAATCGGTGGAAACGATATTTTTATTGGTGTGTTTTCGTCATTGGGAAGTTTCCGTTGGGCAAAGGCAATAGGATCATTGGGCAACGATGAGTCGGTGGCTGTAAGCTTTGGAACCCAAAATCAGGTGCTTGTTTCGGGTAATTTTACCGGCAACATGACACTGGGATCTCAAACCATAAGTGCTTCAGGGAATCTGGATGCTTTTGCAGCAGTATTTTCAAATTCGGGAGCTCCCATCTGGCTTGTTTCAGCCGGCACCGATGGAAACAACGATAAAGCAGGTGGTATAGCTTCCGATTCGCAGGGCAATGTGTACCTTACCGGATACTTCGACCACGACGATCAGCATGCATTTATCAGAAAATTTAACCCCTCCGGTTCTGAGGAATGGACTAAGCTGACAGGCGGAGACTCGAATGCAAGGCTTGTTAAAGCAATTTGTGACGTTAACGATTATGTTTTTGCAGGAGGCTATTTTACCGGAACTGCAGTGTTCGGAAATAACTTGTTTACTTCGTTGGGCAACAACGATATGGTTTTTATAAAGATTGGCCCCGACAGCGAAATTATTTCGGTTAAAGTCGCCGGCTCCGGAGGAAACGACCAGATTACCGATATAAGCCTCGATAATCAGCAGAACCTGCTGGTATCGGCACTGTTTTCTAATAATGCTTTTATCGAAGGGACACCGTATACATCAAACGGACTGACTGATGCCGCTGTCATACGCTATAGCAGGCCCCTAAGCATGGGAAATTTTGTGTTTTCAGGTATTGGCTGCAGCGATGATAATTTGTGCGCCGAAGTGAATATGCTGCAGGGAACCGAACCTTATACCTACTACTGGTCAACAGGAGATAATACGGCACAGGTTTGTGGTCTGTCGCCCGCTTCCTATTGGCTAACGGTTGTTGATGCCGGAAATTGTTTTATCGACACGCTCATTGTATTACAGCCTTCATCCATCCCTGATATTGAGCTACCTCCTGCCATGAATATCTGTCTCTGGGATACAGTAACCCTTGATGCCGGATCCGGAATGGTTTCGTATCATTGGAGCACGGGCGACAACACCCAACAAACCACCATTACCGAAGGGGGAACCTATAGTGTTACCGTAATGAACCAGTACGAATGCGAGCAGACTGCTTCGGTGGTGGTAACCGAGGGAGGTAATATTGAATTGTTCAGTGTCGACACGGTTTTTACCTGTGTGGGTGTTCCTGTTACGCTGAGTTTGTCCGGAACTTATTCGTCTTATCTATGGAGTACCGGTGCAACTACTTCGCAAACCATTGTGAACAGTACCGGGAACTATTATGTGAGGGTGAGGACAGGCGGATGCTATTATTACGATACCATTCCTGTTCGCAATTATCCCCAACCCGAAATCAATCTGGGTGGCGACCGTGTGTTGTGCCGTGGCGATGTGTTACAACTTTCGGTTGATGAGGGGTTTGCAAATTACCTCTGGAATAATGGGGATGTCGGTCATTCCACCGATATTGATTCCGAAGGTGGAGTTACTCTCACTGTTACCGACATTAATGGCTGCATAGCCTACGATAGCATCTATATTACCGAAGCCGAGTACCCTGAAGTGAATCTGGGACCCGATCTCGAATATTGCGATAACCTGTTGCCTGTTATTGATGCAGGAAGTGGTTTCGCAACGTATGCATGGTCAGATGGAAGTATCGGACAAACCATCAGTCCTGATGTTTCGGGTACCTATAGGGTTACGGTATCGAATGTTATGGGTTGTACAGCCTCCGATACGATTGAGGTAGTTGTTCGACCTGCTCCTGTTGTAAATCTTGGCGACGATATCGAAGCCTGTGCCAGCGAAGAAGTTGCGTTGTCGGCACCACTGGGTTATACAAATTACCTTTGGAGTACAGGTTCCGAAATACCCATACTAAATATCGATGAATCGGGTACCTACTCATTAACAGTAACCGATGCCACCGGATGTATTGCAATCGATACAGTGGAAGTGTTAATTTTTGACCCGGTACTGCCTTCACTGGGTCTCGACCGGATACAGTGCGACAGTTTTCCCGCTATTCTCGATCCCGATGGCATGTATGAATCCTATCTTTGGCAGGATGAATCTACCGCTGATATTTTCACTGCCCTAAACGAGGGTACCTATTCGGTGACCGTTACCGACGAAAACGGATGTACAGGAACTGACGATGTTAGGGTAAAACATGCACCATCGCCCGTTTTGACCGAAGACTTCAGTGCTTCAGGGCGCATCGAGGTCAGCGCAAGCGGAGGCGTTCCTCCCTATATTTATTCGGTCGATGGCAGTGTGTGGTCGCCCAATAATGTATTTAATAACCTGATCGAGGGTTGGTACACCACCTATGTGCGCGATAGCAATGCCTGTGTTGATACGGTTAAAGTGTACGTTGATAATTATATTATTATTCCGGAGTTTTTCACCCCCAATGGCGATGGGTATAACGATACCTGGGAAATTCTGGGTATGTTTCATTACCCCAATGCCGATATTATGATTTTCGACCGTTTCGGGAAAATGATGGCGCATTATAAAGGAAGCGATCAGGGTTGGAATGGAACCTATGCGTTTCAGAATGCTCCATCCGACACCTACTGGTATGTAATTAAATTGAATACCGATAGTGGAAGTAATACACCTTACAAAGGTTCTGTCACTTTAAAACGGTAATGCCGAAGACATTAAATTATTTTTTATTTTTGTTGTGTAGATCGTCGGATCATTAATAAGATATATACAAATGAAAATGAGGTATTTAATATTATTGGGCATTATTCTGGCAGCATTTCTGGGAACTGCTTGCGAAACATTCGAAAATGGCGACCGTCATAATTATGATCCCAATCGCTTGCCTCCCATCGATACGTTGAAGTTCACTGCAGAAGAAAAGGCTTTGATAAATTCCGGTGATTCTGCGGTACGTTTCGAACTGATGTACATTAACGAACAGCCTGATTCGTTAATACTCCGCACCATTAGCCGCGATATCAGGCTTACCGAAACCGACATAGACCTGCTTACCGATCGTATGTATGCTACCGTCAGAAACCCGATGAACCCGGGTGTTGGGATTGCTGCCCCTCAGGTTGGTGTAAATCGCCGCATTGTCTGGGTGAAGCGTTACGATAAAACCGGTAAGCCCTGGGAAGTCTTTTTCAATGTGAGAATTACCGATATGTCGGATACACTTAAATTACGCAGCGATGGATGCCTGTCGATTCCCGGGGTCAATGGCCAGTCGTATAGAGCAATCTGGTGCGATATTGAGTACGATTTGCGCGATGGTACCCACGTCACCGAGCGTGTAACTCATGAATATACGGCACATATTTTTCAACACGAAATCGACCACCTCGATGGTATTATCTGGACCGACAGACGCCCAACCGGAAAACAGGTTGTTATTGAAACCGCCCCTGATGTCTACGACGGAAAACTAATGCCCCGGGTAGATTAAAATGCTGTTTATTCCTCAATTTTTTTTACTACAAAGTTCAGGGTAACCGACACCCCAAAAACCAAGGGCTTGTAAATCATGAGGTTGTCGTTGTACATGGTGAAATAGCCCTCGTTTAAACCTTCGTTAAAAGGAGAAAGATTGATTCTCCAGAAAGGCATGGTGTAATAGGGTATTATGTCGAAACTGAATTTATTTCCACCAATCGAAATCGGCCATTTCAGTGATAGCGAAAGGTGAACCCGGTCAATATAGCGGTTATACGAAAAATTGGTGAAGGGTTTGTATTCGCTGTCCATCAGACGGTATTTATCTAAGTTAAGTCCCAGCATTGGCCCCGACCTGAGCTTCTTCCAATGAAAAAAATTGATGCCGAAAAACGGTGCCAGTCCTACATGGCCTATTTTTATCCTTTTGTAATAGCTGCTGCCATCGATGGCAAGGGTTCCCGTTGCTACCGATTGGTGCGAAGGCATGTGAAGTTCGCAACCGCTGGTGATTTTTTCTCCCGAAAGCTTAAACCCGATTATGATACCATGCAACCAGTCGGGTGCTGTCAGGGTATCGGTTGCAATGTTGTTCTCGGCACGGTTATGCTGATTATAATCGCTGATAATGGTGCGGATTCCATCGCCATACCTGATTTTTTCGAAACCGTAACCTATGGTGAAGTTGGTGGTACTTTGAGCTACAGCCGTAATTGATATTGTTAACAATAAAAGCAATGAGCCAAATGAAATTGAAAAGGCTTTTTCGCAATTCATCTGAATAAAGTTGATACAACAAATATATCAACAAAATAGATTAATCCCACGTGATTTTTTATTCGGTAATCACAAATTTTTCTGTCAGGATGTTCATGCCATCTGTAATGCTGTAATAATACATCCCAGCTTTGTAACTGCCAACATTAACCGATGTTTCGAACCGGAAGTTGTTTGCCTGAATATTGTGTTTTTCAATCATTCTTCCATAAGTGTCAAAAACACTGATATCCATAGGGTTATTGGTCGACGTTTTGCCGCTGATGTACATAATTCCATTACTGTTAATGTAAAAGTCCGTCATCAGATTCTCGGAATATGATTTCAATTGTGCGCTGACAATGCCGGAGTATTGATAATTACCATCGAAATCAAGCTGTTTTAACCTGTAGTAATGAACGCCATTGCCTGGTTTATTGTGAAGAAATTGATAGGCGTTAACATCCGATGAATTACCCGAACCTTTAATAAACCCGATACTGCTGAATTGAAAATCGGAACCGGCGTGCTCAACCACAAAACCTGAATTATTGGTTTCTGAAGCAGTTCTCCATTCAAGTTCTATATCTTCGAAAATGTTTTCAGCCTGTAAACTCAACCATTCTACCGGAAGGGTTACATCTTTGTTCAATGAGCCAAAGCTTACGATATAGTTCCCTGCTTTCGACCCGGTGGGTAATCCCATTAAACTGGTAATGCTTCCCGCTTCATGATTCCCGGAGGCTGTTGCAACACCAAGGTCTCTCCATCGGTTGTTGTAAAATGCAGTTACCGTTAAGTTTGCCGTATTAAATTGTGCGGGAATTCCGTTAGGGCAAATGTCGTGAATGCAGGTTTCGCCTTCGTTGTGATCATTCTCTGACCATACTAGAATTACTGTAGAAATATCACCGGTAGTGCTAACGTTCCAATATTCACGCGAACTTACCCAAACCATGGTTTCATCCATGTTTTCGCCATGAGGCCACCAATCATACGGAGGTTCTGTGAATAAGTAGGCAACCGTGCTGGTTGAACTTCCATTTACAGGAGTCAGCGATATCGGGGCGAAAACCGAATAGGTTTGCAATCCATTGCCAATATCTCGGGTGGTGACATTTCCTGTTGGGAATGCGAAAGTTTGTGACCCCGATTTCGATACGTTGCCATTGATGAAACTTGTGGTTCCGGCACCCGAGCAGCCTGCGTTGTCACCAAACAAGATGGCATTAGTGCCTGTCGAAATTATCCCACCGTTGAATTTCAACGAATCACTGATCGAAAGATTTGTTGTAAGCGGTATGTTCATGCCGGTTTTATCGAGTTCGAGGGTTCCCAGCATAGCGGGTACTTTAAAGTTCATCAAAACGGGTTGTGTGCCACTTAAGCGCAAGCTTGAATTGCTGCTACCTTCAATTAAGCCTGCACCATAGCTCAACGTATTGTTAATCGTCAATTTGTAATTACCCAGAATAATATTCCCACTCAGCAAACTAAGGGTATTGTTCAGTGTGAGATTGCTTCCCAGCGATACCCCTGATGGGTTATTAATTATTATGTTTTTCCCAAAACCTCCGGCCGATGATAAAGCCCCTGAATTATCTGCAATGGTTTGAACCGCATTACCATTGAATCTGATCTGATTTGCAGGATTTTCGGTATTTATGTTCCATCCCGAACCGCTGAAAATAAAATCTCCGCCAACAATAATTTCATTTTTAAATTTTAATTCCGACTCTGGTTCTGATGACCATAACTCGTTGATATTTACATTATTGTTCACAATCAGGTCGCCTCGTATGGTAATGGCACTTGGACCGCTAATGGCATAATTCTTTGCTCCATAGGTGGCCGAAAATTCCAGATTACCAAAAGTTTTACCTGAGGCCGAAATCTGAAAGTTAGCACTTGCACTGGGCAAATCATATTCAAACGTTCCGTCTTCGGTGCCTGCATCTGCTGATAAACGTTCGGTCATGCTTGCACTTGAGCGGAGGGTTTTATGAATATACCGCCCACCATTTTCAATTTTAAATGGAGGATAGATTCCCCCTGATGAGTGAAACATAATCGGGTCGCCACTGGTAGTTCCCGAGTTATTGATAAATATACTGCCTTCTCCGATTACAAGTCCGCTTCCGTTGGCAGCCAAATCTATCGCAGGACTGTTGGTGTTGGTGTTTGGAATAATCACAGTGATATTTTTCCCGGCTGAAGGGTTAACATGAATTCCTGAAACATAGGGTACAACCAAATTGTCAATTATCACTTCATAGTCATCAGCTGGGCCGGTTATATTATCAAAAATTACACTATCCACAGTTTGTGGAAGGATGTATGGACTCCAATTTCGCGTATCTGACCATAATTTATTTCCTGTACTACCCCTCCATACCAACTTTGTGTAAAAATTATCGTAATAAACCGGGGTAATCTGCCTGTCGCTAGGTCCATCCCCCACATCAT
>JAKQPY010000026.1:0-1087 GCA_029564465.1 Bacteroidota bacterium | reverse complement strand
ACGAACTGATTTGTTTGCTGTAATTGGGCAGTGTCAAATCTAAATCGACATGGGTTTTAAACCGGCTGGTTGCCGATTTTAGGTTGAATTCAGCAATGTTCAAATCTTCTTTCAAACTCAACATATCGAAGCTCTTCAGTTTGGCAATTGCAATGCTGCTTTCCAAATCGAGGTAGTGCACCTGTTGGGTTTGGGCTTGTGCAGCAGTGACTCCCATAAGGGCTGCAAACAGCACGGCCCAAGTGTATTTTATGTTCATTTTTCTCATTTTAAATTGAATCATGAATTTGTAAAAAGCTTATCGTTTCAATTGTTTGCCGCGCTCGGTGGGTTCGTCAGAAAAGATGAGCCCGTCTTTGATGTAAATAATACGGTGGCTGTATTCGGCAATTTCGCGTTCGTGGGTAATTACAATAATGGTATTCCCTTCGTTGTAAAGTTCGTCGAACAGCGCCATTATTTCGTCGCCCGTTTTCGAGTCGAGCGCTCCGGTTGGTTCGTCGGCCAGCAATATTCCGGGGTTCGATACTAAGGCCCGTGCAATGGCCACGCGTTGTTTTTGCCCACCGCTCAACTCAGTTGGTTTGTGGTGGATGCGTTCGGCAAGTCCCACTCGGCCCAACGATTTTAGTGCGCGCTCGGTGCGTTCGTGTTTTGGCACGCCGGCATACATCAGCGGAAGTTCAACATTGTGCAATGCATTCATGCGCGGCAACAGGTTGAAGTTTTGGAAAATGAAACCAATTTGGCGGTTTCGCATTTCAGAAAGCTGGTCGTCGTCGAGTGTGCTAACGTCAACCCGATTGAACAGGTAATTTCCTGTGGTGGGTGTATCCAGGCAGCCCAAAATATTCATCAAGGTTGATTTTCCCGATCCCGAGGGACCCATAATGGCCACATATTCGTTGCGGGCAATTTTGAGGTTGATTCCTTTTAAAGCCGGAACCTCGATTTCGCCCATCACATAATTCTTAGTAAGATCTTTTATTTCGATTAACATGAATTTTTAGTTGAATTATTCGTATCTGATGGATTCAATGGGTTTCAGGTTAGCCGCATTCTTGGCGGGCAAGTAACCAAAACTGAT
>JAKQPY010000099.1:0-1055 GCA_029564465.1 Bacteroidota bacterium | reverse complement strand
TACGACGATTTTATTAAATACGGCTCCGAAAATGCCGTTAAGGAAGCCGGCAAATTCAGGGTCGAAGGCAAAACTTATGTTGTGAACGATGGAGATATTATGCACATCCGATTCAATGTGTAAACCCCAAAAGCACCAATTATGACAAAACCCTCGATACCCAAAGGAACCCGCGATTTTGGTCCGTCCGATACTGCCAGGCGTAACTTTATTTTCGAAACAATAAAAAAAGTATTTATGCTGCATGGTTTCAGCCAGATTGAAACTCCGGCTATGGAAAACCTGAGCACCCTGCTGGGAAAATATGGCGACGAAGGCGATAAACTCTTGTTCCGTATTCTCAATTCCGGCGATTTTTTGTCGGATGTTCCCGGTGATAAACGCGATAACCCCGATGCTGCCGGACTGTTGCCCTTTGTGTCGGATAAGGGTTTGCGCTACGACCTTACGGTTCCTTTTGCCCGTTTTGTGGTGCAGCATCAGAACGAAATCAGTTTCCCGTTCAAGCGCTTTCAGATTCAGCCTGTTTGGCGTGCCGACAGGCCTCAGCGTGGTCGTTACCGCGAGTTTTTCCAGTGCGATGCCGATGTGATTGGCTCCGATGCAATAGTCAACGAATTCGAAATGGTGCAATTGGTTAATGAGGTTTTTGCCCAACTCGGAATTGAGGTTACAGTGCATGTGAACAACCGGAAAATTCTTTACGGTATTGCCGAAGTTTTCGGGTACGCCAATAAATTCTCCGAAATTACGGTTGCCATCGATAAACTCGATAAAACAGGCCGCGACAAAGTAAAACTGGAACTTACAGAAAAAGGTGTTGACGAAATTACCGCAGACCGTTTGCTTGATATGTACTGCGAAAATGCTGAAACGGATCAGTTACTGATTTCTCTTGAAGAATTGTTCATCAATTCGGAAACCGGTCGTAAGGGCTTATCCGAAATCAACGAATTGCTGGAATACTGTAACTCGGGAAACCTGAAAACCAAGGTAAAACCCGATGTATCGCTGGCTCGTGGTTTAAACTACTATACCGGGGCTATTTTCGAAGT
>JAKQPY010000037.1:0-10824 GCA_029564465.1 Bacteroidota bacterium | reverse complement strand
TTCAAAATAAGACCGGCATGTGCGTTCCGGGTATCGTCGGTGAGCAAAATAACACTTCTGCCGAACAAAAAATCGGGCAACAGGGGTTCAGCAATTAATGCCCTGCCTTTTTGCGGCAACACATTATTCGATTTAATTTTTAATAATTCGATGTTTAAATCCATAGTTCATTAAAACAACATTACAAATATCGCATTTTTTTGCTTGCAAATAATATTTTTTCATCCTATTTTTTAGGTTTCTTAACCCTATTCTAAGTTATTTCATCTAATTAATAAAATATGTTATAACATTTGTGTAATAAATCAGTTATATTTGCAGAGAAAAATATTTCTCTTTTTCATGGTTGATTGGGGTTAGTATGAGAGGTTTGCGGCACCCAGCTGCAGCCTCTCTTTACTTTTTAGGCAGGTTTAAGTTTCTCGATACGCTCAATCAACTGCCGGTAGTAGGATTCCGATATTTTACCCCGTGATTTCTCGATAAAGGTCAGCAACTTTTGGTACTCGCCCTGCGAAATAATTTCATCTTCCATGAATGAATCAAACATGCGGTTATACATCGATTCGGTTTCTTCGGTTTTCGAAATAATAGACAGTCTGTCCTGAATCAGATTGTAGATGAATAAACTCTCGGTATAATTAATTTTTTTATTGAGTGCAAGACCATCAATTTCCTGCTTAACATCCTGAATGCGCCCCACGGCTTCGTTGAAAGTAATTTTTTCTTCGGTATATTCCCCCGAGATATGATACACCTTAAGCACATAGCTACGGATAAGTTTCTTGCGCCTCACATAAAGAATCCAACCGGTGATTGACGATAACAATAAAAAACCGACAGCCACCGAAGCTTCGCTGAATATACCGGCATCATACACAAAGTAGTAGGCCTGGGCAAAGAAATTTGAGTTCAGCATAATGCCATCGTGTGTGGCACTATACACAATTTTACGGATTGCTTTTTCGTCGACGGTAGCTCCAAAATTCATCGAAACCACGTGCTGTCTGAATTTTTCAACAAATTCGTCGTATTGCTCCGGCTTTACCGATTTTCGTATGGTACTCCATTGACCCAACACCGTTCCGGTACCCCAGTTGTCTTCGATGTAATGATTTATTTTAATAAATGTATAGAGTAGCTTTTTAAAATGTTCATGTTTAAATGCGGGTGTTGAATCGACAAATGTTTCGCGGAGGTACATCATAAACTCCAGCGAGTCGGGATACACCTGTAATACACCACTTGGACTCAGGCGTCTGAAATGCTCGTCGTTGAGCTTAATAACACTGCCCCCACCTATTTTGGTGGTCGACAACATATAGAAATTATCGGGAAATTCAACTTCTTTTCCGTATCCCGGAATGATGTTGTCGTAATTGGGATTCTCGAGTTCGCTCCACATGGCTGCCCCAAAAAAGGTGGAAGGATAAATCATGTCGATATCATCGATAATCAACACGTAATTGTGCAACGAGTCAATCTTTGCCTTTTCGAGAAAATTCAGCAATGCCCCTTTGTAGAATTTTCCGTTGTCGATAGAACCAATGTACTGTTTATGGTATTCCACCTCGAGTTGAGGCACACAACTCAGCGACATAATATGTTCGGGTATCACGGCAATGAACTTCGACACCCGGTCAATCATGGTAGTACGTCCGCTACCGGTTACACCGAGCACAATGGCGCGTTTGTTTTTATGGATGAACTCAACGGAGCTGATAAATTTCCGGTATTCCATGGTGAGGGGGAAAGGGTCGGATATCAGTTCGTAGCCATCGTATTTGTGATATTCCGGGTCTTTTTGCATGGCTTCGAACAGGCTGTCAATCTCAGCCGGTTTTTCGCGTATATAAAAATAATCATCCGATTTCACCATTTTATCGAGTTCGAGCCACAGGGGATCCTGCCGGTTCTGACAACCGAGATATATCAGATAAGCCAGCACCGGAGAGACCAGCAGCACAGCCAGAGATATAAGTATGTACTTTTTCTTCATTTTGGTTGGTCGAACATCTCAAACAAAAAGTTCCTGTAAAAATAGTAAAATTGTTGAGATTTTATTTTGGAAAAACCAATTTATCGAAGCCCGTCATGGTGGAATCAGCATAATTTATAAAAACATCATTACATTTGCACGAACGAGTTGGCATTATGTGGCTGTGTGTGATAGTGATTATAATAACTTCGGTTTATGCGGGAACCATTCTGTACCTGCGTTCCGGCTGGCTGCGCACCCAACTATTAAGAAAGCCTGAGAGTTGTGATATTCAAAAATCGCTGAGCATTATTGTTGCTTTCAGAAACGAAGAAGCGAAATTGCCTTTGCTCATTGAATCGCTGGTGAGCAAGTCGTTGCCTGTTTCGGGTATTATTCTGGTGAACGATCATTCGACCGACCAATCCGTTCAGATTGCCGAAAAATTGATTAGCAATCACAAAAACATACGCTTACTTCACCTGCCCGATGGCATTGAGGGAAAGAAAGAAGCACTGCGCTTTGCAGCCAGAGAGGCCGATGGCGATTATCTGTTGTTTACTGATGCAGATTGTAGTTTTGGCGCCGACATGGCCCAATCGATGCTGGAGTGCGCCCTGACAACAGGGGCACCGATGGTGAGTGGTCCGGTGTTATTCAGCGAAAACGGGAGTTTCTTCCAACGCTTACAACAACTTGAGTTTTTAAGTCTGATTACCACCGGTGCCTGCGGAATCTCGAAAAACAGGGCAATCCTCTGTAATGGAGCCAACATGATGGTAGAACGCGGATTATACTTAAAGTACTCCGAAAATCAGGGAAAATCGCGAAGTTCGGGCGACGATATTTTTTTGCTGCACACCCTCAAGAAAACGCAGCGTATAGCCTTTTGCTACGACAAAAAAGCAATAGTTACCACTGCCCCGGCTTCTGATTTTGCCGAATTCGTGTCGCAGCGGATTCGCTGGGCTTCAAAAACCGGATCATATCACGATGCCGACAGTCTGATACTCGCGGGCATCACCTTGCTGGCAAGTGTTTGTCTGTTGACCTCTGCCATTGTTTCGATTGTAATCCGGGATGCCGGAGCCTGTTTTTTCATTGTTTTCACCATGAAAACATTAACGGATGCATTGTTTCTTCAACCTGCCATACAGTATTTTTCGATGCAACATCTTTACAAATATATCATTCCGCTGGCGCTGATATACCCTTTCTATTATCTGGGAATCGGGCTTGCTGCATTAGTAAAAAAACCAAAGTGGAAGAACCGAAAAATAACTTAGAGAATGGAAAAGATACTCATTGATCTCCGAAGCGACACAGTAACCCTTCCAACACCGGGCATGTTGAAAGCAATGATGGAAGCCCGTGTGGGTGACGACGTTTTTGGCGACGACCCGACTGTAAAAGCCCTGGAAAAGAAGTTATGCAATATGTTTGGCATGGAAGCGGCTGTGTTTTGCCCATCAGGGACTATGGCCAACCAGATTGCAATAAAAACGCACACAAAACCCGGTGATGAACTTATCTGTGATGAGTCAGCACATATTTACAGGTTCGAAGGCGGCGGAATCGCGCTTCATTCGGGTTGTTCGGTGCGTCTGATACAAGGCAACCGCGGGCGTTTCACCATCGAGGATATCAAAATCAATGTAAACGACCCGTTCAACGAACATTTGCCACACACCAGCCTGGTAGCCATCGAGAACACCAGCAACCGAGGCGGAGGTAGTTGTTACGATTACAACGAGCTGCTGAAAATGTCGGAATGGTGTCACCAAAACAGACTGGCATTTCATCTTGATGGTGCACGCATTTTCAACGCCATCACAGCCCGTGGCGAATCGCCGGAACAGTATGGCCGTATTTTCGATTCCATTTCGGTTTGCCTGTCGAAGGGACTCGGTGCACCGGTTGGTTCTGTACTATTGGGCAGCAAGGAATTTATTTTTCAGGCACGGCGGTTTCGCAAGGCTTTTGGCGGCGGTATGCGGCAATCGGGATACCTTGCAGCTGCCGGAATTTACGCCCTGGAGCACCACATCAACCGCCTGGCTGACGACCACCGTCGCGCTGCTATATTAGCCCAAACCCTGGCTGAACTGAAATATGTAGATTATGTACTTCCTGCTGAAACCAACATTGTGATTTTCAAATTGAAAGATGCCATGCCGGCAAGTAAGTTTGTGAATACACTCATGGAGTCGGGTATTGCTATGGTTGAATTTGGTCCTCAGCAAATCAGGGCCGTGTTGCATTTGGGCATCGACGATACGCAACTCGACAATGTATGCAATTTACTGCGTAAGATGTAAGCAATATCAATGAACGGTTTACGGCTGTTGTCAGATCAGAATTTCAGACTCAGTCCTCCCAGAAAATTAATTCCGGCCTGCGGGTAATAGTAGGCCCAGGTTTGTTCAGTGCCTTGTTCATACCATAATCCGCCATAGGCATTGCTCGAATATTTCACATCGAAAATATTGTTTGCAGCCAGACGTAATGCTATTTCGCCTTTTTTACCGGTTATAATAACATAGTCAAATTGAAGGTTGTTCAGAAAATACGGGTAAAGCTTTCGGTTCTGACTCATGGTGTTATCAAAATATTGAGCCCCGACATATTTCGCGGTCCAGGCTGCGGTGAAGTTTTTAAACGCCTTCCATTGCAAGATAAAAGAACCTGACAACGCCGGGGAATAGGCAATGTCGGTTTCGCCTAAAAGCACAGGCAGGTATTGCTCGTCCCAGTTTTCATCGTAGAAAGCTGCCCATTGGGTAAAATTCCTGATTTTATTCCGGCTAAGGGTAATATTGGTGCTAAAACTGAGTTTATTGGCAACAGTCACACCTCCACTGAGTTCAATACCCAAGCGGTAGCTTTCGGGCACATTGGTCATAATATCGTAACCCACCGAGTTCTTTTCACCGGTCGGAATAATCTGATCCACATAATCCATATAATACAGGTTTGCCGAGCAGAACAGTTTTGAGGTAACAAACCTCCATCCTGCTTCATAATCGTAGAGTATTTCGCGCTTAGGCTCTCGCAGCGGGTCTCCCACTGCATCTTCGAAATTTGCACGGGTGGGTTCACGATGCCCGACGGCAAACGACACATAAGCATTCATGTGGTTGGTGATGTCGTAAAACAAACCGGCTTTGGGGTTAACAAAATTATATCTATGCGTCTGGTCAAGTTGTTTTTGAGATCCGTCGGGCATTAAATCGTCGTCGTTTCCGGCCATATCGTATTGTATAAAACGGTATTGAATATCGCCATACGCGCTGAGGTTGTCGCTAATGTCATAATTGATTTTCAAATAGTTACTCACATCGGTTTTAACACCGGTGTTACGGTAGTATTCATGGTTTATTTCGCTTTGATACGCCGTACGCATCCAGATAATATTTCCGAAATGGTTTCCGTCGTAGCGGTTTGCAGCCCCACCCAGTACGGCATGCAGTCTGGCTCTGTTCAGGCTTAACGAATAGGTTCCCCCATAAAAATTGTTTGCCATCATTTTCCTTATAATCATATCGCTCACCGAATCGAATGCGAACCCATATTCCGGCAAAAACTGATCCTGCTCGTATTGCTCATAGTAACCATCTCCACGTGTATAATGCAGGGCAGCGTTTACATTAACATATTTACCAAACTCTCCCGAATACAACAGGTGATAATGTGTCTGCCGGTAGTTGTCAGTTTGCCCTTCGTAGTAGCGCAATACCCCTGCCTCCTCGTAGTATTCACCAGCCGGATTGTACCGCCGGTTTGTGTTCAGGCTGTCCTTTGGCACTCCCCACCAGCTGATGCCGGTTCGTTCCTTTCCGTAAATAATATTTGCCCTTATCAGGTTATGGCGATTGCGCCAGGCTCCCGATACAAAAAACGAAGCATGATCGGAACCTGAATAGTTAACATATCCGTCGCTGTTTAGCTTCGAAAGCCGCATGTCGAACGAAAATCCATTATCCATGATTCCGGTTCCTGCCGTGAAATTCTCCTTAAAAGTATTGAAACTACCACCAAAAAACTGCAGACCCGCATAGGGTTTGTTTCCGGTAACATGAGTTTCGAAATTCAGGGTTGCACCAAAAGCTGCCGAGCCATTACCCGAAGTACCCACGCCACGTTGTATCTGGAGGCTGCTGACCGAAGATGTAAAATCGGGCATATTTACCCAGAAAATACTTTGCGATTCGGCATCATTCAGGGGAATACCGTTCACGGTAACATTGATGCGGGTAGCATCGGTACCCCTAACCCTGAAATTGGTATATCCTACACCATTACCGGCTTCGCTGGTGGCAATAAACGAGGGGGTAAGCTCGAGCAAATTCGGAATATCAGCAATACTGTTTCGCTGTGCCAATTCATCGGCATCAATGTTCACATAGGCTGTAGGCGATTTTACACCGGCACGTGTGGCACTCACCACCACTTCGTCGGTAAAAATACTTCTGGGCATCAGGCTTATGTTAATCTGATTGCCACCTTGCTTTGCCTCGGCAGTAATCTCGGTAGTTTCGTAACCCATATAACTCACTACCAAAACATAGTTGCCGGGTTTCAGATTGAGCGAAAATGCACCGTTGGCATCGGTTGAAACACCTGCCGATGTACCCTTTACCAATACATTGGCTGTTTTCAAGGCTTTGTGGTTTTCGTCGGTGACCACCCCCGTAATTGATTGCGAAAAAATAGCTGTAGATGCCATAACGCAGATACTGAATAATAAAATCAACTGTCTCATTCTACAAAAAATTTAAGTTAGACACATCGTTTTATTCCAGCCAAAGCTTATAGCCAAATACAACGGTGAAAAGATTGCCTGTTTCCCTACGCCGGCATTATCCGGATCAGGTTCAAAGGGTATAATCTCAGCCGTTTTTTGGCACCCCTGTCTAGAAAATAACAGGACAAAGATAATATGTTTTATTCCAACGAAAACTGTTATAAAAAAGTAAAAACAAAAAAAACAGTAGTTTTGCTCCCGTTTCAACATATATCTGTTTGTGCATCAATGCGATGCGACACTTTTCAATTTTAGTTTATCACAACCTCGACCAAGTTTGCAACGAGGTCGTGTTTAAACCATGCATTTGCAATGCAATAAATACAATGCATTAGAAATGCACTAATAAATTTGTCCTTGTTACAAACGAGGACTAGTGTAAAGTTTTAAAAAAAACGGGAGCACTGCTCCCGTTTCAACATATATACAATTGATTATCAATGCGATGCGTGACCTTTCATCTTCAACTTATCACCTGTTTTTTCGATAATCAGTTTATAGAAATCATCACCATAGCCCGGTTGTTTCAACGATGGGGTAACATAGAGGTAATTTTCTTTGGCCGGTGATTTCACCTTTACATTGCCATCCATGTACTTCACAAACAGGTCAATCCATAGCTGATGCCAGCGTTTGGTAGTAGCTTGTACTGTAGTGTTGGTGTATTCATTGAGCACGGCAACTCCCTTGTTGAAAGCATCATTGGCAATCTGGTCGCGCGAAGTTCCATTCTTCACTCCCATGGCATTCATGGCTTTTTCGTCAATTATCTTTACTTCCTCGAAATAACGATTTTCGAGTTCACGTTGCAATGTTCTGATTTCAGGGTGAATAATATTCCAACGGGTATAAGCGAAATTCGAAACCAAATTGAAAACCCAGAATGCCGCCGTTTCGGAATATTCCATCATGGAACCATTGCCATGGGCAACAGCCAAAGGAATATTAGTAATTGACGAATATACAGGCATATACACACAGCTGGCTGCATCGTCAACACCAAACCAGTTAATACAACCCACGCCATCGGGTAACCAGGAACGCATTTGTGCGATAAATGAGAAACCCGTTTGCTGAGTTGCAGTAGCACGTTCATTCACATAGGTTTCACCATCAACCTTAAAAGTAAGAGGTCTCCAACGATAAGGGCATCCGAACGGGCCGGCACCCACATCTTTAGTCATATCAAGTTCGGTACCTTCGAGGTGATCACGCATAAAATCCATCACATCAAGAACAGATATTTTACGGTTTGGTTTTACCCACAATGGCATGCGGTTGGTTGCATAGCCATTGGCGTCGTATGTAACGTTGCCTTTAGCGTATTCCCAGTATTTATCCATACCATCGGAAACGGAGTTAAAAAATGCCCACACCCTGATTTCGCTGAAACGGGCAGCACTAAAGTCAACCGGAGCATATGTATCGCTGAAGCTGAATTCTTCATCTTTACCCGAAAAATACTTCTTTGTACGGGCAAACGAAATAACATCGGGAGCACAAAAAACCGTAGCCTTCGGGTCGTCCCATTTGTTTACTTTCTGATACGGGAATGTGGTGATACGTGCCTGATTTGCGTGAGCGCAAACATATCCGTCGGGAACCAACATGGCAACCCACACAGCACCTTTGTTTCCGACACCTTTGCCAATAACTTCGAAAATCCAGACTTCGTTTTTATCGGCTACCGAGAACGACTCACCACTGCTGTAATACCCATAGGCATTCATCAGGTCAACCATAATTTTGATTGCTTCACGGGCGGTTTTCGAACGTTGCAGTGCAATATAAATCAATGAACCATAATCCATTATTGCAGTGGAATCAGTCAACTCATCACGGCCACCATAGGTGGTTTCACCTATCGAAACCTGAAACTCGTTGGTATTACCTACCACATTGTAAGTACGGGCAGCCTGAGGTATTTCACCCAACAATTTGCCCGTATCCCACTCGTAAATTTTCAACATGGTTCCTTTGGGATATTCTTTTGCAGGCCAGTGGTATAATTCACCATACAGCACATGCGAATCGGCAGCATAACTAATCATGGTGCTGCCATCGACCGATGCTCCGCGGGTAATTAAAAAATTGGTGCATGCCATCGTGGGGATTGCCCCGGTGAGTAACACCAGTGATAAAACTGTTAACAACTTTCTTCTCATCTCATTGCGTTTTAATGTGTATATTGCAAAAATAAAAATATTAAGGTAATATCAACGATTGTTTTTTAATATTATATGGAAGTACATGCTTTTTCATAACATAATTCTACGATTTGCATACCAAAATTTATACCTATCATTGCAATAATTTAAAATACTGTCGAGTTTATTAAATGTATTTTCAAAACGATGTTAACAATGAAAACAACACGCAGTGCTTTCATCCTTTGTTTCTCAGCAATTTTTAGTACCCTGCTGATAGTTTCGTGTCAGACCCCATCCAACAAAGCACATATTACTGCTTCAATTTCGCATTGTAAAGATTCGGTTGTATTGCTTAATTTCATTGATTCCACCAATACTATTTCCTTAGGGGCAGATGGCAGCTTCGAAACCGAAATAACTCTTAATAAACCACTTTGGTTAGAAATACACCTGGGAAGCAAGGTACTGAGCCTATATCTTCAACCGGGAAGTGACATAAAGCTTGATCTCGATGCGGAAGATTTAACCGGTAAAGCCCGTATCAGCGGAAACGACAGCGAAATTAATGAGTATCTGCTGAAACAAAACATGGAATTCGAAAACCACGTATGCAATAAAACCAGTTACATTTATGAAAGTGAAATAAGCGATTATCTGACTTCGCTGGCCGATCTTACGAAGAAACTGCAAATAAACTATGATGCATTTGTTAAACAATATGGTGAAAAACACCGTCATTTTTGTGATAACGAAAAATTAAGATTGCAATTTATGCTGGCTGGTACAAAATTGGGCTACAGCAGCTTCATCGATTACAGCGACCAATTGTCGGAACAGGAAAAAACCGGGTTTTATCAGTTTATGAAAGACATCGACTTAAACAAACCGGAAAATGGCGAATTGCATGAATTTCGTTCGTTTGCATCCTTGTATGTCGACTGGAAAGCAAATAGCGAAAGTGCCCAACAAAAATCGCAGCTTAGCAACGAAGCACAATACATGAAATTTGTTTTCGAAGTTATTCAGACTGAATTTTCTGATAAAAAAACCATCGAATACCTTTACTACACAAAGTTGTATGACTTTATGCTATACATGGGGCCCAACGATCTGGAAATGAATTATGAAGAATTCCTTTCGCTCAGTAACAACGAGCAGCATAAAAAGGCAATAAAGGCTATCTACGATAAATGGATGCAACTGGCTCCGGGATTACCGGCGCCCAGCTTCACATGCACCGACGGTGATGGTAAAACACACGATTTACGTGAGTTTGCAGGAAAACTCATTGTTGTTGATGTTTGGGCATCGTGGTGTGGCCCTTGTATGCGTGAAATTCCATACATCGAAAAGCTCAAAAAAGAATACCGTAACAAGCCGGTGGCCTTTGTGGCTATTTCGGTTGATGATAGTTACGAAAGCTGGATTGCCGAAGTAGAGAATAGCAAGCTTACAGGGAATCAATGGTTTGCCAAGGGATGGAACAATACCTTGTGCGATGCTTACAACATAAATAGTATTCCACGCTTTATGCTGATAGACCATAAGGGCAACATTGTAAACACCAATGCACCCAAGCCATCGGGCGATTTAAAACAACTGATAGATTCGTGGCTGAACGATAATAAAGATCTGACACTCTGATTTATTTTCCTGTAAGTGCGGAATCCAGTCCATCTAAATCGGCAAGAGTCAGAAACTTCTCGTTTGTAATTAGTCAATCCTTAACAATTCAAAATTAGGAAATCTTATTTCTTGAATAGCGAAAAAATTTGAGGTAAAAAACTGAGCCAAAGAATCGCTTCTTTGATTTTTCGAAGCAATCCTTTAAAATTGAACCCTGCGGCAGCCAAATTTGCATTCATTTCGTTGCCAATATTACCTTTTAGGTA
>JAKQPY010000021.1:0-1237 GCA_029564465.1 Bacteroidota bacterium | reverse complement strand
TTAAGGCGTTAACATAGGTTTGCATGTCACTTGCTAACAGTTCAGGCGTGCAATACGCTTCCTTGTTTAATCGCTTCATTATTTCCTTGTTTTTCTTAATCGCTTCGATCACTTTTTCAATTCGCTTCATATTTACCCCCAAAATTATTTAATGATATACGCCGTTATAGCATATACCGCGCCAATAATAACCAACGTAACAAGCAATCCGATAATCTGTATCATACTTTGCGCCTTTTACAGGCTGCAATCATTTCGTGGCTAGCCATCAATACATGGTCAGTCCGTTGCAGGTCATACCGGTTGATAATCGCATACCGATTATCATTACGCAGGCAGTAACCTACATGATCCGCTTTTCCTGATCGTACTAGTTTTTCCGCGTAACTCTTACTGATAATCATATAATTACCTCCATTTCCCCCTGTTTTAAATTTTTGCCTAAAAGCAAAAACAGCTAATACTTGGTATTAGCTGTGCTAATTGCAGTTTTACGGCCTGCCTAGGCCGTAGATATTAACGCGGTTATGCTTTTATCAGCACAAGCCGTCCATTCGCCCCCCAACGCGACCAGCTGACAATCATGTCAGCCGCCATTTCTCCACGAGGGGCTAACTTTTCGGTTAGCACTAATTCCAGCCAGATAGCCGGCCACTCGGCCATCTGGATAACGCCGGCAGTGGTTTTATCTGCCGATTCAACAATAACCACATTTCGCCCGGGCAAGTACCGGGCCGTCATGTGGTCACTATCGACCATGTACCCTGCACCCGGCACCGGGTGCAGGGTCTGGAATTTGTAAGACCTGAATGGCTTCAAAATCGACCCGCTCAGGTCGACGGTTGAGTTACCACGACCCAACTCGATCGTTACTTTCTCGGTTACAATTGGGTCGTGGCCTCTTGTGCGCCAGCGTACTTGTGCGCGGGTAGTATGCCGACTATCCGGTATACCGAATACAGATACGTAGAAGTCAGGACATCTTTCGCCAATATTCAAAAGGTTTTTCACAATTTCCCTCCGTTTGTTGATCTACTTATAATATATCATAATCTATAATTTTACGCAAGTAATTTATAATCTTTTTATAATAATTTTTAACGGGTAAGATCAGGCCGTTTTAATCCTATCTCCAGGCAGTGAGGTAATTTTACCGCACTTACCTACGATATTTCGGAGTTTATTGGCATATGCCAATAATAAAAAGATTGTGAAATAATCAAGAATACTGGTAGCT
>JAKQPY010000016.1:0-16551 GCA_029564465.1 Bacteroidota bacterium | reverse complement strand
GGTTCCCAGCCAGACCAGTATAAGTCCGAGCATTCCGCCGAGCAAGCTCAGCACAACCGCTTCCGACAGAAATTGAACAAGAATAAGGTATTGCTTTGCCCCTATCGCCTTTTGAATGCCGATAATTTTTGTACGTTCACGCACCGACACGAACATAATATTAGCAATACCAAAGCCTCCAACCAGAATGGCGAAGCCGCCAATAATAATTCCGGCCAGGTCGATCATGCTAAAAATACTATCGAGGCCTTGGGAAATCATACTTGCGCGGTTCAGCGCAAAATCTTCTTCTTCCATAGGGCTCAGCCGGCGCGCTGAGCGCATCAGTACTTCCAGCTCAGCCTGCAGGTCTTCGATACTCACACCCTCTTTGGCCGAGACCATGATAAACGGGTTCATGTTCTCGCTTTTAACGTCGAAAATTGTACGGCCATAATTCATGGGAATCAACACGCTTTCGTCGTGATTGTTGCCGAACATATCTTCGCCCTCGCGTTTGAATACGCCTATTACCGATAGTTTATGTCCATCGACTTTAACAACTTTCCCGACAGGGTTCACCCCCATAAACAGTTGTTGCGAAATCTCGTCACCTATAACGGCTACCGGGCGGCCTGTTTGTGCTTCCTGCATACTGAAGAACCTGCCCTCGCCAAGCTCAATAGCCCTGATTCGCTCGTATTCGGGTGTAGAAACAATGATACCCACCTCCGACATTGACTTATTCCCCGATTCCACCGTGCGTGATGTGGAAGCAATAAAGGCACATTCGTCGGCATACGCCGAATTCTCTTTGATAAATTCGTATTCATCAAGATTGGGTACCGGACGGTTCATATATTTCCACCAGGGATACTCGGGACCAAAAGTCCATGGCCACTTCTGTATGTAAACCGTATTATTTCCCAAAGAGCTTACATTGTCCCGGATGGTGCGCTCGAGCGAATCAATTACCGTCATTACCGAGATAATGCAAAAAATCCCGATGGTAATACCCAGCAGCGATAAAAATGTGCGCAACTTATTGTTTACCAGCGAGCTAAACGCGAAGTAAATACTGTCTCTTATGGTGCGTAGCAATATCACAGTTCAGGTTTTCAACAAAAGTAATGATAAATTCGGGAAGGCCTCTTAATATGTTGTTAAATAAGCGGGAAATCCCCCTGTCATGCTGAGTACTGGAGCGTAGCGGAAGGTTTATCTAAGCATTGGCAGGGGTTGTGGAGAAAGCGTCTTCGGATGCACCCTTCGATACTTCGGCAGGCTCAGTATAAATTACCGCTTCACTACGTTTCGCTACTCAGGGTGACAAATTCGATGAGCGCTTCACTTCGCTTCGTTACCCAGGTTGACAAACGCCCCTGTCATGCTGAGTAGCGCAGCGTTAATCGAAGCATAGGCAGGGGTTATGGAGAAAGCGTCTTCAGATTCACCCTTCGATACTTCGGCAGGCTCAGTATAAATTACCGCTTCACTTCGTTTCGCTACTCAGGGTAACAAATTCGATGAGCGCTTCGCTACAAGGAAAACGTTTTTTCGACTATTCCTTCAATAAAGGCAGCATTAGCATACCATCTGTCGATTGCACCCGAACCACATAACTGCCTTTCGGGAGTTTATCGGTATTGATCACATCGTCGGGTAAAACAGTACCATCAAATACCATCCTGCCACTGACATCGAGGATATTAATGCGATATAACTGCCCTGATTTGAGACCGACAATACGAAAAGACTCATCGGCCGGGTTCGGGAATAGTGTCAAAGTTTGCTGATTACTGGGCACACCGGTACCTGACTGAGGAAAGATATAAGTCAGCTTACAGGTATCGTCCACCTGACAACCCCGGTATGCAGTCAGACAAATATTATAATAGTCGGTTTCCGGAAAATAATGGGTAATCATTTCCCAGCAATCCGTTGCGTATGGGTATTGCCAGATACCGGAGCCGTCGCCAAAGTCCCAGTAGCAGGAGTCGGCATTTTCGCTAAAGTTTTGTAAATATCCGCCCACTTCATCGGTTTGCTTCACCAGATACATGGCCTCGAACTTCGCTCTTACTTTAGTAGTATCAATCAGCCAGGTATCGAGGCTGTCGAATACAATGCGATTCACCCAGTATTGCACCTCATGGGCATCGTTTTCGGTAATACCGTCAGGTACCATTGCACCCTCCGGGCTTTTGTGAAACATGCAGGCATAAAATGTACAGGCAGTCAGATAGGTACCCAATAAAGTCGGGTGGCTATTGTCGGAAACGTACAAATCCAAAGCATCGTCGAGGCTGTCGCGCACCGCTTTCCATACCATTCCAACAGGAGCTGCCTGTGCATTGTTATCGGCAGCCATTTCGAGGTAACTGGCACGTAAACGCAGCTGCATTCCTTCGAAAGTACACAGTGGCGGATAATAAGGGCAATTGGTCTGGTCGCCAAACTCACGGCCCCAGGTCATAAAGAACAATGGAATGGTACAAGAATTGGCATTATGGATAGAATCGCAAAGTATTGCGGCATATGGATAGACCTCTGTTTCAACCTGTTCGGGCGGAAACGATGGCATCTGACTTTGCTCCTGTAGCACGACATAGTCCCAATTTCCGGTAGCTATAGCATCAAGGGTGGTTTGGTACACGCAATGTTGATTTAGCTGATATCCGCCCGGTGCAATTTCCACATACTCAAAATCGTCGCCCATTGAGGTGGCAATTTTTTCGACCCAATAGCCAACACCGCTGTTGTAATAGGTATAACTATTTCCTAAAAAGAGGGCTCTTTTTGTTTGCGCTGTTGTGCTAATGACAACAATCAGCGAAAAAACTATCAGTATTGATTTTTTCATAACTTTGATATTTCAACACCAATGACGCAGAAAAATCAAAAAGGTTGCAATCTGCGATTCTCTAATAGGTTTTGGTCAGGTCTTCATCGACCACCAAAATAAAATCAGCCCTGTTTTTATATTCCTCGCTTAAGGTGCTTACATCGGTTTGCTCCACTGTGGAGATGGTTACAATATTAAGCCGCTGACCTGACTTCTTCAGATACCAGACCATGCTTTCGCCATTATCGGAATGGTAGGAACCATTAAAGTGCAGAAACACATCCCCGGGTTTCATGTTTTTAAGAATGAAATGGGTCATGGTGGCATCTTTCACCGCCTGTGCCTTGGGCAGGTTCGGGTTTCCCTGCTTACCCATGCCGCCTCCCATCGAAAGCATCGATTTATAACAATCGAGGTTTTCATCGTAAGGCACAGGTAAGGGGCAAATCAGAGCCTTTGCAGGATCGCTGAGGCTGTTCAGGGCCTCGAAGCCTCCCTTGGCGACCATCGATGCGTAATGCCGCGGAATATTGGTGGCTATAAAACGTAATTTTTTCTCCTTTGCGAAATTAACCAGAGGAGCGTAATCGGTAGCGTAATTTTGCCAAAGACGTGCCTGTTCTTTGTAATTTTTTTCGGCCATCAAATCCTGAAGATATTCGTCAAGTAATAGTTGACCGTCGGTCTCAAGCATCTCGGCACCCATGATAAGCTTTTCGCCTTTTGCAGCATATAAATCCTTGGCCAGTTCGAATTCGAGCCAATGGCACAGTGCATTATTATGCAACTCACCAAACAAAACCACCTGTGCCGAAGTAGTTGATTTGAGCATATCGGAATACATAACGGCATTTCCGTTGCGGTCGAAAATCTGATACGCTTTTTTGTCCTGCGCATTCAGTACAAAACCTGCAAAGAGCATAACGAAAATAATAGCAATGTTTTTCATAATGGTATTTTTTGTAAAACTAACAATTTCATCGATAAAATGTTGTTGTTGTCTCAGAAAGTCTTTTTAATTGAAATGCCCAGCAGCAATGCGCTTATTCTTTCGGCATACCTGATATTGTAATAGTCGCGTCCATAAAAGTACTGCACAAATGGCGACACACTCAGCGGCTTCCCTATATTTACCGCAAGTCGCGACATGTGTGAAAACCTGAATTTGCGCGGGTCATAAATGTCGGGATAGTCGCTGAGTCTTCCGGCTATATAGCTATTTTCAGTGCGAAAGGTAAAGCTGACGGGGAGGCTGAGGTCTTCGAAACCGAGGCGAATTAATTTCTCTCCACTATTCCAATTATATTGAAATACAAAACGGTATTGTCCGTAACTGTACTTAAAAACCCGTTCATATTCGAACACCGGCAGCAGCAGGTCTCCATCGAAACGAAAGGCCAGTGCGGCATGGTGAAACCCATGGTTCATACAATTAAATATAATGCCATACTGCAACTGCAGGTAATTGGTACAGAACGACCCGTTTCTGAAATTTACCGATGTGCTGTCGTGATTATAAAAATTTCCGGTTTCACCATTTGAAACATGCCCGGCCTGAAGTTTCACATAAGAACTCCTCCATAACCACAGTACCGAGGCCGAGGGCATATAGCCGGGCGACCAAACCGGATAGGACATTTCGTTGAATACCCGTAATTGCACCTGTGCCGCCACGTCAATCAGAAGACGGTATTTGAGCGATGTAACCAGGTAGAAACGGGAACCGCAAGCAGCTTCAACCCAGGGTCTGTCGCCCGAAAAATTCTCGACTACCGGAAGCAAAGCCATGTAATTCAAGTCGGACTGCGAGTTCTGGATACAGCGAAAACATGAGGAAACTCGTGCGGTGTCCTGGGCTGTGGTACGATATACTGCAAATAGCAGCAGTAACCCAATTGCCAGAAATTTGCATCGACTCACCGGCGGCATGTTGATTAAAGTAAGTCGCTGGCAAGTTCGGCCAGATAGCTTCGTTCGCCTTTAATCAGGTTGATATGGGCAAAAATATCCTGACCACGCATTTTCTCAGCCAGATACGAAAGTCCATTCGAAACCGAATCGAGATAAGGTGAGTCTATTTGCTGAATATCTCCGGTGAAAATAATCTTGGTGCCTTCGCCGGCACGGGTAATAATGGTTTTCACCTCGTGTGGGGTAAGATTCTGGGCTTCGTCAATAATAAAAAACACACGCGACAAGCTTCGGCCACGGATATATGCCAGTGGTTCGATAAGAAGTTTTTCGCTTTTCAGCATTTCTTCGATTCGCTTAAAGTCGGCCGATTGCTGGCTGAATTTATGCTTTATCACCGAAAGGTTATCGAACAAAGGCTGCATATAGGGATTTATTTTTTCTTTGGCATCGCCTGGAAGAAAGCCGATGTCCTTATTCGATAAAGCAACAATCGGACGGGCGAGAAATATCTGAAGAAAGCTCTTACGCTGGTGTATAGCGGCAGCCAGAGCCAGCAAGGTTTTTCCCGTACCTGCTTTTCCGGTGAGTGCAACCAGTTGAATTTCGGGACGCAGGAGGGCATCAATGGCAAAGGCCTGTTCAGCATTGCGGGGTTCAATGCCATAGGCAGCAGTTTTCACAATCCGGTCGATAACATTCTTAAACGGATCGAAATGGGCCAGTACCGAACTCGACCCGTTTCGCAATACAAAATACTGGTGAGCAATCGGTTCAAAATTGAGGCTAAAATCTTCGACCGGAATTCCCTCGGGGTGGTCGTACAGGCTGGCAATCATCGATTTATCGGCTCCTTCGACAATGGGCACCTGTTTGCGGATGGTGTCGAGGTTGGCCACCTTATCGTTCTTATAGTCTTGCGCAGTCAGCCCCAGCGATTTAGCCTTCACCCTCAGGTTAATGTCTTTGGTAACCAACACAACCTGACGCTCGGTGTTCTTATCGCGCAGATACTGAGCAATAGCCAGAATGCGGTGGTCGGGTATTTGCTCCGGAAACGAATTTTGCAGTTCCTTACCAAAAGGTTTCCCTGTTTCGACAAACAGTTTACCGAGGCCTTCGCCCAGGGGCACACCGCCTTCGAACATTTCTTCGCCCGATAGTTCATCGAGTACCCGTGTAAATTCCCGTGCATGAAAATTTATGAGGTCGTTGCCCCGCTTAAAGTGGTCGAGCTCTTCGAGAACCACAATGGGAATAATAATATCGTTTTCCTGAAACTTAAACAGGCATTCGTGGTCGTGCAGCAATACGTTGGTATCGAGCACAAATAGCTTGGTTGAATTCTTCATCTCCGCAAATTTCGAAGCCGAATTTACCAAATTAAAACATCATGTAGTTAGTTCATTTACACTATTTGCGCAATTGTTGAAAAAAACAGCAGTTTATCAACAATTAATACACCACAAAGCGCTTCGAAAACCTATTACTTCCGCTTTCGATATGCATCAGGTAGATGCCCGGACTCAAGCTACTGATATCAAGCACATTGCGCTGCCATCCTGCCGCAGTTTCCATACTAAACGAAAGCACGGACTTCCCGTTTATATCGGTAATGGTGCAATACACCTGATCTGCCATATTCAGGTTGGTCACGAGGCTTATCCTGTCTGCAGCAGGGTTTGGAAAAACCGAAAAGTCATTGTCATTACTGAAGTTTTCGCGATATAAACTTTGGTCAATTACAAAATGATGGGGATCAGGTTCTCCAATCAACGGGTGTTTTTCGGTGCGTCCCGATTCATCGGAGGCTTCCAGATAATAGTCAATCACATCACCATCGGCAAGTCCGGTAAGATTATATTGCCATTGACTACCCGTTGTATTGGTCATTTCGTAAGTGGAATACGCGCCATTGTTCACCCGATAGTGAATTTTCACCGAACCGGCAGCAAGCTCAAAACCTGAATAAGGGAAAATATTGGCTTTCACCTGATATTCATCAAAGTATGCCACGGTGTCGGTGTAGGGAATATGATTTATATACAGCATTCCAAAATCAGGCACTTCATGGGTACGGCAATGCAATGCATCGGTAGCCTCCCATGAGTCGTACGACACACCGATAACCTCGTAACCCGGCATAGCCAGCTCGTAAGCTTCCAGTGCCTCGTCGTTCCATTCCGACCCGGGTACCAAAGGAACAAACACCTTTTCGTTCATGATTAAACTATTGGTATAAGGCTGTCCATCGGGGCTATACACCCTGAATACCTGAAATTTATTTCCATACGAAGAGTTTTTATTGGCGAAGAAATCAGCCACCGCTTCGTAGTCATCGTAGCGGGAATCAGATGGTGGCACCTGCCCTATCAACACCTTATCGACGTCAAGAAATTTACCCCAGCAATCAATATGCTCGATGTATTCCCCTAAAGGATCATCGATAAACATATAATCGGTAACGCCCAGATAATCTTCGGCCAGGGTCTGCAATTGTGCCTGCGTCTGGGTACTATTCTCGGATAATACAAGGGTTGTGCTGGCAGCTTTACCTAAACCATCGCACATATAATTTCCACCGGTATGGGTAATATTCATACCAAAAACCTCTATATCAAAGTATTCACCCAAACGAACGGGAATATCATCATCGCTGGGCCGCGGACGATTGTAAGGGAAATCGACAATTCCCACCTGTGGTGACTCTCCGTAGGCAATAAACCAGGGACTATAATCGCGCGACCAGTAAGAATTAAGCGAATAGTTAATCAATGTAATATTATCCATATTGGCACCGGCATTTTGTAACTGGCTGGTCACCGAAGAATTCCATGAAGAACTCGAAACTACCACATATACCATCACATTCTCCGACAATTCTGTTATCAGTTCATTTGGGATTCCAAATGCCCACGATGATGAACGACTGACAATAACTCCCTGATTTCGTTCGAATTCGGCAATATTACGTACAGGGCCTGATGGTGGAGGTGTGATGGTAAAACTCTTGTTGTTGCTGACATCAATTTTCAACTCATCGGGACTCAGCATGTGGTGTTTACCCTGAAATGTTGATGGCATGTTCTGTTGTGCAGAAACATAAACAGCCCCGATAAAAATCAAGGCTGTTATGATAAAAATTCTTTTCATAAAATGAAACATTATTTAATAATGGCAAATTTTACGGTGCGAACCTCATTGTTGAACCGAATGGTAGCAAAATAATATCCTTCGGGGAGTTCATCTACCGGAACACTTACCGACGTGATTCCCTTTCCAGTTTCTCTGCCTTCGATCAGCTTACGCACCAGGTTACCTGTGATTCCAAATATTTCGATGGTGAGGCTACCGTTTTCGGGCAATTCGCAATTCAGGTTGAGAAAATCACTGGCAGGATTTGGGAAAACCGATACAGTCAGGTTTTCGATATCACGGGTCTGATGGCTGATGGCTACAGAAGTTGCATGAGGCGGCAGGGTAATAAAATCGAGCCAGGCACAATCGGTACCCTGATCAAGGTAATTATCTTTCACATAAGACCACTTCAACTCGTGCTGACCAACCGTCACCGGATAACTATGCTGAGCCCATGCAACAGTTCCTGCCCATTGAGTTTTCAACACATCGTCGATATAGAAAGCCAGATAATCGTAATATTGTCCCCATGAAACAGGCTCGCAGGATACTTTTTTGTAGAAAATCACATCATCGGCAGCAACCACATCAACCAAAATAATCAAAGTAGATTCTCCACCTGATGAAGGAACATCGCCCGATTGCAGGCAATTATCGCCTTCGTAGGGGCTGGATTGTGTAATAAACCAAGGCAGGGCTTCGTCGTTTTCCCAAGCGAACGAGCTTAAATCTCCGCTTTCCCAATCTTCAATCTGTAGTCCGACCGGTACCGAAACAACCAGTGATTTCGTATAGGCGCCAGCCACATATTGCAAATTACAACCCACCATTTCACCACTTGTTACTTCGTCATCAACAGTAACACCCACAGTGTATTCTCCATTTGCTCCCACAATCATGGCATCAACTGCAGTGGGTGAACCTGACGTCTGGGCCGGCCCGGCAACTGTATATGCCAGTGAGCCTTCTATCGCATCGGCATGGCCTCCGTTTGACAGACGGAAGCGCAGTTGTGCTGTTTCGCCCGGGTCGAGTAATCCGTTCCCATTTCCGGTACCGGCGTCGTTAACTCCGATAAACTCAATGTTCAGCGACGGGGCATTCACCCTCAGGTTATAGGAAGCATTCCATGTATTTTGATTTGCATCAGCCATGGTAAGAGCAAAGGGTATCAGTGTCTGGTCGGCAATGCCATCAGCAAAAACGGCTGTAAAAGCCCACCCTTCAGTTATCGTTTCACTTACCGTGATATCACCCATTGTCTGAGTGTCATCGGTAACAGTAACCAATGGGCTTTCGGTTGATGTGGTAAGTACTACATTTTCGGCAACTTCTACACCCACATTCGTTAGTTCAACACCCAGATAAATGGTTTCGTCATAGTCAATCTGCCCGTTGTTATTGGCATCAGAATCGTCAATCAACACCTGATCGAGAACCACATAAGGGCCATCGGGAACTATTATTGTAATATCGGCCTGATAGGTGATTTTGTTGAAGCCCGTAACCGTAAGCTTCATGGTTCCCGGTGCAGTGAACGGTTCAATCGAGATAGTTGCACCACCTTCAGTTACGTAGGCATAACCCAGCAATATGGTTTCGCCGTCAACTTCGGTCGAAAGGGCAGCAAGGGCGTCATCCGCATCGCAACTTAATGAGAATTCGGAAGAACCAATCATAAAAACATTATCATGGGTTACAGCCATAGCCTGCGGAGTTTTTGTACGTACGTTTACTGCGGGATCACCAAAAACCGTCCAGGTATTTGCCATACTTACGCCGGAACCTCCACCTTCAATCATTTTATATAAACCGCAATACGATATGCCTGCAAAAGTTCTTTTAACATTGTTCACATAACTATCAATCAACACATCATTCATTTCGTCCTGACCGGTCATCGGTTCTTGCCAACTTTGATTGATTGTGCTACCCAAAAAAGCCAAAGCACCCGTAGGATTCCCATTTTTAGTGGCACGCAGCCAGGCTTCTGCAAAACAGGTTTGCCCCCTGAATTCACCATTTACACAAGCAACACTAAAAATAAACGGAAGCTTATTTTCGTTGGTAAGCTGGTTAACCTGAGTATTCGTGAAATTTGTATTTACCCAGAGGGTAACGTCACCATGTCCGATATAATTAGCCAGTCCCTGACCCGAGTTAAAAGCTGTTGAGATGAGTGCATTGCTGCCACCATCCTGATTCACATGGGTAACATTGTAACCATAGTTTATTAAATCGGTTTTGATAAGATTCAGGTGTTGAAGATCTGATTCCCCATTGTGACCCTGACCTGCACCTTCGTTGCTGGCCGATCCGAATGCATTGCCCAGCCATGTAGCCGATTCGTTAAGATCGCGCTCATATTCTACAGTTCGCTGCACCTGGGTGAGCATGTCCGCAGACGATTCACCCGAAAAGCGCCCTACAAAATAATCAGCGTAACTGTCGTTACCCAGAATATACGAAAAAGCATTGTCGGAATCCTCGCTGTTAACCACCATAGGGGGTATATGCTGTGCATCACCCACAATCAGTAAATAGGTAAAACCTACTGTATTAAAGTAATTCTGCAACCAGGTTTTAATCACCGCAGCGGTAGTACCTATGGTATCGGAACTTACAAGCACCACTTCATGGCCTTTCTGAGTCTTCCATGTGATATAATCCTGTAGATCGGGTATATAGGTATTTTTGGCCATAATGACAATTCTACCGGGAGTACCTTCGGCCAATGCATTATAGCGAACCGGGTTGTTGGTATAATTCAGGAAGAAATCGCCATAAACTTTCGCAAAATCCGGGTCGGTTTCGGTCAGTGATTTTGTACGCATTAATTCATTTACGGCAAGCACATGGTCGTCTTTAACAATGCTGAGCGATATGCTTTTATACACGCGCAACTGTTCGGTAACCGGATTATATTGATACGGATATGCCTTTACAGTAATACCCCTGAAGTCACGCAGAATAAAAGGTTCACTGCACGAAGGCAGGCTATTTCCGGGGAAAAATTCATCGGTAGCATAGCTGTCGCCATAAATATACGGAACAGTGGCCGGGTCGACTGTACGCAATAAACTTCCTTTTGACGGGGCAATTTTCACGTTTTCAATTAGCTCGAATTCTCCATAATTTACAACAACATTAAACCCTCCCTGATCGGGGATAATAACGGAAGACGTTATGAAAGGCAAATCCGGAGCCCCCGAAACCATAAGTGGCAATGCTTCATCGGCAGTAACAACGAATTCTTCGCCACGGGGCGTCTGAACCCTGTTTAGCGAATATTGCCCGCTTGTGTATGAAACAGAAATTTCGTTTTCATCGGAACGCAATACCTGAAAAGCCGCATTTCCATGTTGGGGAATTACTTGCGACATGACAAGCAAAGTGCCTGACACCAGTGCAAAAAACAGTAGAATTGATTTTTTCATATCGAGTTATTTTTGTTAATGCAATAAACCTCAAATTTATAAAATAGTTGCATCTGCTCACATTCAATTGGTATAAAAATTTCACAATGGAAAAACAATACTGGTCGAAATGCACAAATTCTATTTTCTGACAAAAAGAACAGCCACTGTCATGGCTATGGTGTGTCTACTTTGTAGCTCCACCAGGAAGCCCTTCGATTCCTCAGGGTAAACTTCGATTCTTTTTTTTTCTGTCGAAAAAAATAGCCACTATCGTGGCTAAGGTGTGTCTACTTTGTAGCCCCTGTAGGAAGCCCTTCGATTCCTCAGGGTAAACTTCGATTCTTTTTTTCTGACGAAAAAAATAGCCACTATCGTGGCTATGGTGTGTCTACCTTGTAGCCCCACCAGGAATCGAACCTGGATTTAAGGTTTAGGAAACCTCCGTTCTATCCATTGAACTATAGGGCCAACGGGCGACAAAAATACGATAAATATTTTTTCACACAAGCACCCGGGTAAACATATTGCCATCACTTTTGTTAAATAAAAATATTGCTGACAGCAAAATTCGTGTATTTTTGGAACAGAAGTATCAAATGAAAACTGGCATGGCAAGAGTTTGGATAAAAAGCATTTTTATTTTTTGTATTGCGTTTTTATCGGTAACACAATACATTTTTTCGCAGCAATGGCCTTCTCATATAAATCAATATAAACGTGACATCGGCATACTTGCTTCTGATTCGCTGCAGGGCAGGTATCCGGGCACACTGGGCGATACCATTGCCAGCAGATATATTTACAATCGCTTTATATCGGCAGGGTTAAATCTCGACAAACCATTGGGAATACAGTCTTTCCCGATACGGACCGGCGTAAAACCGGGAGACGAAAACACGCTGAGCACCCCTTCGCAAAGCTTCGATTATGCAATCGATTTCATACCTGCCGGATTTTCAGCCTCCACCATGCTTAATGCCCCTGTCGAGTATTGTGGGTATGGCTATTCAATCAATTCAAAAAATCTGAGTCACGACGATTACACCAATTTACAGTTGACTGGGAAATGGGCACTGATCTTCGAAGGGAATCCCTTCGACAGTATTGCCGCATACCGCCACAACTCCGGAAATCGTGAAAAAGTCTATACAGCTGTTGATAAAGGAGCTGCAGGTGTGATTCTTATTGCCCGGGCCGGAGAATCTTTGGTTTTCGACAGTCTGAACCTGTCGCAGGTGAGTATTCCGGTAATCATCATTTCGCGAAAAACAGCCGATATACTGCTTGCTCCCGACGGAGTCACTTCAGCACAGCTCGACGAAAGCTACCATAAATCAGGGATGGAACAAACATTCAAAATCTCACAAAATCTCAATGCCCGGTGCAAAATAGAACCTGTTTTTTGCAACACAAACAATATTGTGGCTGAATTATGCCATCAACCCGGGAATAAGTATATTGTAATAGGTGCGCATTACGACCATTTGGGCATGGGAGGTCCTGCTACCAGCAGCCGTACTCCCGAAGTGCCGGCAGTTCACTCTGGTGCCGACGACAATGCTTCTGGAATTGCGGGTATTATTGCGCTGGCAGAAACGCTGAGTACGATATCCGAAAACCTGAATTACAATTTTTTATTTGTCGCATTTGGTGCGGAAGAAAAAGGGCTTCTAGGTTCGAAATATTTTGTCGAAAATCTGCCAGTTCCTGCTGAGAACATTGCCATGATGATAAATCTCGACATGATTGGCCGTATGAAACCTGATAGCAGCCTGCAAATCGGAGGTGCCGGAACCGCCACCGAGTTTGGTAGTTTAATTGAGATTATCGAAAAGAAGCACAGGTATAAATTACAAATCAGCAATGAGGGTTATGGTCCTTCTGACCACGCTTCGTTTTATGCTCAGGGCATTCCTGTCCTATATTTTTCGACAGGCGCTCATACCGACTATCACACACCCGGAGATTCACCCGACAAAATAAATTATAGCGGCATTGATGCTTGCCTGACGATTGTTTACGATTTCATTATGGAGTTGAATAGCAATTATCAGTTGCTGCACTTCAGCGAAGCAGGCCCGAAAAACCCTGAAGCGAGCCGTCACGGAGGCAAAAAAGTATCGTTGGGAATAATGCCCGATGTGGCCAATACCGAAATCAGGGGTTTACGTGCCGAAGCAGTAACCCCGGGCAAGCCGGCATATTTGGGAGGCATGTTGGCGGGCGACATTATAACTGCCATCGATGGAAAAACTGTATCCGACATCAGAGAATATATGTACCGCCTCAATCAGTTGGAACCCGGCGATACCGTACTGGTGGATGTGGAGCGAAACGGTGAAAAAATTGTCTTAATTATTAAACTGTAAATGAGTATGAAGAAACCATGGGTAAAAAACTTGCTATTTTGGGTTGCGACAATTGTTATTACTGTGGGGGCAGCCATGTATCAAAGAACTACAGGACCGACTTACCCTCAAAAAATCAGTATTGAGTTGGGGGGACAGGATTACAAACTTTCGCTGAAACGCAGTCAGAACCTTACCCACGATTGTAAGATTGAACTAAAAGGTCTTCCCCAGGGCACCATTGGAAAGATAATCTACCGCCCCTATCCTACCCAAAAGGAATGGACGGAAATCAACTTCAATCGCTCAGGAGATTTGCTGACAGCAATTCTTCCATCTCAACCGGCTGCCGGAAAATTAGAATATTATCTGATGCTTGATTATCAGGGCAATACCATTGAAGTTTGTAAAGATCAGCCGGTGATAATCCGGTTTAAAGGGGATGTTCCTGCCGGATTTATGATCCCTCATATTCTGGTGATGTTTCTGGCAATGTTGTTTTCGAATCTCACCGGTATAATGGCTGCATTCCGCGACAAGCGTTACCGCAAGTTTCTGAATATCAGTTTCATCATGCTGTTGGTCGGAGGTATGATTCTGGGACCAATTATTCAAAAGTATGCCTTCGGAGCCTACTGGACCGGTTTCCCGTTTGGTTTCGATTTAACCGACAATAAAACACTTATAGTTATTGTAGTGTATGCAATTGCCGTTATCGGGAACTTAAAGAAAGAAAGACCCTATCTGGCATTGATTGCAGCCCTTGCCTTGCTGATTGTTTACTCCATTCCGCACAGTCTCATGGGTTCGGAACTGAACCATGAGACCGGCGAAGTGGTTACCGGAGCAATTATGCTTTTTCCAGCTCTACCGTAAAGTGCCTCATTATAGGCGCTTCCCATGTGATATTATAACCTTTGGTAATAGTGTCTCTCCTGTCGAACACATTCTTCAGCGCCACGGCAATTACATCCATGTGGTTATTGGTGTAAACCCTGCGTGGAATGGCAAGCCTCAGTAATTCTAAAGCAGGATAGCGGTTTTCGCGGGTTTCAGGGTCCCGGTCAGCAAGCAGGGTGCCAATTTCGACACCGCGAATGCCGGCTTCAAGATACAGTTCCACACCCAGGGTTTGAGCCTGATATTGCGATTTGGGCACATTGGGAAGCACTTTGGCGGCATCAACAAAAATGGCATGTCCGCCAATGGGCTGTTGAATGGGAATCCCAAACGCTATTAAGCGATTCCCCAGATACTCGATTTGTTTGATTCTCGTTTCGAGGTACTCAAATTCAGTCGATTCGTTAAGACCCACAGCCAGTGCGGCCATATCGCGACCCGACATACCACCATAGGTTACATAACCTTCGAACATTATATTAAAGGTGCAGGCACGACGGTAAATATCTTCGTCATGACAGGCAATAAATCCTCCGATATTTACAATTCCATCCTTTTTGGCACTCATGGTAGCCATATCGGAATACCGGTACATTTCGCGCACAATTTCCTTAATGCTTTTATCGGCATAACCCTCTTCGCGTAATTTGATAAAATAGGCGTTTTCGGCAAAGCGGGCAGAGTCGAATAAAACAGGAATACCATAGCGCCCTGCCATTTCGTAAACGGCTTTCAGGTTGGCAATACTCACGGGTTGTCCTCCCGACGAATTGCAGGTAACGGTAACTACAATAAATGGTATTTTCTCTTTCGGATTTTCCTTCAGCACTTTTTCGAGTTTGTTCAGGTCGATATTCCCTTTAAACGGATGCAGGCAGGCTGTATCGAAAGCTTCGTCAATGGTACAGTCAACAGCATGGGCATGACGGAATTCTATATGACCCTTGGTGGTATCGAAGTGCGAATTTCCGGGGACGATATCTCCGTTTTTTACCAGCACGCTAAACAGTACATTTTCGGCAGCACGACCCTGATGGGTGGGCAACACATGTTCGAAACCCATAATATTGCCAATGCTTTCCTTAAGTTCGAAAAACGAGCGCGCACCGGCATAACTTTCATCGCCCATCATCAGTGCCGACCATTGTCGGTCGCTCATGGCACCGGTACCACTATCGGTGAGCAAATCGATGAATACCTGCTCGCCACGCAGTTTGAATAAGTTAAACTTAGCATTTTCAATCCACTCGGCCCGTTGCTGACGCGTACTGCGCTTCAGGGGCTCTATCATTTTTATTTTATATGACTCAGCAAATGGGAGTTCCATAATATTGATTTTTTTTGATTTTTAATTGAAATAATTAAAGCGATTGGGGCAGAAAACTGTTAAAAAGCGTATCTGTCGCGATCTTTAATCATGCGATACACCTGAGCGGCTAAGTTGTTTAGAATTTCTAAAGAAGGCATATCAATATTCTTTCAGGTCAAAATTAAATAAAAAAATTTTGACTTCCGAAAATTTGAAATACTTTTTTTCAACAGGAAATTGCCCGGAGTTTTCCCAAATAAAACGGACTATGTAACAACAATAAAAAAGGCGCTGAAGCGCCTTTCGATACTATAGAGCAACTTTTGAGTTGCGTTTTTCCTTGATTCTCGATTTTTTTCCGGTAAGACCACGCAGGTAAAATATACGTGAGCGGCGCACCATACCCTGTTTATTCAGTTCAATCTGATCAATAAAAGGAGAAGTAATCGGGAATATACGTTCAACGCCAAAAGATCCTGACATTTTACGAACCGTAAACGTTGCTGTGGCACCATGACCTTTGCGCTGCAAAACCACACCACGAAACTGCTGAATACGTTCTTTATTACCTTCCCTGATTTTATAATGAACCGTAACGGTATCACCGGCTTTAAACTTAGGAAATTCTCTTGTTTCTGATAATTCCTGCTGAACAACTTTCATTAATTCCATCGCTTTGTATCTTTAAAATCCATAATTTTT
>JAKQPY010000011.1:0-47311 GCA_029564465.1 Bacteroidota bacterium | reverse complement strand
GGACGTTCACCGATTTTCACGATAATTTCGCGGAACAATTCCGAAACGGCTTTTTTATCCTGTAATTCTCCGAAAACCACCCTGCGGTTGTGTGTTGTGTCTTCTTTAGCCTGTGTAATCAGGGGTTCAACATAGGTACGCAGTGCTTTGGCTTTGGCTACGGTGGTGTTTATGCGTTTGTGCAACAGTAAAGAAACTGCCATATTCGACAACATCGCTTTACGATGCGCACTCTGTCGGCCTAAATGATTAAAATTTTTCCTGTGTCTCATCTCTATTCCAATTAATCCTTATCCAGTTTGTATTTTGATGTCTCCATTCCGAAATTCAGGTTGATATTATCAAGCAGATTTTCGAGCTCGGTGAGCGATTTCTTGCCGAGGTTTCTGAATTTCAGTAAATCGTTTTTGTTGAACTGAACCAAGTCGCCGAGAGTTTCTACTTCGGCTGCTTTCAGGCAGTTGAGTGCGCGAACCGACAGGTCGAGGTCAACGAGTTTGGTTTTCAGCAGTTGACGCATGTGAAGAACTTCTTCGTCGAATTCTTCGCTTTCGAGTTTTTCGTCAGCGTCGATGGTAATCTTTTCGTCGGAGAAGAGCATGAAGTGATAAATCAGTATGGTGGCTGCTTCCTTCAGTGCTTCTTTCGGATGAATCGATCCGTCGGTTTCGATGTCGAGAATAAGTTTTTCGTAGTCGGTTTTCTGCTCAACCCTCATGTTCTCAATTTGATACTTAACATTAACCACCGGGGTGTGAATCGAGCCGATAGGAATAACACCAATCTCATCTTCGAGCGGTTTGTTTTCGTCAGGCGTAATATATCCACGTCCCTTGGCAATGGTTATCTCAATTTTCAGGGTTACCGAAGGTTCCATTCTGCAAATCAGCAAGTCGGGATTGAGAATCTTGAAACCGGTGAGAAATTTACCGATATCTCCGGCCTTGAATTCATCCTGACCGTTGATAATGATGGTAGCTTTTTCGTGGTTAAAATCGTCAATCTGGCGTTTAAACCTGATTTGTTTCATCTGGAGGATAATCTCGGTAACGTCTTCCATAACACCTTTAATGCTGGAAAACTCATGATCAACACCATCAATTTTAAGGGTGCTGATAGCAAACCCCTCTAACGATGACAGCAGTATTCTGCGTAAGGCATTTCCAATAGTAATGCCATAGCCGGGTTCCAGAGGACGAAATTCGAATTTTCCGCGAAAATCGTCTGATTCCAGCATGATAACTTTGTCGGGTTTCTGAAAAGCTAGTATTGCCATTTGCAAATTTTTTATTTAGAATATAATTCAACGATAAGTTGTTCCTTAATATTTTCCGGAATCTGATCTCTTTCGGGAACCGAAATCAGTTTACCTGAAAGTTTTTCGTTATCCCATTCAATCCAGGGAAACTTACTGAAGTTACGACCGGAGAGTGCATTAGAAACCACTTCAAGTGATTTCGATTTTTCGCGGATACCTACAATCTCACCGGGTACAATTGTCCTCGAGGGGATATTGCATATTTCCCCGTTTACCACAATGTGACGGTGGGTAACCATCTGACGGGCTGCTGCACGGGTAGGGGCTATGCCCATCCGATACACTAAATTGTCGAGACGTGACTCGAGAAGCTGCAGAAGAACAACGCCGGTAACGCCCTTGCTGATAAGTGCCTTATGGAATATTTTACGGAACTGACGTTCAAGTACACCATAGGTATATTTAACTTTCTGCTTCTCCATCAACTGCACGCCATACTCCGAGCTTTTCTTTCTGCGTTTGTTGAGCCCATGGAATCCCGGAGGATAATTTTTCTTGTCTAAATACTTATCCGGTCCGAAGATCGGCTCTCCAAATTTCCTGGCTATTTTGCTCTGTGGGCCTCTGTATCTTGCCATACTGATTAATAATTAAAATATTATCTGTTATAATGTTTTTTATACTCTTCTTCTTTTGGGTGGCCTGCATCCGTTGTGGGGTAGTGGAGTTACATCGACTATCTCGGTAACTTCGATTCCCATGTTGTGAATGCTTCTGATGGCCGATTCCCTGCCGGCACCCGGACCTTTTACAAAAACTTTTACTTTACGCAGACCCAGATCGTAGGCAGTCTTTGCACAATCTTCGGCTGCAACCTGCGCTGCATACGGAGTGTTTTTCTTGCTTCCCCTGAATCCTTTTTTTCCGCTCGATGACCACGAGATCACCTGACCATCGTTGTTGGTCAACGAAACGATAATATTGTTGAACGACGAGAAAATATGCGCCTGACCTGTCGGTTCAATTTTAACAACACGCTTCTTGGTGGTTTTAACTTTTTTTGCCATACTCTAACTATTTAGTAGCTTTTTTCTTATTGGCTATTGTTTTTTTCTTACCTCTTCTTGTTCTTGCATTGGTTTTGGTTTTCTGTCCACGAAGCGGTAACCCGATTCTGTGACGTATGCCCCTGTAACAACCAATGTCCATCAATCGTTTGATGTTGAGCTGAACTTCCGACCTCAATTCGCCTTCGAGACGGAATTCGCCTGCAATGCGACGAATTTCAGAAATCTGATCATCGTTCCATTGCTCCGGTTTCAGATTCAAATCAACCCCGGCTCTTGTTAAAATCTCACGCGCTCTGCTACGCCCTATACCGAAAATATAGGTGAGGGCAATTTCCCCTCTTTTCTTACTTGGAATATCAATACCAGCAATTCTTGCCATGTTTAAATTGTATTAGTTTTAACCTTGACGTTGTTTAAATTTTGGATTCTTTTTGTTAATCACATAAATTCTGCCTTTCCGTCTAACGACTTTGCAATCGGCAGTCCTCTTTTTTACTGATGTTCTAACCTTCATAATAAAATCTTTTTATTTGTACCTAAATGTTATTCTTCCCTTGGTTAAATCGTATGGCGACATTTCTACCCTTACCTTATCGCCGGGAAGTATCCTGATATAGTGCATCCTCATTTTACCCGAAATATGGGCAGTAATGATATGACCATTCTGCAATTCTACCCGGAACATTGCGTTCGACAATGCTTCGATAATGGTACCATCCTGTTCTATAGACGGTTGTTTCGACATACGCTTCTATTAATTTCTTACTATTTCTTTATCAATAATTTCAAAATCCGACAAAATTTCTGCTTTGTTTTTTCTCACTACAACACTGTGTTCGAAGTGTGCGCTGGGTTTCCCGTCGAAAGTGCGGATTGTCCATCCGTCTTTCATTTGTTTAACCTCCTTGCGACCCATATTAATCATGGGTTCAATAGCAATTACCATGTTTTCGGTCAGCCGGACGCCTTGTCCGCTTTTACCGAAATTCGGCACTTCGGGTTTTTCGTGCAGATGCCTGCCTACTCCGTGACCAACCAGTTCGCGCACCACCGAAAAACCATTCTTTTCGGCGTGAGTCTGAACCGCATGTCCGATATCGCCTGTCCGGTTTCCCGCCACTGCCTTTTCAATGCCAAGGAACAAACATTCCCGGGTAACGTCAATCAGTTTCTGAACCTGAGGGCTGATATCGCCGATCACAAATGTGTAGGCTGAATCGCCGTGAAATCCGTTTTTGTACACACCGCAATCAACCGATACTATATCGCCAAATTGCAGCATGTTGTCCGACGGTATTCCATGCACCACCACATCGTTTACAGAAATACAGAGCGATTTGGGATAACCGTTATAATTCAGGAATCCCGGAATGCCGCCATGATCTCTGATAAAAGCTTCTGCAAGCTTATCAAGATAATTGGTCGTTACTCCTTCCCTTACTTCGCGGGCCAACATGGCATGGGTTTTCGATACCAGCATGTTGCTTTCGCGCATCAGGGCAATCTCTTCTTCTGTTTTAATAAAAATCATCAAAGAACTGTTGAAAACCTACATGGCTGAGGTAACTCCACCCCGGCCTTTTATGCGGCCAGACTTGGTCAGACCATCATAATGTCTCATCAGCAGATGGCTTTCAATTTGCTGAAGAGTATCGAGTACAACACCTACCAGAATCAACAGTGAAGTTCCTCCATAGAAGCCTGCAAACTGGTTGTTGATACCTGCAAGCATGGCCATCGAAGGAAGTATGGCAATAATAGCCAGAAATATTGATCCCGGAAGGGTAATCCGCGACATGATACTATCGAGAAAATCTACCGTTTTCTTTCCGGGCTTGATGCCGGGTATAAACCCGCCGTTTTTCTTCATATCTTCAGCCATTTGCTGTGGATTGATGGTAACAGCGGTATAGAAATAGGTAAATAAAATAATCAGGGTTGCAAACACCAGATTATACCAAAAACCGGTATAGTCGGCAAATGCGGCCACGAAACCACTGGTGCTTTCGCCAAATCCGGCAAACATCAGCGGAACAAACATTAATGCCTGAGCAAAAATAATGGGCATTACACCGGCGGCGTTAATTTTCAGGGGGATATACTGACGAACTCCGCCATACTGTTTGTTGCCAACAACGCGTTTTGCATATTGCACGGGTATGCGGCGAACGGCTTGCACCAACGCAATCGAAAGCATAAACACAACAAACAGAATAATCAGTTCGACCAATAGCATTACCAAGCCACCGGTCTGCTCTTCGAAGCGTGAAACGGTTTCGGCAGCGAATGCAAACGGCATGCGCGAAATAATACCAATCATAATGATGAGGGAAATACCATTTCCGATACCCCTGTCAGTGATTTTTTCACCAAGCCACATTACAAACATGGTCCCGGCAGTAAGAATGATTACCGAAGTGAAGGTAAACATGAATCCTGAATACAGGAAAGCGGTTGCCGGTAACTGCGAATGCAGGTTGGCAATGTAGGTGGGTGCCTGAAACAGCAGAATGGCAACAGTGAGATAGCGGGTAATCTGATTGATTTTTTTCCTGCCGCTTTCACCTTCGCGCTGCAGTTTCTGGAAATAGGGTACTGCTATACCCAACAACTGCACCACAATCGATGCGGAGATGTAGGGCATAATTCCCAATCCGAAAACCGATGCATTCGAAAATGCACCTCCCGAAAACATGTTCAGAAGACTTAAAACACCATCTGAAGTCTGAGCTTTCAGGTTTGCAAGTTGGTTCGGATCAATACCGGGAAGAACCACAAACGAACCCAGCCTGTAAATAGCTATATAGCCGAGGGTAACCAGTATCCTCGACCTCAGGTCGTCGATTTTCCAGATATTCTTGAGTGTTTCAATAAATCGTTTCATCCTTTACAATTTTTCAGCGATTCCACCAAGAGCTTCAATTTTTTGCACGGCTGTTTTCGAAAAAGCATGGGCTTTTACGTTGAGTTTAATGTTCAGGTCGCCGTTACCCAATATTTTTACTTTATCTTTTTTAGCGATAAGTCCGTTTTCGAGAAGAAGGCTTACGCTGATTTCGCTGAGCTGATGGCTTTCGGCCAGTGCTTGCAGGGTACTTACGTTAATGCCTTTATATTCAACGCGGTTCATGTTGCTGAAACCAAATTTAGGAGCTGTACGCTGCAATGGCATCTGACCGCCTTCGAAACCGCGGGTACGTTTGTAACCCGAACGCGACTGTGCGCCTTTGTGTCCGCGTGTTGATGTTCCGCCTCTTCCTGATCCCTGACCACGTCCCAGACGTTTTTTATTTTTAACGGAACCTTTTGCCGGTTTTAAATTGCTTAAATCCATAGTTTCTTTTATTAAAAATTAAATTTCTTCCACTTTTACAAGGTGATGAATGGCCCTTACCATACCCAATATCTGGGGTGTTGCTTCCATTTCAATAGTTTGGTGCATTTTTTTGATGCCCAGTGCTTCGATGGTTCGTTTCTGACGGGCAGTGCAACCTATCTTGCTTCTGATTTGTGTAATCTTTATTTTAGCCATGGCAAATATTCTTATCCGTTAAATACTTTATCAATGCTCACTTGGCGGTGTTGGGCAACCGTATTGGCATCACGCATTTCGATTAAGGCTGCCATAGTGGCTTTCACCAAATTGTGAGGGTTCGATGAGCCTTTCGATTTTGCAAGAACGTCTTTAATACCCACACTTTCGAGAACTGCGCGCATAGCACCTCCGGCCTTAACACCGGTACCCGATGATGCAGGTTTCAGCCAAACTCGTGCGCCACCGAACTTGGCAACCTGTTCGTGGGGTATAGTTCCTCTTACTACCGGAACTTTAATGAGGTTTTTCTTGGCATCTTCAACGCCTTTGGCAATGGCAGCCGTTACTTCGCTGGCTTTACCCAGACCATAACCTACAATACCACTTTCGTTGCCAACAACCACAATGGCTGAGAAACTGAAGGTACGTCCCCCTTTGGTTACTTTGGTTACTCTTTGTATCCCTACCAGTCTGTCTTTCAGTTCGAGATCACTGGTTTTTACTTTTCTTATACTACTCGACATAAATTAGATTCTTAAAGTTTAAGACCACCTTCTCTGGCTCCCTCTGCCAACGATTTCACCCGACCATGATACAGATACCCGTTGCGGTCGAACACAACTTCAGAAATTCCGGCTTCGAGGGCTTTCTTAGCGATAAGCTTTCCAACCATGTTTGCCTGAACAGTTTTGGTTGTTTCCTGTGCTGCAATTTCCTTGCTTAGAGAGGTAGCTGCTACCAGAGTAACACCATTAATATCATCAATCAGTTGTACGCTTATTTGCTTATTGCTGCGATACACCGACATTCTTGGCCTGGTTCCGGTTCCGTTGATGTGTTTCCGGATGCGGCTTTTGATTTTTAATCTTCTGTTTTGCTTTGAAAAAGCCATTTCTTTATGATTTTACTTGTTATACACTAGCTGATTTACCTGATTTCCTGCGTACGACTTCGCCAACGAACTTAATACCTTTTCCTTTGTATGGTTCAGGTTTGCGGAACGAACGAATTTTTGCGGCAACCTGACCAATCAGCTGTTTGTCGCAGCTTTTCAGCGTAATAATAGAGTTGGCACGCTTTTCGGTTTTACATTCAACTGTAATTTCTTTTGGCATTTCGAAATGAATATGGTGCGAATATCCCAACGACATTTCGAGAATCTGTCCATTGCTTTCAGCTTTGTAACCCACACCCACCAGCTCTTGCTGAATGGTAAAACCTTTCGATACACCTTCTACCATATTGGCAATTAATGCACGATACAGTCCATGGCTCGAACGCTGGTCTTTTTCGTCGTTTGTGCGAGTTACAAGAATCTGGTTTTCAGAAATTTCGAGTTTGATATCGTTATGAATTTTTTGCTGCAATTCTCCCATTGGGCCTTTTACGGTTACAAGGCTATCGGCAAACGTAACTGTTACATTTGCGGGTTTGGGTATCGGTAATTTTCCTATCCTTGACATGTTGTATCTATTAATAAATGTAACACAATACTTCGCCGCCAACATTCATGGTGCGGGCTTCTTTATCGGTCATAATCCCCTTGTTGGTCGAAAGAATGGCTATACCCAATCCGTTGAGTACTCTGGGGAGTTCATCGCTGGGCACATACTTGCGAAGTCCGGGTTTGCTTATTCTTGTAAGGCTTTTTATAGCCGGAATTTTGCTGATAGGGTGATACTTCAACGCGATTTTAATGGTCCCCTGAGGGCCGGTTTCTTCAAACTTATAATTCAGGATATACCCTTTCTCGAAGAGAACTTTGGTCATTTCTTTCTTCAGGTTTGAAGCTGGTATTTCAACCACCCTGTGTTTTGCCATTACGGCGTTTCTGATGCGTGTCAGAAAATCTGCTATCGGATCTGTCATTATCTTAACTTTTTTTCTTTACCAACTTGCTTTTTTAACTCCGGGGATGAGACCATGTGATGCCATTTCGCGGAATACAATCCTGCTAACGCCAAACTGACGCATGTAGCCTTTGGGACGTCCCGATTGGCTGCAACGATTGTGCATTCTAACCGGGGAGGCATTTTTGGGAATTTCCTGTAATGCTTCGTAGTTGCCTTCTTTTTTTAGGCGCTCGCGCTTCTGGGCATATTTCATCACAAGTTTCTGACGCTTTACTTCGCGTGCTTTCATGGATTCTTTTGCCATATTAGTTCTTTTTTAAATTTTTAAACGGAAAACCAAAATGCTTCAGTAAAGCGAATGCTTCTTCATCGTTGTTCGATGAGGTGACAAAGGTAATATCCATACCGAGCATCTTGTAAATTTTGTCGATGTCTATCTCGGGGAATATAATCTGTTCGCTAACACCCAGTGTATAATTACCTCTACCGTCGAACTTGTAGTTCACACCCTTGAAGTCGCGGATACGGGGCAACGATATGGCAATAAGTCTTTCGAGGAATTCATACATTTTGTCGCGACGCAGGGTTACCCTGATTCCGATAGGCATTTTTTTCCTCAGTTTGAAGTTCGAAACGTCTTTTTTCGACAAGGTGGTTACAGGTTTCTGGCCGGTAATCATCGAAAGTTCTTCGAGTGCTACTTCAATTATTTTTTTATCGGCAATAGCCTGTCCCAAGCCCTGATTGATAACGATTTTCTCGAGGCGGGGAACCTGCATCACCGATGTATAACCAAACTCTTTGGTCAGCGCAGGAATTATTTCTTCCTGATATTTCTTCATTAATGTCGGTTTGAAGTCCATTATTTAATCTCCTCTCCTGATTTTTTTGAGTAACGAACCAATTTATTGTTTTTGCCAATTCGGCGACCGATGCGGGTAGGTTTACCGGTTTTCGGATCTGCAATCATCAGATTGGAGATGTGTACCGGAGCCTCTTTTTTGATAAGTCCGCCCTGGGGTGCTTTCGCATTGGGTTTGGTGTGCTTTGTGATAATGTTGACACCTTCCACAATTGCTCTTTCTTTTACGTGGTCAACGCTCAGCACTCTGCCCTGCTGTCCTTTTGATTCGCCGGCTATCACAACAACCGTGTCTCCTTTTTTTACGTGAAATTTCCTTGCCATTGCAATATCATTATTATATTATAAAACTTCGGGTGCCAACGACACAATCTTCATATACTGTTTTTCGCGGAGTTCGCGGGCAACAGGACCGAAGATACGGGTACCCCTGATTTCACCGGCATTGTTGAGCAATACACAGGCGTTATCGTCAAAGCGGATGTATGATCCGTCGGCACGGCGTATTTCTTTTTTTGTTCTCACAATAACGGCTTTTGTAACAGCGCCTTTTTTCATGTCGCCGCCGGGTAGAGCCGATTTTACGGTTACCACTATTTTGTCGCCGATAGACGCGTATTTGCGCCCGGTTCCGCCAAGTACCCTGATGCAGAGAACTTCTTTGGCACCGCTGTTATCGGCAACTGTCAATCTCGATTCTTGTTGTATCATAACTATTTAACCTTTTCAACGATTTCCACTAATCTCCAATTCTTGTTTTTACTCAATGGGCGTGTTTCCATGATGCGAACCACGTCGCCTATATCGCAAATGTTGTTTTCGTCGTGAGCAGTGAACTTCTTTGTTTTATTCACGAACTTTCCGTATTTGGGGTGTTTTTCTTTGCGTTTTACAGCAACCACTATGGATTTTTCCATTTTATTGCTCACAACCACACCAATACGTTCTTTTCTAAGGTTTCTGTTTTCCATATGCAACTTAGCTTGTATTATTTTGTCAACTGCCTTCTTGTAAGCTCGGTTTTCAGCCTGGCTACCAAACGACGAACCTGAACCAACTTCTGGGGGTTGTCGAGAGGAGATACCACGTGGTTCATTTTCATACGAACCAGTGTTGCCTGAGTTTCTTCGATTTTCTCGATGATTTCCTTTACGCTCAGCTCTTTAATCTCGGTGGTTTTCATTTCAAAACTTCTTATTCGTTATAATTGTAATCTCTTCTCACGATAAACTTTGTCTTGATTGGCAATTTTTGTGAGGCCAGACGAAGGGCTTCCTTGGCAATGTCCAAAGAAACGCCATCGGCTTCGAACAGAATGCGTCCCGGTGTTACCGGAGCAACAAATCCTTCGGGGGCACCTTTACCTTTACCCATACGAACCTCTGCCGGTTTTTTGGTGATTGGTTTGTCGGGGAATATGCGGATCCAGATTTGCCCCTGACGTTGCATACTTCTGGTTACAGCAATCCTCGCTGCTTCAATTTGCCGGCCGGTGATCCATGCTGTTTCTTCGGCTTTTATGGCGAAAGACCCAAAGGCGATTTCGTGACCGCGTTGTGCAACGCCTTTCATCTTGCCTTTCTGTTGTCTCCTGAATTTTGTCTTTTTTGGTTGTAACATCGCTTCCCGATTTTATACAGTGTTATCTTTTATTACTTTTACCTCTTGTCTTGTTGTTTGGCAATTTTTTTGCGCTCTTCACCTCGATTGAAGGCGATAAATCGCGTTTGCCATAAATTTCACCACGGCAAATCCAAACCTTTATTCCGATGAGACCGGTTTTGGTCAGGGCTTCTCCCAGTGCATAATCAATGTCGGCACGAAGGGTATGCAGCGGGGTACGTCCTTCTTTGTACATTTCGGAACGGGCCATTTCAGCTCCGTTCAGACGACCCGAAACCTGTATCTTAATACCTTCGGCTCCCATGCGCATGGTCGATGCAATGGCCATTTTTACGGCACGACGATAGGCTACTTTGCCTTCTACCTGACGGGCTACGTTGTTGGCAACAAGGTTGGCATCGAGTTCAGGGCGCTTTATTTCATAAATATTAATCTGAACTTCCTTGTTGGTAAGCTTCTTGAGCTCTTCCTTCAGGGTGTCAACTTCCTGTCCGCCTCTTCCTATGATAATACCCGGACGTGCGGTTTTAATGGTTATGGTAATCATTTTCAGCGAACGCTCAATAACGATGCACGATACACTGGCTTTAGCCAAACGCGCGTTCAGATAACGACGGATGCTGGCATCTTCGGCAAGTTTATCGGCATATTTTTTACCACCGAACCAGTTGGAGTCCCAACCTTTTATGATTCCCAACCTGTTGGATATCGGATTACATTTCTGTCCCATCTATACTGTGATTAATTTTCGTTTTCAACTAAACTTTCCTGCTCATTTACTTCGGCTGCATTGTGGCTTCCGATAACTACATACACATGATTCGAACGTTTACGAACCCTGTATGCCCTTCCCTGTGGAGCGGGTTGAACCCTTTTCAGCGAACGGCCTTCGTCAACCGATATTTCTTTTACAAATAAACCGGCTTCTTCCATGCGAACGCCTTCATTTTTTGCCTGCCAGTTCGATACGGCCGACATAATGAGTTTTTCAAGTTTCTTGGAAGCGTGCTTCGGAGAGTACTTCAGCATGTCTAATGCTTTGTTCACCTCAACTCCTCTGACCATGTCGGCTACGATCCTCATTTTCATCGGCGAGGTCGGGCAATTGTTTAACTCAGCATAGCTTATGCTGCGTTTTTCTTCTTTTCGCTGGTTTGCCCTATTTCTTTTTCTTGCACCCATATTAATAATTATGAATTATTCAGTTATTTTTTCTTACCACCGTGACCTCTGAACGTTCTGGTCGGAGCAAATTCACCCAGTTTATGGCCTACCATGTTTTCGGTAACATATACAGGAATGAATTTATTTCCGTTGTGAACAGCAATAGTATGCCCAACAAAATCGGGAGAAATCATACTGGCACGTGACCAGGTTTTAACAACCGTTTTTTTGCCGCTGTCATTCATTGCACCTATTTTTTTATCGAGCCTTGCACTGATAAAAGGTCCTTTTTTTAAAGATCTGCTCATACAATAATGTTATTATTTTTTGCGACGTTCAACAATGAATTTACTTGACGGTTTTTTCCTGTCACGGGTTTTGTAACCTTTAGCCAGCAAACCTTTTCTCGATCGGGGATGACCGCCTGATGCACGACCTTCGCCACCACCCATCGGGTGATCAACCGGGTTCATAACAACGCCCCTGTTGCGCGGCCTGCGGCCTAACCAACGTTTACGTCCTGCTTTACCGTGTTTTTCGAGCCCGTGGTCCGAGTTCGAAACACTGCCAATGGTGGCTTTACACGTAGTCAGTATTTTGCGGGTTTCGCCCGAGGGCATTCTGATAATTACATATTTGCCTTCGCGCGAGGTAATCTGTCCGTATGAACCGGCGCTTCTTGCCATTTTACCGCCTTGACCGGGGTTCATTTCGATGTTGTGAACGATGGTTCCCAAAGGAATATCAGACAGAAACAGTGTGTTTCCGATTTCGGGAGCAACACCGCTTCCGGTTTCTAATACCTGGCCAACAGTAATACCATTGGGTGCCAGAATGTATCGTTTTTCACCATCTTCGTAACAAACAAGTGCGATGCGGGCCGTACGATTCGGGTCGTATTCAATGGTTTTAACCACAGCTTTAACTCCGTCTCTTTCGCGTTTGAAATCAACAATTCTATAACGGCGTTTATGGCCTCCGCCAATATAACGCATCGTCATTCTACCCTGATTATTTCGGCCTCCTGACTTGCTTATGGGTTCAAGCAGTGATTTTTCGGGACCCACATGGGTGATCTCTTCGAACGAACTGATTACTTTGAATCGTTGTCCCGGGGTGGTTGGTTTTAATTTTCTTACTGCCATTGTTTCTTAAATATTGCTGTAAAAATCAATAACTTCTCCCGATTTCAAGGTAACTACTGCTTTTTTGAAAGCTTCAGTTTTTCCTGAGATTAGTCCTGATTTTGTAAATCTTGATTTTACTTTCCCTCCGTAACGCATGGTATTCACTTCGGTGACCGAAACACCATAAAGAGCCTCAACGGCTTCTTTGATCTGGATTTTGTTGGCCCTGCGGTCAACAACAAATCCATAACGGTTCAGCTTATCAGCCTGCGCCATCATCTTTTCGGTAACTATGGGTCTTAAAATTATTTCCATTACAGGTCCTTTTTAAGCTATTATTTTCTCTAAAACATCAATCGAATCTTTTTCAAACATCAAAGTAGAAGCCCACATAATGTCGTAAGTACTTAAATCACAGGCGTTTATAACTTTAACGTCTCTCAAATTTCGAGATGACAAATATATATTTTTATTTGGTTCTTTTACAACCAAAATCATTTTTTTATTCGACAACTTGAAATTATCGAGTAATTCGATAATATTTCTGGTTTTTACGTCGTCGAACATCAGGTTATCAACAACGATGATTCCGTTGTCGCTCAACCTGTAGGTGAGGGCAGACTTACGTGCCAGTTTCTTTACTTTTTTATTCAGTTTGAAACTATAGTCGCGGGGCTGGGGACCGAAAACACGGCCTCCGCCTCTGAACAATGGGTTATTTAAACCTCCGGCGCGGGCTGTTCCTGTTCCTTTCTGGCGTTTCAGTTTACGGGTACTTACTGCAATTTCGCTTCTTTCTTTCGATTTGTGTGTACCCTGACGGTTGTTGGCCATGTATTGCTTGCAGGCAAGATAAATAGCATGGTCGTTAGGCTCGATAGCGAAAACAGAATCATTCAGTTCTATTTCAACGCCCGTTTCCTTTCCTGTTTTATTATATACTGGTACTTTCATTATCTTTCAATGATTAAGTATGAACCAATTGCACCCGGAACCGATCCTTTAATAAGAACCAGATTGCTTTGCGGGATAACCTTTAACACTCTGAGACTGATCATTTTCACGGTTTTGTTGCCCATGCGACCACCCATACGCATTCCTTTGAATACGCGCGATGGCCACGAAGACGCACCCAATGAACCGGGAGCTCTGCCGCGGTTGTGCTGTCCGTGAGTCTGGTCGTTAACACCCGAAAATCCGTGGCGACGAACAACACCCTGATGACCTTTACCTTTACTTTTGCCTGTAACATCACAGAATTCACCTTCGATAAAAATACCGACATCAATGGTGTCGCCTACTTTTACTTCTTTGGCTTCTCCGTCAACATTGATTGTTCCGAAGTTTTTAAATTCCACAACCTTGCGTTTCGGAGTAGTGCCGGCTTTTCTGAAATGGCCCTGCATGGCTTTTGTTGTATGCTTGTCCTTTTTGTCGTCGAATGCGAGCTGCACTGCCACGTAACCGTCTTTCTCCATGGTGCGGATCTGGGTTACGATGCAGGGGCCTGCTTCAACCACAGTGCATGGGATATTTTTCCCCTCGGCACTGTATATGGAAGTCATACCGATTTTTCTACCAATAATTCCTTGCATTGTTTTTTTGTTTTATGGTTTATATTCTATCAAACTTTGATTTCAACTTCAACACCACTGGGCAGTTCCATCTTCATCAGTGCGTCGATGGTTTTGGCACCGGTTCCGTAAATGTCGAGCAGACGTTTGTAGGAACTCAGTTCGAATTGCTCGCGTGCTTTTTTGTTTACAAAGGTCGACCTGTTCACCGTGAAAATTCTTTTGTGGGTGGGTAAAGGAATCGGACCGCATACTATAGCGCCGGTGGCCTTTACGGTTTTCACAATTTTCTCGGCCGACTTGTCAACCAGATTGTGGTCGTACGATTTTAATTTAATTCTGATTTTTTGACCCATACTCATAAGGCTTCTTCTTTTATTGAGTTAGAAAATAAATTTATTTGCATTAATAATGTCTTCCTGAATTTGTGCAGGCACAACAGCGTAGTGCGAAAACTCCATGCTGAAGCTGGCGCGTCCCGATGTAAGTGTGCGAAGTGCAGTAACGTAACCGAACTGCTCGGCCAGGGGCACTTCGGCTTTAATGATTCTTACGATTCCACGGGAATCCATACCGGTTATATTTCCCCTGCGGCGGTTGAAATCTGCAACCACATCGCCAACATACTCTTCCGGGGTTACCACTTCGGTATGGGTTATGGGTTCAAGGATCACGGCCTTAACTTTGCGGCTGGCTTCCGAAAAAGCCTTGCGTGCGGCAATTTCGAATGCGAGTGCGTCGGAATCAACCGAATGATACGAACCGTCAAGCAAGCTTGCTTTCAGGCTGTTTAAAGGATAGCCTGAAATGGGACCGTTTTGCATGGCTTCGCGTATGCCTTTTTCTACTGCCGGTATGTATTCTTTGGGAATACTGCCATTTTTTATTTCGTTTACGAAAACCAACCCACTGACTCCTTGTTGGTTCAGCGGCTCAAGACGTAAGGTGATTTCGGCGAATTTGCCTTTGCCACCCGTTTGCTTACTGAACACCAAATGATGTTCGATGCTTTCCGAAATTTCTTCTTTATAATTAACACGGGGATTTCCCTTGTTTATTTTTAAATTGAATTCCCGTTTCAGCCGGTCGGTAATGATATCAAGGTGTAACTCGCCCATACCGCTGATCAGGGTCTGACCCGATTGTTCATCGTTTCGCACGTTAAACGTGGGGTCTTCTTCCTGTAACCTTGCCAGAGCGCTGTTCAATTTATCAACATCAGCCTGAAGTTCGGGTTCAACGGCCATCAATATAACCGGTTCGGGGAAATCCATGCTTTCGAGAACAATGGGTTTGTTTTCGTCGCACAGCGTGTCACCGGTTTTTATCTCTTTGAGCCCAACCAGAGCAACAATGTCTCCGGCACTGGCTTCGTTGATGGCATTTTGCTTATTGGCATGCATCTGGAAAATACGGCTCACCCGTTCCTTTTTCCCGGTACGGACGTTGTAAATCATTTGCCCCGAACTGATGCTGCCACTGTATATTCTTACATAGATAAGTTTGCCGACAAATGAGTCGCTGGCAATTTTAAAACACAAACCCGAAAATGCAGCTGATGCATCAGGTTTTCTCTCGATTTTTTCTTCTGTTTTGGGATGAATCCCTTCGATTGCGCTGATATCGAGAGGCGAAGGTAAATAGGAGCAAACCGCATCAAGCAGGGGCTGAACTCCTTTATTTTTGAATGATGAGCCACACAGAACGGGCACAATCTGATTCCTGATAACTGCCTTGCGGATGGCTTCCTTGAATTCTTCGACACTTACCTGACTACGGTCTTCCAGAAACTTTTCGAGCAAATCGTCATCTGCAATAGCCATAACGCTGTCGATAAGTTCTTCGCGCAGTTCGTGCGCCTGCTCGCGCATATCTTCAGGTATTTCGGTGAGGGTAAACTGAACACCCAGCGAATTGTCGCTGTCGTCCCATATACAAGCCTGATTGGTAATAAGGTCAACCACACCGCAAAAACCTTCTTCGAAACCAATGGGTAACTGAACCGGAATAGCATTGGCCCCAAGCTTCTCTTTAATCTGTGCAACCACATTCAGAAAATCAGAGCCCACGCGGTCCATTTTGTTTACGAAAGCAATGCGGGGCACACGATATTTGTCGGCCTGATGCCATACGGTTTCTGATTGCGGTTCAACACCACCAACAGCGCAAAAAACAGCGATGGCACCATCGAGAACACGAAGCGAACGTTCCACTTCAACCGTGAAGTCCACATGTCCGGGTGTGTCTATAATGTTCACCGTATATTTCTGATCGTTGTAATTCCAGAAAGTAGTGGTGGCAGCCGAGGTTATGGTTATACCACGTTCCTGCTCCTGCTGCATCCAGTCCATGGTAGCAGCCCCATCATGAACTTCACCTATCTTGTAATTCACACCGGTATAATACAATATCCGCTCGGTAGTTGTTGTCTTACCGGCGTCGATATGTGCCATGATTCCGATGTTACGGGTATAGGTTAATTCAGCGGGCATTGGGTTTCTTAGAATCTGAAGTGCGAGAATGCTTTGTTGGCATCAGCCATGCGGTGGGTGTCTTCTTTTTTCTTGAAAGCGGCACCTTCCTGATTGTAGGCAGCAATAATTTCAGCAGCCAATTTATCAGCCATACCTTTTCCACCACGTTTGCGGGCGAAGCCAATCATCCATTTATGGCTGATAGAGATTTTGCGGTCTTCTCTGATTTCGGTAGGAACCTGAAATGTAGCACCACCAATCCTGCGGCTTTTTACTTCTACCTGAGGGGTAATGTTGTCGAGGGCTTTTTTCCAGATATCGAGGGGTGTATCTTCAGTGTCTTTTACACGCTTGGCAACAATTTCCAATGCATCGTAAAAAATTTCGAAAGACACTGATTTTTTGCCTTCCCACATCATGTCGTTTACAAAACGGGTAACCCGTACATCATTAAACTTAGGATCCGGAAGAATTTGCCTTTTCTTTGGTCTTGATTTTCTCATACCTATATATTATAATATTGTATCACTATTTTTTCTTTGCTGCTGCGGCTTTTTTCTTCTTCGAACCGTATTTCGAACGACGCTGGTTCCTTCCGTCAACACCGGCGGTGTCGAGAGCGCCACGAACAACGTGGTAACGAACACCGGGTAAATCTTTTACCCTGCCTCCGCGTACAAGTACAATAGAGTGTTCCTGCAGATTGTGGCCTTCGCCCGGAATGTACGCATTAACCTCTTTCTGATTGGTTAAACGTACTCTGGCAACTTTACGCATTGCCGAATTCGGTTTTTTCGGGGTAGTGGTGTAAACTCTCGTACATACGCCCCTGCGCTGCGGACATGAGTCTAAAGCCGGAGCTTTGCTCTTGTCGATGCGACTGATTCTTCCTTTTCTTACTAACTGTTGTATTGTTGGCATACAAACACTTTTAATTGATTAAAAATTCTATTTACAAAATGGACTGCAAAGGTAGATTAATTTTTATTTTTAACAATAATTCATTAAAAAATTCTAGAAATTTTCTTATATCAGTCATTTACGCTTGTTTATCGCTGTTAATAAAATGTGTGGGAGGCACAATTTTGATAAAAAAAAAGCGCGAAGCGTCGAATTTGGTTTGCTTTTTGAAAGGCAAAAAATTAAATTTGGAGCAAGCTTTTAATGATTATTTTTGTAATTGTAATTTAAACTAGAAAAAATGAGAATATTCACTTCGGTTTTACTTGTTTTAACCCTGTTTCTGCTTGGGTTTTTTAGTGCCTGTATCGAGCCGGTGAATCCCACCGATAAATATGAGGTAATCTATGTAACGTCCGATATTACTACGCCTACAACCTGGGTAACGGAAAAAGCCTATGTAATTCAAAAATCGAACTTCGAGGTTTCGGCCGAATTAACAATTGAAGCAGGCGCCGTAGTTAAATTTTCGTCTTCCAATGCGTATTTAACATTGACCGGTGATGGTAAAATTACAGCTGTTGGAACCGATGCAAGCCCTATTGTTTTTACCAGCCTGAAAGACGATGACAATGGTGGTGACTCAAATGGTGATGATGATGCCAGCGTTGCAGCGGCAAAAGACTGGGGAACGATCGATTTGAATGGAACTTCGGGTTCGGTCTTTACTTATTGTGAATTCCGCTATGGTGGCATGGGATTCAACCCGGAAGCTACACTCGAATTGTCGAATGGAGCTACGGCACAAATCGAAAATTGTAAGTTTATTCACAATGGCGGTGGGGCAAAACAATCAGGAAATATTACCTCCTATGTGGGTGCCTTGCATGCCGGCGATGCTTCCAAAGAAACCATTATACGCAACAACACATTCTATCACAACGATTTGCCTCTTACAATTTTTGCCGAAATTGATCTGGACAACACAAATACTTTTTCGAATTATTCTACCGGAAATACGTATAATGGAATTTTTGTGAATGGTTTGAATATCATGAAAACAACCCACTGGCAGGAAACCGAGGTGGCTTTTGTAATTACTGCTTTCGATCTGGCTATTCAGGAACCCTATAAACTTGTGTTGGGCAACGATGTGGTGTTGAAATTTGTAAACACCGGACGCCTGAATTGTGGTGGCGGGGTGTCGGCGCTCGAAAACTACAATGGTAGCGGAGTGCAATATACTTCGTTTAAAGATGATGAACGTAAAGGTGATACAAATGGCGATGGCATGAACAGCTCTCCTGCCGAAGCTGATTGGCTTGGCGTTTTTCTCGACGATTTTAAAGCCGGTAATTATGCCGACTGGCCAAATATTCATTACGACGACCCGAATGCCGTGGTGAAAAAGGATATGTAAAACGATATACCGTTTTGAACTAAGCCATCCCGAAAACGGATGGCTTTTTTTATCTCACCAATACAAACGCGGCCCACTTACCGGGTTCATCCGGAAATAATTTCTTCATCCGGTTTTGCGTTTCGAGAAAAGCATCGCGAATGCTGCTACCGTTATAAAGCGACTCATAGAAATATTCCATGAACATGGCTGTTTCGGCATCGGGAACTTTCCAAAGACTCATCATCAGATAATCGGCGCCGGCTGCTTTGAAGGAACGCTGGAGTCCGAAAACACCTTCGCTACCTTTTATGTCTCCCAACCCGGTTTCGCATGCCGATAATACAACCAGTTTTGTGCTCCCCAGGGTAATGTTGCTGGCTTCGTAAGCAGTAAGGATGCCGTCGTCAATACCTTCGGGAACATCATTTCCCGACCATATTGCATTGGCACCGGCAAAAAGCAGCCCCGATCGGTTGAGCGGGTTTGTGGCCGATCGATAAACCATTTCGCCTGAACGGGTTCCGGAACTGCCTTCCGAAACCTTTTCGACGTCGGAAAAGAAAAAGCCATGGGTTGCGATGTGAATGATTGGGGGCGAAGTGACGCCACTCAGGGCTTTAACTTGTTCCTCTACGGCTGATTTACCACTGAAGACCTGAGTTTTGGCATTGTGTTTTTTTGCAATCAATGCAATGCTGTTAACTTCTTGCAGCGTTCCCGGCAGGTAATTCCAGACGCCGCCACCCCTTTCGCCCGAATCAGCAAGCGAACGCGATACAAAAGTGTTGTTTTGGTTCAAGCCACTGGCAATAGCCAGCATATCTCCGGCACCTGCTTCATAATCGATGCCTCCAAAAAGGCAAATCGATGGTGATTGCAGTGTTGTGGACTCATTTTCGTGTACCAGCATGGCCGTTGTGCTTAACTGAACAAGCCGGTACCGGTCTGAAATTTTAATTTTATTTTCGTCGGTAACTGCGGCAAAAGCTATTTGGTGCAAGGTTCCTGAGGGTGAAAAATATACGGTTGCATTTTCGGGTATATATTTTTCTATAGGTTTCCAAAGCAATTGGTAGAGACGTTTCCCATAGTCGAAACTGCTTACTTCGCCGGGGTGGAAAATGGTGATGCTGCGGTATAGATTGTTCACAAGCTTCGATTCGCTGCCTGTCGACAGAAGGCTGTCGAGTTGTGTCTGTTCGAACAGTGGCACCAGATGCGGATAGGGGTCGCTGCCATTGAGAACCAATGCGATATACTGTGTTTTGCCGGTTTCGACATCTTCTTTCAGATAGGGAAATGAGGCAAATTCAATAGCCACCTCGTTGGGCTTGAGGGCTTTCTGAATGTCGGACCATGTGGTGTTACCCAGTAATTGGGTCTGTTGAAATGCGCCTGAAATCCGGGTTAAGTCCGACTCCAGCATTTCAGCTTTACGTTCTGACTCCGCCAGGTTGCTGTTTCGCTTACTTTCGGGCAGCGAATATTGTTGTGCTAGTAGTTCTCTTGTAGCCTGCCATTCATCGTATTTTTGTAAAAGCTGAGCGTCACCGCTGTTTATTATCGATTGCCGCATTTGAATGCCCGACTGAAGAATCATGCCTTTGGTCGAGAGTTCAATATTGTAAACATCACCCCCTACAACTGGGTTTTCTGCTGCAAAATCATAATAGAAACTCAAATAGCTGTTGAAGTTATCCGAGATGGTTTTAACAAAATTCTCTTTTTCGTTTTCCGAAAGAAAACAGAAATTTTTACGGATGTTGGTATAGTTGTTCTCGTAGGCCTGCCGGTAAACAGGCAGCGCATCTCCGGGACGTTTCATCTGGCAATAGAGCCTGGCAAGGTTCATAAGGTTTGTAGAATAGTACAGATGATCTTTGCCAACTGTACGCTCCATGGTTGCCAACACCTCATTAAAAAATCGAAGCGCTTCGTCGAAACGACCCATCATCTGATACAGATTGGCAAGGTTATTCAACCGGATTGCATAATAGGAATGGTCTTTCCCCAGTGTCTTTTCAGCATTGTCGAGTGCTTCGAGATAGAGTGGAAGGGCTTTGTCAAACTGGTTCATGTCCTGATACAGCCCACCTAAATTATTAATGAAAGTTCCATAGTAATAATGATCTTTCCCCAAGACTTTTACCGTGACATCAATGGCTTCGATATACAGTGGCAGGGCTTTTTCGTATTCCCCGGTTGTTTTATACAGGTTGGCGAGGTTGCTCAGGCTGATGGCATACGAAAAGTGTTCCTTTCCCACCGAAGCAATAAAATTTGTGTTGGCTTTACTGAAATATTCAAGGGCTTTGTCGTATTGACCCAACATCTGGTAAACATTTCCGATATTGTCGAGGGCAATGCCGTAATTGTAGCTGTCGGTACCTTCGTTTTTCCCAAAATTATCGAGGGCTTCGAGATATAGCGGCAGCGATGTTTCGTAATCACCCATATTGTAAAGCAGGCGCGCCGTATTGTTGGCCAGTATTCCATAATACTCGTGCTCTTTCCCATAATGCGACTCAATCAGCTTCAGGCAGGAAGTAAATACCTCATAGGCTTCGGTAAACCGGTTCAAAATCTGGTATAACTGGGCTACACTATTTTGTCTGAAAATATAGGCTTCGTTATAGAAGCCATTCAGTTTGCCATAAAGCTCCATCGACTCTCTGTAATATTGAAGTGATTTTTCATACTCCTGAGCATCGTAATAGAGTCCTGCTAGATTATAAATGCTCTCCTCGTATTTTCCCGGATTGGAGTCAAAGTATTTTTTGCGTATAATCAGTTCTTTTTCCAGGTAAATTATTGCAGAGTCTGTCTGATTATTCAGGCTGAGCATATACGACAGCATAACCAGTTTGTCGGCATATAATTCCGATTCATTCCCTGTTTCTTTTTCTACCAGTTTTACAGTGAGCCTTGCATAGATCACCGCAGAGTCGTAACTTTCTTTTTGCTGATATTGCCACCGCAGCGAATCGTACTCTTGCCAGGTTTGTGCACTGGCCGAAATGCAGGTTAAAACACTAAGACAAATGGCAACGATGATTAGTTTATGAATTTTCATGGTCGTTGTATGAATCAGCTGGTTTGTGAATGTAAATGTATACTTTAATTTTCTGAAAAGCAATTTACATGTTTTTGCAATAGAATGGCTTTATCAGGCTGACTTCTGAATATTATAACAGAATCAGGGTACTAAGAATCAGGCATGAAAATGCGTATGTATCAGATGCTTTTCAGATAATTTACTACCGGGTTTGCATATATCCCCAGATAAATATCTTTTAATTCACTTAAATCGCCGTTCAGTGCAGATAGTTTTCTGTCCATCTCCGAAATAAAGAAATCCTTTTCGCTGCGGGTGTAGTGTTTTTCGATATGCGATTCGTTGTTTCCAAGAATATCGTAAGCGATATAATTGGTACTTGAAAGATTATAGGCTTTGAAAATCCTTTCGTTAATAAGCGATGCAATACCGGCAGTGACATCGTTCTTTTCGAGAGCTGCTCTTTCGTTGAGTTCTTCAATAGTCAGCGGTTGTGTTACTGTAATGTGAACTTTTCCCTTGAACTGAAGAAATCCATTGATAATACTCTGCAGGTCTTCACCCGGTTTTTTAATGTACTTCTCACGCCGTGAAATATAAATTTCGTTTACTTTTTCAACATCGCAAACTTCCCACTGATACGAAACGGCCATTGGGGTGATATTCAGTTCTGCCAGATTTTCTGCAATATTTTTATCGCTGCTCATGCTGAACATTTTAATTATACCCTGATCAGTAAGATCGTTACCATCTTTCGACCTGCCATTCCGTTGGGCAATCCATATTGATTCCATCTTGTCGATAAGGGTGTGTCGGATGTAATGCGATAAAATCAACGAATTTCGGTAAAACTCACGGGGCGTTCCACCTCGTTCCACCTTAAACATTTTATTTGATTTGCCGATATCTATCACAAACTGACCCTGCATCAGGTTGCTTCCGAAGGTAATTTCTGATGTGCGGTGTCCGGTGTCGTGCAGGGCAACCTGAAGCAATGCCGAATCGAGAACAATGTCGCGGTGGTTCGATATAAACAAATAGCGTTTCGAACGGTCGAGTTCTTCGAGGCCACTGTAGCTGAACGAAGTCATTGTTTTCTTTGCAATCAGGTTAATGGCATAATGCATCACCTGATACTGAAAATCGACAATGGTATTAATCTGTAAAAATTTTTCTTTTAAAACCGCTAAATTGCCACCCGGATACAGGAATTGCATCACTTTATCAAAGAGAGGGTTTTCGGCGATCCGGTGCACTGCGGCACTGATTTCGTTATCGCGGTAGGGGCGTAAGTCGTCGAAGTTTTTATCCATGGTTATTTCTTTTATCAATGAATTTGAGGGGTTTACGGTTTACATCGGCAGCCTGAACGCGCTTTACGGTTTCTGCTTTTTCTATAACAACATTGGGGGCTACCCGTAGTTTGGCCCTGAAGCTGTCTTTTAATTCTTTAATGATGAAATTGTTCTGCTGCAGGTCGAAGAATTCATTTTGGCAGCAGATGTGAATATCAACCTGATCATTCCCCGTTTCGTCGGTATTGACTACCACAAAATAATTTTCTACCTGATCGGCATTGTCAAGTACATCGAAAATAGCTGACGGGTAGAGTGTTGTGCCTTTGTATTTTATCATTTGCTGCTTACGGCCTATTATGGGACTTATTCTTTTTGTTGTCCGTCCACAAAGGCAGGTTTCGGTGTGAAAGCGTGCAATATCTCCGGTTCTGAAACGCAATAGGGGCATGGCTTCTACTCCAAGAGTGGTTATTGTTAATTCACCGGGCTCACCGTTAGTCACTGGATTTCCCTCATCGTCAATCAACTCTGCAATAATCAGTTCAGGGTGATGGTGGCCTCCACAACCAAATTCACATTCAGTAAAAGTAGTGGCCATTTCGGTTGAAGCATAGGTCGATATTAATTCGATATCCCATTTCTCTTTGATTTTACGCCCCAGCAGGTTTAGCGAAAAATCCTGTTCACGAAGGTTTTCGCCAATACACACGGCTTTCTTAATACTCGAGTTTTTATAGTCGATGCCGTGTTCTTCGGCGTAACTGATAATTTTGAGAATAAACGACGGAACCACAATAATGGCATCAGGTTTTATTCGCATGATGGTATCCCATTGAAGTTCGGGAATCCCGTTTCCGACCCTGATGATTGAACCGCCCATGCGCCTGATTCCCAGAAAATAGGCTAGGCCGGCCATAAAACGCTTGTCGATGGTGGTCATCAACTGGTATATCTCGCCAGGAAACCCGCCGGCGCAGGCAAATGAAATCGCTTCGTTATATGCCAGCCTGTCGAGATCACTGTTCGACATGGCAAAAGTTACCGGATCGCCCAGCGTACCCGATGTGGTGATGTAATCGACTATTTTCTCTCGCGGCACACACAAAAACTCGTGGTTATATTTTTGCAGACTGCTTTTGTCGGTAAAGGGAAGAAGCGTTAAGTCCTGAAGTGTCTTAATTTCAGAGATGTCAATTTTGTGTTTAATAAAAACCTGCTGATAATATGGCGAGTTGTTTTTGAGATATTGCAACGCCTGATGCAGTTTGTCTGCCTGAAAGCTGTCGATTTCGGCCGGGCTGCGTCGCTCGATTTCGGGATGTAGTGTTGCTTTTGTAAAGAAATTGCCCATAATCGAAATTATTATTCGCTGATTAATCCTTGTTTTTTTAACCACATGAGGCAATCGCTTTGCCAGGGTGGTGTGATGGGTTTTGTTGTGCGTTTTACACCAAAACCATGTCCACCTGTGGGATAAATAATTAAATCGGCGGTTTTTCCTTTCTCTTTTAAATTTTGATAAAAGTAAGAACTATTTCTATAATCAACAACCGGGTCATCTTTTGCATGAATAATTAACACCGGGGGCATTACATCAGGTATATTGTCTTCGAGCGACATGAGGTTTTCGAGTTCCTTATCGGGATTTTTCCCCAGCAGCGATTTTTTCGATCGTTGATGGGCAATACTGTCGTGCATCGAAACTACGGGATATACCATAACTCCAAAATCAGGTTTTAACGAAACCGCAGGCAGTATTCCTAATTCAGCCAGATAGTTGTGTTCGTAATATTCCATGGCTGTACCTGCCAGATGTCCACCGGCTGAAAAACCCATTACACCGACGGCTTCAGGGTTTATTCCATAATATTCTGCGTTTTCCCTGACAATCTGAATCGACCGCTGTAAATCCTGAATCATGGCCGGGTATTGCCAACCACCCAGTGCTACCCTGTATTGCAGTACAAATGCAGTAATTCCTTGCGACGACAGCCATTTGGCTACGTTTGCCCCTTCGTGCTTCATCCCCAGGTGGTGATAACTACCTCCGGGGCAGATGATTATTGCCGGAGCATTTGCCTGGGCTTTTTCGGGTCTGAAAACATATAATCGAACTGAATGGTTTGCAGGTGTTATCGTATTACCCCAAATATCAATGATTTCGCTGCCCTTAAAATGGCCCAGCGATACTAAAATCATAAAATCTAAAATTGCCAAACTTTTCATCACATTTTCTTTACAAATTGCAATATCTTAAAATCATTGTGGTTAATCAACCACCATTCTAAGAAATATATTTTCTTAGCTCTTCGAGAGAGATTTCAGCATATTGCGGATTATTCAGTACACCGTCGATGAAAGTAAATGTGACAGTGTAATTTCTTTCGCTGTAAAAATTTAACTTTGATTTCATTTCGGGGCAACGCTCGATATAAATCATTTTTTTCGGATCAATCTCATGGTCATGGCAAATTTGCATGGCCAGAGATGCAGTTACATTGGTAATGGAGGTGCCCGGGTTTTCGCGGTAAAGTTCCGATACCAGCACAACGGTATGTTTGTCAGACCGCAATATTTTTAAACCACATGCTGAGGGTAAATCCCATAAGCCTTTAAATTGATAAACAGTATCGATATATTCGTCAACAACTTTCATAGCTTCTAATTTGAATTTCTGACAACTTCTTTACCAAACGACATGTTTACCAGATTTCTGTTACGTGGTTTAAATGTACCATCGCTCATTTCTCGCATCACCACATTGGCAAACAGCCGGAACATTTTTTGCTCCTGGGTTTCGTCTTTATAAAAAGTATCCCATGCATAACGGTACAGTTCATACAGTCGCTCAGGGCTCATTTGTGCAGGCTTATACACTACCGTATCGGCATTGTAATGATTCCAGTCGTGGTCGAAAATCCGGTTTTGCCTGATCATATCGTCGTAAACTTTTGTATGCGGGAAGGGAGTCAACACCGTGAATTCAGCCAGGTCAAGGTCAATTTCGAGCAGAAAATCAATCAGTCGCTTTATGTCGTCTTCCGACTGATTATCTAGACCCAGCAATATGGTGCCTTCTACCCCGATACCGAAATCGTGGTAGCGTTTGATTCTTTCTTTAATGTAATCCGATGTATCGAAAACAGCCTGATATACGTACCATGCACCCGCTTTGGCTGCGAGTTCAAGAACCTTGGGATCGTCTTCGATGGTGTGGCTGATCCATTTCTTTTTCAAAGGAATCATGCTTTTAAATAATTCCATTTCCCACTCGGTGTTCTGTGCCAGCGAATTGTCAACAATAAACAAACGGTTGTTCTCGATGGTTTCGAGTTCTTCAATTACCTTATTAATCGGCCTGGGCCTGAAACTCCTTCCGCCAAGATACGAGACAGCGCATGGATAGCAACTGAATTTACATCCCCTCGAAGCGTGAAACAAATCAACCATTTGTACACCCTTGTGGTTATAAAGTTCCCGGTTGAGAATGTCTCTACGGGCAGGACCAACCAATTCAATAGGGGGTTGAATGCTCAGATAGTTGTACAGTTTTTTAAGACTGTTATTGCGAAAATCCGAAAATACTTCTTCCATGCGACTTTCGCTTTCGCCAAGAAATACCGAATCAGCGTACAACATGGTTTCTTCGGCATGCAGCATAGTCGAAATGCCACCAAAAATCACTTTTTTCCCACGTTTTCTGAATTCCTGAGCAATTGCCCATCCCCGCTTTACCTGGGTACTGAGCATCATCGAGATTCCAACAAAATCGCAGGGCTCATCGAAGTCAATATCTTCAACATTTTCGTCGGTAAACGAAACATGTACATATTCGGGCAGCGACGCCGCCATAACCACCGGGCCGTGGGGTGGCAGGTTAAAGGTTGTCTGACCTTCGAGTTTTTTCCATTTCGGATATATCAGCTTAAATTTTATTTCTGTCATGTATATTTTTATTAGTTGTTTGCTTCATTTATTTTATTCAACAGTTTCTCGTAGCCAACCAATGTGCCTGCAGTAACAATAGCACTTAAGGGGACCCCGATAATTCCATGCAAATTTATGTTTTGCCCGGTTAATAACAAATTTTCTAACTTAGTCCTGGGTAAAATTTGTGTCTGGACAATATTGCGACAATCTTTTTTATACCCATAAAGCGATCCGTTTTTCGAACCGAGATAGTCTCTCAGCGTAAGGGGTGTTGAGCTGAAAGCATGTTGTACACACTGGTTGAAACCCGGGAAAACCTGATCGACTTTATCAAGAATTTTTTTCTGATAACGAGCCTTTAGCTCATAATAGTCTGACCCTCTTTTTCCGATATGGGTGTTGCTCCATTTCTCAAATCTATCGTGCTTAATTACACAGTTGATAATGGCTTTTTCGGCAAATTCACCCTGATTGGGACAAGTGGGCGTAAGCATCATAAATCCGGGAGGGAACAATTCATCGGGGCATTCCACCGAATTCCAAACTGTTTCGTAGTCGTCGAAATAATAGTAATTGTGGTTCATAAATGGGAATGACCCGGGTTTAAAAATTACAAAAACTGTAACTGCAGAATACGTGTTTTCTAAATTTTGCAGGCGGTTTCGATACGCATGCTGAATTTTTTCCGGGTCAATCATATCGAGCAGCATGGCCGGATGTATCGCCGAAATGTAATAATCGCCTGTAAAGCTCCGGTTGTCGGCTGAAAGTATTTTCTCAATGCGTTTGTTCTCTACCTCGATTCGGGCAGCCTTGGTATTGGTAATAACACGACCACCCCTGTCTTCGATGTAGGAAGTCATGGCATTGGCCAGTTGTTGTGTCCCTCCGACAAAACGCGAGGCACCTTCGATGCAGAATTTGGTTACGAGTGTATGAATGTATGCAGGGGTAGTATTTTCTTCTCCGGCATACAGCGTATTACTCCAGGCCAGTACCTGTTGTAATTTGTAGTCGGTAATATAGGATTTTATAAATTCGCCAACCGAAACCAGAAATCTTTCGTCGAAATACCAGACATTATCATTGACAATCCTAAGGTTAAACAGGGGAATATCATCGGCAATGGAGTACATAGCAGCCACATAATTTCTGATGTTTTCGGCCTGTTCAGGGAATTCTTCTATCAAAATTTGGGTGTAATTTTCGCGGCCGACACCCATTCGATATTTTCTGCCATCGCTACCTACGTGCATTACGTCAAAGCCATTCGTGTCGAGGGGTTGAATTGCAAGATTACGGGCAATCCCCAGGTAATTGAAAATTTTGAACAACACATCGTGTTCACGGAATCCCCCGATGTAGTGAATACCGGTTTCGAAGTTTACCCCTTTGTGTGTAAAGCAATGTAAACCACCGCCAATGATACTGTGTTTTTCAAGAATTTCGACCTCATACCCTTCGTTTGCCAGAAGACATCCGCACACGAGGCCTCCCAGGCCACCACCGATAAATACCACTTTTTCTGCCATTCAGTTATTTGTTTTTAATGTCTTTAATAATTTGATTTATTCCCAGATACTCCGAACAGGTGATAATTGCTCCAATGGTTACCCCCAGTATTCCATGCGAATTGATGTTCTGTCCGGTTAAAAAAAGGTTGGGCACCCGGGTTCGTTGCGAAACAATGGTTTGCGAAGGCAGGTTTTTGTCGCGGACTATTCCGTACATTGAGCCTTCTTTGGTGGCAGTATAATCGCGGTATGTTAATGGAGTGGAACATGTATAGCTTTCGATGCGTTGGCCAATGCCCGGAAAACTTTTTTCAAGCGAATCCAGCATGTTGCGGGCTTTCATCTCTTTAAATTCGTTGTAGTCAGCGCCCCTTCGTCCCACGGTAGTATCAGCCCATTTTGCCACATCACGGTAGTGCATATACCCTATCAATACGGCACTTCCGGCAAATTCCTGATTATTGTTTTCGGGAGGACATTGGTGCATATACAGGTAATTTCGTGGCCAGTCGCTGTCAGTGTAGTTTTCGCATGACCAGACATCGTTGCTTTCGTAATTGAAATAATTGTAGTTCAGGTATTTTTCAGTATTGGGTTTAAATTTAATATACACAGTGAAATTCGAAATGGTATTCTTCAACTCCGAAATTCTTTGTCGTGTAGCGCGCCTGATAAGGTGGGTATCGAGCTTGTCGATGGTGGCCTGAGGATGAATATTCGAAATGAAACTTTCGCCTTCTAGAATTTCACCGTTATCCAGTTCAACCGACACGGCCTTATCATAATCGCAGTGTATTTTTACAACCTCAGCTCCCACCATAAGCTTACCCCCGAAATTTTCGATTGAGTTAACGAGCGAACGGGCGATGCTGTCGCTTCCACCTTGTATTCTATAAGCACTCTGTATGTAAAAGTTATTAATCAGGGCATGGATATAGAGTGGAGTAATATTGGATAATCCCGCGTAGAGCGGCAGATTTCCGGCAAGGACGTTTCGAAGGGTAATATTACTGGTAATGGAATCAATAAATTCGTTTATACCTGACTTCACCGATTCGATGTTCAGGAAAACGTTTTGTTCAACCTCACGAAGGTTGTACAACGGCGATTCACTGGCAATATTTCTGATCTTGCCGATATATTTTTTAATGTTTTCGTGTTCTTCGGGAAACGACGACGACAACGCATCAATGAAATTCTCGAATCCCATGGCAAAACGGTGTTTTTTCCCTTGCAGCGAAATCACATCGTAACCATCGGGATCGAGTTTGCGCAGTTTTACATTATCTAGCAAATCGAAATAATTGAAAAAGCGATGCATTATCTGTCCGGGGTCCATGCTGCCTATGTAGTGCATTCCTGTGTCGAACTTCACCCCACTCCGGTTGAAAGTTTGTAAACACCCACCGGGTTGCTTGTGCTTTTCGACTACAAGTACTTTCTTTCCGTTCTTTGCCAGAATAAAAGCGCATAGCAAGCCACCCAGACCACTTCCAATAATTATTACATCATATTTTGTCATGCTATACCCTTGTCAAAATTACAAATTTTTTATTCCTGCTTTCGGTTTTTGCGAAACCGGCTGAGCTTAATTCCGGTAAAAATACGTTATTGGGCTGAGCCACGACCATACACGCTTTTTTGTACTTCAACAGCAGTTCTGTGCTGTGCCTGTCGGGGTCGGCACATATCAGCATGTCGCTGTTTTCGTAAAAACTACCGAAAGATTCTTCGTCAAAGTATTGCAGATTGGATGGATTCAACATACAGTTGCGGGCTATGTCGAGGGCGTCGGTATTGGAGTCGCTGGCCATTACAGTTATATTTTTTCTTACCATGGAAATCATCAGGGGCAATACTCCATAGCGACAGGCAATAACGGCCACCCGCGTGTTGTTTGGGATGAGGGTAATCAACTCTTCGAAATTCTGAAAGTTTTTCAGCAGTTTTCGTGCGTAACGTTCAACATTGGCACCTTTGTAAATATAATTGTGTATTACCTGGTAGCTGAAGAATGCCGGGGTTTCGATTTCGGCAACTATTGCATTATATTCATCAATGTACATTTTGCGGATATTCTTTGCCCTTTCCGAATAATTTTCACCGAATTGTGTGTTCCCGGGTTTAATACGCGATAAAATTTTAACGGTGATTATACTTTTTCGCAGCAGCATTTCTTTTTTCGGTAAGGCCTGACCCAAACCGTGCATTACGACCGGCACAATATCGAGTCCCAGTTTTTCGGCAAGAAAGAAAGCGCCACGGTGAAACCGCAGAATTGAACAGTCTTCGGAACGGGTTCCTTCAGGAAAAACCATTATCGAATAGCCTTCGTTTACCAGGGTTTCAAGTTTACTGATGCTGTTTTCGATTCCGTTGGCAACCGGATAGAACCGGGCATACTTTACCATTTTTCCATAAAACGGAGAGTTCCACACCCAGTCGTTGGTGAGAACCACAATTTTTGGGGAAAGCATCAGAATGTACATCAAATCGATATGCGATTGATGGTTACTGATGATAATACCAGGTTTTGAAAAGTCTTCCCCGAAATTGTTGATTACCCTGCGCTGCACACCCGGAATTCGCTTTGAAACGTAATCGGTTATCAGACGCATGGCTTTGTGATAGCGTAATTGGTTTTTTGGCGTTGGTTTTCGGATGCCCAGCAACAGAAATCCGTAAACCGAAAGGATAAGGCATCCCACCAAAAATGCAAGAAAACTGTACAACGTCGCAAAGAAAGCGCGAAAAGTTACAGGAACCATTCTCCGCTCCCCTTTTTTGTTGACGAGTGCCCCAAAGAATAATGGCGGAATAATAAAGGAAATGAGCACTACGGCCAGCATTCCGATTATTGTTACGTCAGCGAGTGAACGCATCGCCGGATGTTTTGCAAAGACCAGCGTTCCGATTCCGACAAACATAGTTATCGACGAAAGGACTACGGCTGTTTTGTAGGAAGCCAACAACCGCCGTCGGGTTGCATATTCGTTCATAAGTCCTTCCATCATAAAAATCGTATAATCGTCGCCCAGACCAAAAATGAAAGTGGCTAAAATGATATTCACAATGTTAAACCCGATTCCGAATATCGACATGATACCCAGAATCCATATCCAGCTGATCATCATCGGGAAAAATGCAATGAGCGACAATTCGAGCCGGCCAAACGATATGGTAAGAAATAAAATTACCAGCAAGCCGCATATATATAATACTTTGTTGAAATCGGACGAAAGCGTATCGACCAGCGATTGGGCAATACTTGACGAATCAAAAATAAAACTGTCTTGGCCGTTGAGTAACCGGGTTATTTTTTCCAGTTTATTTTTTTCGGTATATACCACAGTTACCACCATGGCCCTGTCGGGTTTAACAATCAGATAATCTTTAACGAAATTATCGGTTATCACCGAAAAATACTGAGGGGCTTGCACTTGGTAGCTGCTGTCGATTTGACCGAAAAAATTATTGAAAGATGATTCTTTAAAGCCCAGCTTTTTGCCTTCGGACAACAGAAGGATTTTTACCGTATCGGCATGTTCAGCCCAGAAATTATTCCAACGCGACAATTGCTGATGTTGCATTTGCTCCGACGGAAGAAAACTGCCTATTCCCGAAACACTGATTATATCTCCGGTCGCAATAAGCGAATCGATAACCGGCCGTTTCGTTTCATAATCAGTCAGAGCCTTATCAAGGTTTGAAGCATCCGTGACAAAATAAACCGATTTTTTACCAAGCGTTGTGTAACCGCTCAATTCGGTAAATGCCTCTTTTTGCTGAGGCGTCATATAGTTTATTTTATTCATTTCGGTATCGAACTTAACCCCGAACGAAAAATAAAACAGCAGTAAGCTTAGAAAGAAAACACCGATTCTGATCCATTTTTTCTTCTCGAACCGATACTCCGACAGTTTGTCAAGAAATCCATGCACCCTGGTTTCGGAAGTCTGTTTCGAAGCTTTTATAAAATGGGGTAGGAATATTAAAACAAAAATTAAGGTACCAATAAGCGATAATGCAGCAAATAGACCAAAATCACGCATCGAGTCGGCACTGATAAACAGAAGGCTCAGGAATGCACCAACCGTGGTAATGCTTCCGGTAATTAGCGGCGATGCGAGATCTTTGAGCATTTCGCGCTGGTCCTTACTATGTCGTGAATGTATCAGATAATGCAAGGAATAGTTGATGGCAATGCCAAAGATTATTGAGCCTGCTCCAATAGCAATTGCCGATATTGTTCCCTTAATTAAAAACAGCGCTGCCAGAGCCATGAGTGCTCCGAAAACAACCGGTACCGCAATCAGCAAAAGCGAACGGAAATTCCGGAAGAAGACTATTAAAATAATCAAAATCAAAAATACCGAAATGGCAATCGAAATATAACTGTCTTTTTTAATTTGTCTGGCATTGGTTACGGCTACTGCTGCTGCTCCAAAATATTGAACATCGGTACCCGTGTTTTTTTTGACAACCGCAACACATGAGTCAATTTGAGTGACAAGCTCCTGATTACGGGCTGTTTCGCTGACGGGAGATGCCGATGTGATAAACATCATCAGATACTTTCCGTCCTTCGAAAATATATAGCCGTTATATAAGGTATAATCGTTACTCACCCGGAATTCACTCAGGCGACCCAACAAAGGAGCCGAGATATGTAACGGATCCGAAATGATGTTTTGTTTTAAAACCATTCCGGCCGGTGATATCAGTGTTTTTTTGTTGTTCTCGAGAATCTGCCTGATGCTGTCGGGCGAAATCATTTTTTCGATCCGCCGGTAATCAGCGTCAGTCATATAGTACGGTGCGTTAGCTGTAATAAACGACGAAACTTCAAACATGAGTTCATCGTCGATTTTGTAAAAAATATCTTTTATATAGTTTTTCCCTGATGTTGAGGAGTCGAGTTGTGCCGCAAACAGCTCGGCGGAATGTATCAGTTGGTCACGATCGGTACTGTCGGTTCCAACCGAAAACTTCAGTATGAAACGTTCTGAAACACCTATGTTTTTGTACAGAAAATTGATTTTCTCGTTATCATTTCCCGAGGGCATAAATCCCGAAATATCTTCTTCGAGCTTCAGCCGTGAGGCAAGTATGGCAAATGTGGTAATCAGCAATACTAATATAATGCCCAGTAACCACTTTTTTGGTTTAAGAAAATTATATATTGCGATTAAGGTAGATATCATTCAATAAGCAAAATTCTTAGCCTGCAAAAATAAGAAAGTTATCGGGTTAAGGAAATAGTATGAGTCAATTGTCTAGAATCTGATTCCAACCCGGAATGTAAAAACCAAAATGTTTTTTCGGATTATCTCATCACTGAATTTATGGTTGTAAATACCGAGACTGGCCCCTACGCCCGTATAAAAGTTTTTAAAGTTGACACTCAGCGAACTGCGTGCATTCATGTCAAACGGAATCCTGAACCGCAATCCATGACCACTCGAAACCTGAAAACACGGCCCGGCCGAAATGGCATTTGCAAAATTCACGGGTCCGACCACGATTGAGTATCCGTATCCTAAACCAAGTCCCATCGATAGGGTCGAAACTTTTTCGAAGTCGGATAATTCGGGAAAATAGTTTTCGTATGACAATGGTATTAACGGGGTTTCACCGGTGCTTATTCTGCGGTATCCGGGATTCAGCGAAAGAAAAAATGCTCCTGCGCTTTGGTTCTGTATTTCGGAATACTCGAATGCCGCTTCCATCGAATAGCGTGGATTGAAAATTATGTTTGCCCTAAAACCCAGCTCGAATGTCAGTAAATCGGGGTTTTGTCCATACACCGAATCGGTCGAGAAATCGGGATACCACCTCGACTCGTCACTATAATAAAAACCTTTGCATCGTGAAAAATAGGCAGTCAGCCAAAAAATCCGGGTTTTTATTCCGAATTCAATATCGTTGAACTCTGTGGTGCCGAAACATTCGTTGTAGTTTTGATTGGCCATCACATCGACGGTGTAGAATAACCTGAAAATCTTATACCGGGCACCGAAAGTAACAGCTCCGCGTAAATTTGGGTAGTAAGAGAATTGCCGTATCGCTGAAGCGTTGATTAAGGAAAAATTGTGCATGTTGATTTTGTAATCCGCCGAAAAACTATAATCCGAACCTACTCCGGTGATGTTTCCGGCGACAACCGAAGGTTTCGGACAACTGTCGGGAGTGACAGTGCAATTTGCTTTGGATACAGTGATAAATAATAAAACAACGACTAAAGCAAATCGCTGGTAATATTGATGTATGGTAATATGTGCTTCGTTTTTCAAAACTTAGCCGCTATTTTACGGATGAGCATGGATGGGTAACCATATATAAAAGCCAGAAAAACCAGCACTGTGTTGAGAACACTAATTCTGAAAAAATCGTGAAAGGGTCTGAAATGTGATACCTTTTCCGAAGGAGGGTCGTAATGTACGCTTATGGGAATTGGAATAATCCTTATGTTGCGCCATGCCGAAAAAACCAGATATTCCAGTTCCGTTTCGTAACGGGTGGTGAACATTTTCATTTTGCCCATGCGATAGAGGGGATACAGGCGAAATCCCGACTGTGTATCAGGCAGTTTACGAAAAGTTTGAAGCGTAAACCAGAAATTCGAGAAACGATTGGCAAATGTACTGGTAGAAGCCATGTTATCGTGTACCAGTCCACGACTTCCGACCAATAATGCCCCGGGATTTGTCCGGATTGATTCAATAAACTTTGGTATATCGGCAGCACTGTGCTGCCCGTCGGAATCAATAGTAACCGCATGGTCAAAACCCAATTTCAGGGCTTCACGAAAAGCGCATCTTAGGGCATATCCCTTGCCTTTATTTGGGTGGTAGGATAATATCCTGATTCGGTCAGCGAAAGTTTTTAAAATTTCGGAAGTGCTGTCGGTAGCTCCATCGTTCACCACCAGCACATCGGTTGTATGGCTAAGCACCGATTCAATCACCGCTGCAAGCGTACGCTCGTTGTTGTAGGTGGGTATTATCACCATGGTTTTGCTTTCGTCTGGCAGCTTGTTTTTCATTTCGGATGTTTCGGTTATTGTGCTAAACCAAGTATCAGGCTGATTTTTGCAAAACATTGCGCTTGCCTGTCAATACTCACTGTCGCCGGTATGGCTGATGTGTCGCTTGTATCGAAGCGAATATCGAATAGCACATCACCGGAGTTGTCGTTGCCTAATACATTTAAAAATTTAATATTCTTAATTGAATGAATCATTGCGGGTTTATCCAGATGATCCGACACCAGTTCCCTGACAATCTGTACGAGGCAGGCTCCGGGGGTGATGGGCATATTCCTGAAATGGCAGTTATAAATCCAGTGATTGCTCTTGAAGGCAATGGCTGCAGTGAAACCTGATTCGGTTTCTTTTTTATTGACAACGCTGTAAAAATCGTTTATCAGATAGTTTTCAGTGGGCTGATTCATTTTCGTTTATTAAAGTAAAACGGTATGTAATATGTTGCGTCACCGACACCATGGTAAAGAGCGAATCGTTCTCGCTTGTAAGGGTTGCAGTTTCTTTACCCTTGCGCATGAGAGATGCTTTTATTGGTTTATTATCAGTACACGTGTATATGTAGGATGAGCGGGAATTAAGCTCGAAATTTGTTTTGTTGCTTTTGCACTCCACGTTCGCTGGTATTGTAAAAATAAAGCTGAGATCTTTTTTAAACTGTTTTCTGATGAGCCATTTGTCGAAATAGGGCAGTATGTGTTCCAGCGAGCAATTGCCGTTGCAAACAGTAAATTCAAAACCTTTTACTCCAAACTCGTTAACAAAGACGCCTTTCACGGTATCGTTGGAGTATTTCGCCACAATAATTCCCGATATCCTGTATTCGTTCCATTCGATGTTTGTTTTGAGACGCACAACCCCAGACGGGGCAAAAGGCAGTACCGAAAAAATGGAGGGATTGTCAGTAGCCGTAACAGAGTAATGCCAGTTTCCGGCAGCCTTCGATACCCCTACAAAACTAATTAAGGCGGAACATAGTATCAGGAATACCCTTGTTGACATTTTTTTCGGTGAAAGTTATTATTGTGTTATCTCCACCCGATTCAATCAGTTCAATCGATTGAACGAGCCAGTCAGAAGTGCTGAAGGTGAGCTTCACAAGCGACATCAGCTTTTTTAATTCTCCCGACTTGGGTGTCAGGCTAACCATAACAGTTTTTGAACTCCAGTAATACTGAATTGTAAAGTCGTTGTTTTGCGAAAGCAGATTTCCCCGTACACTCCCAATCATTATACGGCTGATTTCTTTAAACAATTTATTTGATTCGGTATCGAAGGAGTTTACTTTATTATCGTTTTTAATATACACCTTTCCGGAGCTTAAAATGAAAATATAGCTATAGGGTTTATTGTATTGCCAACGCAGGTTATCTTCTTTTTTATAGTACATAATTCCATCGGAAGTAACTGTTTCCGAAAGCACCGAAAGGGTTTTCTTCTGTACGAAACGGCTCTCGATGGTGGATGTATTCGAGGCAGTTTTCTGGATATTTGCCGAAATTTCCTGAATCTGAGATTTTGTTGCCGGGGTGTAGGTTTGAGAATTAACGGATACAACAATGCTTAGCAGGCAAATAAGCAATGAAAGATGTTTTAGCAATTGGATCTTAGTCATAAACATTCATTATATGCGTCACCGGGCGACAAAAATCACACCAATAATAATGAGTACAACCCCAATCCAACGCAATACGGGGATGGTTTCATGAAATATCAGTATTGCGGCAAAAATTCCGAGCACACTGGTCAGACTGACCAATGGGTAGGCTTTACTGAATTCATAGTTTTTGAGCATATACATCCAAAGCAACATGGCTGCAAGTATCGACAAACCCGAACAAATCATTTGCCAGCTGGTTACCAGATGTTTCACCAGCGAAAAAGAGAAGCGTTCCTGTCCGACCTTAGCCATTGCCAGTTTAAGCAACACTTGTGATGCAACCAGCAACACCGATTGGGTGACCGATAAAAGAATCAGTTTTAACATGCCGACAGCAGAATTAATGAATGATCGTTGTTGAGAAAGTGATTGTACAACAAAATGTATTTTACCTTATTACAGCTATTGCCTGATAACATTAAGGGAGCAGGAACCATTTTGTGTTTGATGCATGTTGCAGCTATGAGCAGACCAAAAGCCGAAGAGGTATGATAGGTGCCTGTCAGATGTCGGTAACAGGCCATTTTGTTTTCACCAAAAACTGTTTCAAAAGCTTTGTAAACTTCATCGTTGGGAGCGTCACCATTCATACCTGTTAAAAAGACATCAATGTCGTCAGTCGTCAGGTTATTGCCACGCAGGAATTCCCGGATATATTCAACCGATAGTCCTCCGGGTTTGTAGCTCAGGTCAATGGCCTGTAGTTTGGTATAGGAGTTTTGATTTCTGACTGAACCAAGAACGATGCTCACACTTCCTTCTCCTGCAAATGAACCCGGTCCGTTTGGACTTTTTATAATACCTAAAGAGTCCTCAATTTCAGTCTTCCAGTAGCCCAGACGGCCCAGCAATATATGATAGTTTGGCGTCATTTCGTCGTTACCGGTAACCAATGCCGTCTGAATATCTTTTTTATTCATTTGAAGCAGGGCATCGATAAGACCGTTTTCGAAAGAAACGCCCCTGTGTATGTATGTATTGTTGTAACCCCTGCAACCCAGTTTAATGGCGATTTGCGAACTAATGGTGTTGTGCGTCGATTGAATGAAATAGGTGGGTTGTAAAAACTTTTCCTCATTCTGTATCATTGCATCGAGAAACTTTTCGGTTTCTTCCACACAGCCCAGTCCGGTACCGCTGATAACAGCATCGGGGAGCTCAACTTGGGCATCTTTCAATGCTATGTCAGCGGTAATAATGGCTCTTTTGATGATTTTGCTCATCCTGCGGGCAGCCATTGGGTCGAAGTAATCTCTGAAATTCGGATCGGCACAGCGAACATAATTTTGCCGGAAGCTCAATGGATTTGCAAGACCATTGATGCTTAAATCGGGTTGTACCGAAATAGCTCCTATGCCATTTATATAAACCTGGTTCAGTTTCATGATTTAGTTGTCGGTTTTTGAAAATATCAGACTTGAGTTGTTTCCACCGAAACCAAACGAATTCGACAGTACATGGTTAATTTCAGCAGGCTCAATTTTGGCCTTCACCGGTTCAAAGGGCAGGCTTTTCATGGGTTCGCCGAAATTATAATTGGCGGGAATAAAACCATGTTTCATGGCCAGTATCGAAATTACGGCTTCAACTCCACCGGCAGCACTGGTAGTATGTCCTGTCAGCGATTTTGTAGAGCTGACAAAAGGTGGTTTTTCCCCAAAAACATGCACAATGGCATTGCCTTCCGACTCGTCGTTGTTGGGTGTACCGGTTCCATGTGCGTTGATATATCCGATTTCAGCGGGCTGCAGGTGAGCCGAAGCGAGGGCTTTTTTCATGGCCAGGCTGGCGCCTATACCTTCGGGTGATGAGGCCGTTTGATGATAAGCGTCGCATGCATTGCCATAACCCGACAATTCGCAAATGGCCGATATGCCGCGTAATCGGGCTGTTTCTTCCGATTCCAGTACCAGATAGGCTGCTCCTTCGCCGAGGTTCAGGCCGGCACGGGTTTCATCGAAAGGCCGGCACACCTGCTTGTCAAGTATCATAAGCGAATTGAACCCATTCAGGTGAAAGCGTGTGATGCACTCGGTGCCACCCGCTACAGCAATATCAACAATGCCTGCCCTGATGAGGTCAGCACCCAGCATTATGGCGTTGGCTGCCGATGAACAAGCTGTTGATGGCGTTGAAACATAACTGAAGCATTCAAAATAATCGGCAATTATTTCGGTGCAGGCCCCACAGTCGTGTGCAGCAATATATTCGTTGAAATTGTCGTTTGTCAGAAAATCGGTATAATACAGCTCGCTTTTTTCCATACCTCCAACGGTAGTCCCGTTAATAAAAGCAATTCGTTTTGGAATGCCCTTTTCGATGCATGACATTTTCAGTGCCTCGCGCGTGGCCACTATGGCCAGTAATGCGGTTCTCGTATAAACAGCATTTTCGGGAATGCCCAGCATAGCCTTCATTTCGCTGTCGCTGAGCCTTACTTCGGCACAGGGTAAGCGGTGTATGGTGTTTAAATGGCGGAGTTCACCTATGGCCGTGCGCGTTTCTAGCAACGAAGCCAGGGTTTCGTCTGTATTGTTACCTATGCCGGAAACAATACCCATACCGCTAACCAAAATACGGCAATTCATCTCAGAATTTTCTGTTTTTGCTGATATATTCAGCCATACAGCTTACCGACCTGAAAATTTCGCGGCCCTGATTGGCATCCTGTAGTTTGATCCCGTAGTTTTTCTCCATCAACACAATCAGTTCCAATGCATCAATCGAGTCAAGACCAAGACCTTCGCCAAACAAGGGTGCATTTTCGTCAATATCTTCGGGAGTCATTCCTTCGAGATTCAACACTTCGATAATTTGCTCTTTCAGTTTTAAAATTAATTCTTCCATATTCAGTGTTTATTTAATAATTCGTTGATATGTTCAATTGTAAACCCGGTTATACCATCATTTTCGTTTCTCTGTTCCGAAATCAAAACAGCCAACACCTCACCCACGCCATGGTACTGATCGATAAACAGTACCAACGCTTCGTTCGGGCAGGCAGATCTGACTCCCTGACAAATATAATCGAAAACAATTTCATTGGCAAAGTCTTCGCATACGAAGCAGGTATTTTCGCCGTATAACTTATTTTTTATTGCGATTTCACCCAGCACAATGTTAGGTAGCGTGTAAACAAATACCGAAGGGCTTGGGAAATATTCAGCTCCGGTAGTAAGTTCAAAGTTTTCGTCGGTTTCGAGCGACGACGACCTGCATATCATATAAACCGGCATATTTTCGTTTTGCAGGTTTCGATTGTCGGTACGGCCAGACAATAATACTTCGGCAGCAAGAAAACCGGTTTTCGACAATTCGTCCATCTTAAAGAACTTGGGGTATTGGAGTTGCAGATTGCGATATACTGCCGAAAGAAATTCGCTGTATTTAAGATCGGGGTTGCTTTCGAAAATGAGTTTTCCATCTTCGATTAATGTATGCCTTCGCATCACGCAATATTTCGAAACCAGAATCATCAGTTCACCTCCTTCTTTTTCACCAGCATGGCAGCATTACAGCCCCCGAAGCCCGATACGGTTTTCAGGAACGAACTGCAGGCATAGGCTTTTGTTTCAGTGTTAACTGCAACAGGTTGAGTTACACCACATTCGTTGTAGCCGGCATTGGCGGGTATTACCGATTGTCGTAATGCCTGCGAAGCTATGATGGTTTCTATTAAGCCGGCAGCGCCCAGTGTGTGACCAAAATAGGCTTTCAGACTAAACACCGGAATATGCTGCATGTGAACCCGGTTCAGGGCAATGGCTTCCATTTCGTCGTTATAGGGTGTTGCCGTGCCATGTGCACAAATAAACCCGGGCTCTTCGTGATTATTTGTTTTAACAGCCGATGCAATGGCCCGGTATAGACCTTCGGCTGTACGCGACGGCCCCGAAATATGATTGGCATCGTTGGTGATGGATCCACCGGCAATATACAGATTGTTTGCAGGTAATTCGTCGACACCTGAAGCACGTCCCAGGACAATAGTTCCGGCTGCCTCGCCGATATTCAGTCCTTCTCTTGCTGCATCAAAAGGACGGCAAACCTGTTGTGACAAGGACTTAAAAGACTGAAAACCTGAAACTACAAACTTCGAGACCAAATCGGCTCCAACAACCACAGCATAATCGAACCGGCCCGAAAGTAAAAGTTGTCGGGCAACAAGCTGTGCCGAAACACCCGAAATACAGGCATTCGAAACAACCATGGGCTTGTTCGGATTGTTAAAAAAGTCTGAAAGCAAACCGGCACTGTGCCATAAAAACAATCTTTTATCGGGGGAACCTTTGGTAAATCCTTCCGCTAGAAGTGAAATATTACCTTTGGTTGTCGATAGAATGAAAACTGTCCGATCCGAGGATGAATCAATTCCGGTATTGCGAAGTGCCAGCGTTGCCGATAAAATTATCAGTTTGTCGAAATCGGTATAATCCTGGGGTATGCCTGCCGCGTGGCATTGTTCATGCAACAAGAGCCTCTCGATGAGGGCTGCACAAAAGGCTTCGGGAACACCCAGACTGCCCTCGGCATAATATTTTAGTCCGGTGCTACCCGAAACAACGGCATCGAAATTCGATAGGGTCGTGAACCCTAAGGGAGATATCAGATTGTCGGATATTTGATACACCAACGACATGCTACAGTAATCCGTTTTTAATTTTCCAGTCTTCGTAAAAAGCCGGGTTGTTCCACAGTAATTTGTATTCGCGGTCGAGAAAAACCTGAACGCTGCTGCCGGTGGCAATCAAGGAACCGTCTTTGCAGGAAACAATGCGATAGCTGAAACATATTTTAGCAGCAGCCACCGGCTTATAAACTATTTCGACCCGAGCCTTATCGCCATATACCAGCGGATGTTTGTAGCTGAAATCGAGATTTACCAGAGGAGAATAGAACCCTTCTCCAAAAATCCGCAAATAGCCTAAATTGTATTTTTTTCCGAATTCTTCGCGTGCATCTTCAAAATACTTGGCATACGATCCATGCCACACGATACCCATGGAGTCGACTTCGCTGAAACGTACTTCAATTTCTTTTTCGGCAAACAGTTTTTTCATTGTTCCGATATTTTCATTTCACATTCTGCAATACACTCGTCGCCGGCAAATACCTTAGCTTGCACGAGCAACATATTAAATACTTCGTTTTGTACTTCGATGCTTGTTTCGATGCTACTACCTACGGGAGGTAATTTGTAGAACTTCATGTTTTTAACTGCACCAATAAAACCGAGTTTAACGTCGCCGCCTTTCATGATGCTGTTGATATAGCCCATTCGGGCAGCGCAGGTCTGAGCAATATTTTCGAGTATACCGGGCTCGGTAAGCACACCGTTTGATGTAAAAACATGTCCTTCGTTAATGTAAAACCGGGTTTGGGTAACAATATTGTCGCAGCGTAGCAAGGTATCAACCATTACAAACGGAACTTGCTGGGGAAGCAGGGTTTTTATATCGAGGTTTTCAAGCTGCATCGATTAAGGCATTATGATTTTATGCATCGGAGAACTGTATGACTCACACCAATACCTTCGAAAGTTTTATCGACTTTCATCCCTGCCTTTTCAATCAGTTTTAGCATATCTTCGGTGTGATACATCTGGCTACAGCCATTGGCAATACAGGTAAAATACAAGCTGGTAGCCACGAGGCAATACCTTCCGGCATCGGTTTTCTGATTATCCCAAAAGGTTTCCATAATGTAAACCGCTCCATGATCAGACAGCGCATCAGCAGCTTTTCGCAGCAATTCAACGATATCGGCCTGTGAGAAGCAATCGAGGAACTGACTCATCCACACAATATCATAATTCTTCGGATAGGCTTTGCTGTGATCGAGTAAATTTATCGGATATCCGTCGATACGGTCGCTTAAACCATTTGCTTCGATGTTTTTGTAAGCGTCGGCCAACTGACCTGGTAAATCGAGAATTGTGATTTTTACATCGGGATTGAATTTTGCACATTGAATGGCAAATTTGCCGGTATTTCCACCCACGTCCAGGATTTTGCCGGGTTTTTCGGCAAACAGCAATGGTAAAACGTATGGAAATGATGCATCGGAATAATAATGGTCGAATCCAAACCAGCTTTTACGTACCTGTTCGGGCAATTGAGAAAGGGCTTCGTATACCGTGCTCCATTCGCCAAATACTTTGAGGCCTTCGGGTTTTTCGTTTTTGAGCGATTCGTCCAGGTGGAAAAAACCCTGATAATTCACGTCGTGGGTAAAGTCCATGTTGACCCGGGTAAGGTCGTCGTTCATAATAAACCATCCGGTTTTAGTAATGAAGAACTTGTAGTCGACGGCATAAACAAGCTCGATACTTAAGCCGGCTTCCAGTAATACTTTAACACTGTAAATCGGAAGTTTTAACTCCGATGCCAGGTCTTCCATACTGATCCCATCTTTATGCTCATACACCGACTTAAGTATCCCAAAATCCCTGAGAGCACGGGCTGCCTGAAACATGATGGGCGCAAACGCAATTTTTTGTGCATCGAATTGTGCCTGAAAAGCCGATTTTTTGTCGTTACCGAAATTGTATGCCATGTGATTTAGTTTATTTGTACCGGGTTATCCAACCAAAAATTATAATAATTGAACCATTGTAGTGGGTATTTCCGCATAGTTTCCTCAAGTGATGCGATATATTTCTTTTGCAAATACTCCGTTGTATTGGTGTTGTTGAGTTCTGAATCATGGTCCAGCCGAACTACATGAATTTTATATTTTTTATATCCGCTTCGCATCACATAAAATGCCAGAGCGGGCAATTTGAGCTTAGATGCAATCTGAAACGGATTGAGAGGAAAAAATGCATCGGCTCCCAAAAATTTTGCTGCGGTGTTTTTTGAACCCGGGTAAGTGCGATCGCCAATAACACTAATCAGGTCATGTTCACTGGCAGCCTGATATAAACCAATGAAATGCGAAAAAGCATCAACAACGGGAATGAGCCGGATATTATTCTTCTGCATTACCTGATTTCGATACGATTGCATGTCGGCTGCTTCTCCGCCAAATATCAAAGCTGTCATACGCTTTTTATCCTGACCGAGTAAATAGCCGGCGATTTCGGCATTGCCAACATGCGAATTCACAATTATTGCCCCTTTGTTACTATTGTTAATAATTTCATCAAAAATCTCCTTTCCCTCTATTTCAATTTTATACTGGGTGCCACGCCCTGCAAATACAGCAAATTTATCAATCAGGGTTTTCCCGAAAATGTAATGGTTCCGGTAGGTACAAAACATAGCCTTACCCATGGGGTAAGTGTGTCTTTTCCTGAAGTACAGATAAATGCTGCGTGTTGCCTTTGCATGAAAAACGATGTAAAATACAACCACTACTGCAGTGATGGCATAAGCCAGCGGAATACTACCATACTTAAAATACAGAAATAATGATTTCTGCCCGAAACTACCACCGCCGGTACGACCTTTCCATGCTTTATTTTGGCTCACCTTCGGTGCTGTTTACCTTGCTCTCGATATAGTCGTAGAATGCACCCAGGGTAGTTACTCCGGCCATTTCTTCAGCTTTAATTTTAAAACCGAATTTGCGTTCAACAATTACAACTATATCCACAAAATCAAGGCTGTCGATGCCCAGATCGTTTTTTAGATGTGCATCGTTGTTCAACAAAGCAGCATCAATTTCAATTTCTTCAATCAAAAACTCATTGGTAATTTTTACTATTTCTTCTCTCGACATTTTATGTTGTTTTAATTAATATTAGCCGACAAAAATAACTATTTACAATTTCTTTACAATAAGGGCACTGTTAGTTCCTCCAAAACCGAAAGAATTCGAAAGAAAACAATCAATTTTCTGCTCCTTTGTTTTTGTGATGATGTTGATTTTTGCTGAGTGTTCATCCGGTGTTTCGAAATTGATATTGGGTGCGATAAACGAATGTTGCATCATCAGCACCGAATAGATAATTTCGCTGGCGCCTGCCATCCAGCATTCGTGACCTGTCATCGATTTGGTAGAACTTACCGGTGTATTGCAAGCTCCAAAAAGTTCAAAAATGGCCTGTGCTTCGTAAGAGTCGCCCAATGGAGTGGAAGTGGCATGTGCATTGATGTAATCCACATCAGCGGGTTTTAAACCGGCATCATCCAGTGCGCGTTGCATGGCAATAAAAGAACCTTGGTTATTGGGTTGCGAAATATGTCCGCCGTTTGATGAGAAACCATATCCTACTATTTCGGCAATAATAGGGGCACCTCGTTTAACAGCATGTTCATATTCTTCGATTATCAGCGTGGCGGCACCACCGCTGGGTACCAGTCCGTCGCGGTTAGCGTCGAACGGACGGGAAGCTTTGGTCGGATCTTCGATATTCACCGAAAAGGCACTCAATGCATCGAAACTTCCCATCGAATACAAATTGGTTTCTTGTGCTCCTCCGCAAATTACCATATCCTGCCAGCCGTTCTTAATAAACAGATAGCCCAGCCCGAGCGAATGCGATCCACTTGCACAGGCTGCGCTTATTGTCATGTTGATACCTTTTAGTTTGTAGATAACCGACAGGTTCATGGTTACCGTAGAGTTCATCGACTGAAAAATTGCTCCCGACCCCATCATCATAGTATCTTTTTTCTCGGCGGCAATATTGTGGGCTTCGATTACTGCTTTTGCCGATGAATCGTTGCCATAGAAAATGCCCACTTCGTTTGTGTCGAAATAATCCATAGTCAGCTTTGCATTTTCGACAGCTTCTTTGGTAGCCATAAATGCATATTCACCTTCTTCCGAAAGACCAGTGCGCATGCGCCGATCGAGCAGCGATTTTAATTCGGGTCTTTCCAATATTCCGGTTAAAGGAGAACGATATCCGTATTCATAGCGCATGGGGTCGATTCCAAGTCCGGATTTTCCCTGATATAACGAGCCCTTAACCTCTTCGAGGTTTTTTCCGATGCATGAATAAATACCCATTCCCGTTATTACTACTCTTCTCATATATTGAATTTTATGTATATAATCCTCCATTTATCGATATCACTTCGCCGGTGATGTACGAAGATTTTTCGGATGCCAGAAACGACACCAGATAAGCAACTTCTTCGGGTTTCCCGAAGCGGTTTAATGGTATCATCTGTTTGAGTGATGCTTCATCGAGGTCACCGGTCATGTCGGTAGTTATAAAACCCGGGGCCACGGCATTTGCTGTAACGCCTTTGCGTCCTACTTCCTGTGCCAGTGCTTTGGTTGCACCAATAATTCCTGCTTTGGCAGCCGAATAATTGGTCTGCCCCGGAAGGCCTTTTAAGCCCGATAGAGAAACTACGTTAATTATTCTGCCAAACCGGTTTACCAGCATATCCTTCAACAAACGACGCGTAACGTAAAAGAATCCGTTCAGGTGTATACCTATTATTCGATCCCATTGCGAGTTTTGCATCCACATCATTAATGCATCGTCGCGAATTCCTGCGTTGTTCACGAGTACAGCAATATAATCGTTCGGGTTCGACTCCTGCCATTGCAATAAGGCTGTGTCGACAGCTTCGGCGTCGGCTACGTCGAACCGAAGCAGGCTTGCAACACCACCTTCTGCCTCAATAGTGCTTTTTACCTCGAGGGCTGCAGTTTCGTTAGAAACGTAATTTATGATAACCGGATATCCCATCCGCGATAGTTCGAGACAGACAGACCGGCCTATTCCGCGCGATCCGCCGGTAACCAGAGCATATTTCATAGTATTTTCAGATTCTTGATTTGTGGATTATGATTCATCAGATATTGGGCTTAATAGACAAAATTAATGCTCACACCTTGTTCAAATCTAATAACTGCATAGCTTTGATGCATTTGAAAACGATGAATAAAAAATTTGCATTTATTGCGGGTCAAAAAGGACCAAGAAAAATGGGACAAATAACGGAGTTCAGAACTATCGATGTTTCGATTGCAAACGGCAGTTTTTAGCAGGGAAGCGTATAAACAA